>JAUSAU010000058.1 GCA_030652345.1 Coriobacteriia bacterium
ACATCCTGCAGGATGTCCGGTGCGCCAGGCAGCGCGACGACGAGGCGGCTCACCTCTCCGAGCACGGAATAGAGGCGGTTCAGGCGCTCGAGACGGCGTTGCGGGGCGATCTTGTCCGTGACATCGGCGAAGGTGACCAGAAGACCGTCACCGAGCCCGTCGGCGGCAAGCGGGCGGACCGTGTCGACCGATATCCAGACGCGGGCGCCGTCGCCCCGCTCGAACGACACCACTTCATCCGACGCCATGATCCCGGTCCGCAGCGCCTTATAGGGAGGGAGATCGTCGTCCAGGACGGGCATCCCGTTGATGTCCCGGAAACGCCACTCGCGGGACCCGAGAGGGACGCCCCGGAGATCGTGGGCACTCATGCCCGTGACGAGTTCCGCAGCGCGGTTGGCGTAGGTGACGGCCCCGTCCGCATCCAGGAAGATCACGGGGCTGGGCACGGCCTCGAGCATCCGCGCCATACGCGCCTCGGCCCGGGCCCGCTCACCATCGGCCTTCTTGAGGCGCGCTTCGTCCGCGCGCAAGATGCCGAACAGGACGATCGCCACGACCGCGACGTACGCCCACCCCTTCACCGTGTTCACGAGTTGGGCGTGGGCCGGGTCGGAGACGAACGCTCCGACCGCCGCATCCGAGAGCAGGATCCACGTCAGGGACAGCGCGACATACACGCCGACCACGCGCACCGACTGAGGAACTGTATCCCGGACATCCCGCATGACTCGCCCGCCTTATCGGAGACGGCTTCCTCCAGGCTTATTCCCCGGGAGGCGCGAGCATGGCGGATACGATCAGGCGGGAAGGACCAGCGGCAGGACTTCGTCGCCGTGCACCGTGCGCCCGTCGCTCCGGTCCTCGATCGAGCGCAGCGCACCGGCGAGATCCTCCGGCAACGGTTCGACCAGTGCGATCAGCTCGCCTGTCACCGGGTGCTCGAACTCGAGCGAGTAGCTGTGCAGGAACTGGCGCGTGAGCCCGAGGTCCTCTTTGAGCTTGATGCGTCCGTAGAGCGGATCGCCGACGACGGCGTGTTGGATATAGGCCATATGGACGCGGATCTGATGCGTGCGCCCCGTCTGCAGTTTGCACTCGATCATGGTGTAGCCGTCGTCCAGACCGCCGGCTTCGAACCTCTCGAGGGTCCGGAAGCTCGTCACCGCCTGACGCGATCCGCCCGCGTCGCTCACCCACATCTTCCGGGGGTCCTTCGCGTGACGGCCGATCGGCGCGTCGACGAGCCCCGTGTCCGGGACGATGCGGCCGTGCACGAGAGCCGCGTAGCGACGATTCACGAGTCGCTGCTGGATCATCGACTGCAGTGCTCGTTGAACGTCGTCGTTCTTCGCGACCATCATGAGTCCGGACGTGTCCTTGTCGAGCCGGTGCACGATGCCCGGGCGCTCCTCACCCGCGAGCGTGCTCAGGTCGTCCGAGTGAGCCAGGAGCGCATGCACGAGAGTCCCCGACCAGTGCCCGTGAGACGGATGCACGACCATGCCGGCCGCCTTCGACAGCACGATCATGTACTCGTCCTCGAAGCGGATATCGAGCGGCACATCCTCGGCGATCAGCTCGGAGGGCTCCATCGGGGGCAGCTCGACGCTGATCCGGTCTCCGCCGCGCACCTTGTAGCGCTTCGTCACGGTCTGACCGTTGACGCGCACGCAGTTGCGCTCGATCAGCTTCTGGACGAGCGCACGACTCGGAACGAGGCCGACCTCGGCCACGAAGACGTCGATGCGCCCTCCGGCCTCCTCGCCACGAACCGTGTGCGTCGCGCTGCCGCGATCGCTGTTCTTCACGCGGCCTCTCCTTCATGTGACGCGGACAGTGACGGATCGGGAGCCGGCCGTCGGCGGCTCCACACGACGAGGCCGACCACACCGGCGACGAACAACGGTATCGAGATGAACTGCGCCTGGGAGAGTCCCCAGAGCACCGGCGGGTTCACCCGTACGAACTCGATCGCGAATCGCCACGCCGGATACGCGGTCAGGAACGCCCACCAGAGCGTACCCGCGCGCGGCTTCCGTCTGACCGCGACATACGTCAACACCGCGAACATGGCCAGATTCGCACCGGAATCGAGCAACTGGACGGGTACGACAGACGTCGCCCCACCCGGGAAGAGCACACCGTACCACGCCCCGGTCGGCCCGCCGGCGCAGCAGCCGTTCATGAAGCAGCCCACCCGGCCGATCGCGCTCCCGAGTGGCACCGCGAGCGCGGCGACGTCAGCGATCACCGGGAACGGCAGACGGCGATAGAGCGTCAGTACGCAGACGGCGACGGTGCCGCCGATGAGTCCCCCATAGAAGACCATGCCGCCGCGCTGCAGCTGGAAGACCCACAGCGGGTGCTCGGCGAAGGCCTGCCACTGCGTCACGACGTAGAGCACGCGGGCGCCGATGAGGCCGCCCGCAGCAGCAGCCAGGATCAGATCGACTGCGAGGGTTCCCGACAGCCCGGCACGACGCAGGTGCGTTCGGGCCACGGCCCAGCACGCGGCGAAAGCCAGGGCCAACAGGATCCCGTACGAATACACCCGGAGAGGACCGACACTCACGAGCACCGGAAGCACGGTCAGTCCTCCGCGGCGGCGCCATCAGGCGGCGGCATCTGAAGGGTCGCCTCATCGGTCAGCTCGTCAGACTCCACCGGCGTCGGCCCGAACAGGAGCCACCAGATGAGCAGGGACACACCCACCACGATCGCGGAATCGGCGATATTGAACACCGGGAAGTCGAACGGCACCTGGATGAAGTCCGTGACCCGGCCGGCAGTGAGGCGGTCGATGGCGTTGCCGATCGCGCCGCCCGCGACGAACCCGAGTGCGACGACGGTCAGGAGCCGCGTGGGGCGCCACCGCCACATGTAGACAGCGATACCGACGAGCACGACGGCGGTGACCGAGACGAAGACCAGCTTGTGACCCGGCAGCATGCCGAATGCTGCACCCTCGTTCAGGGTGTAGTTGAAGCGCAGCAACGAGCCGATGACTTCGATCGGCGGATGCGGCGGTGCGAGGGCGGTCCGGACGACCGACTTCGTGACCTGGTCGAGTACCACGACGAGCGCAGCGACGGCCGCGAGCACGGCCGTGAGGCTGGTGCGGGTCACTAGCGGGATTCCTCCCACTCCTTGCAGGTGATGCACAACGCTGCGGCCGGCATCGCCTCGAGGCGCTCGGGCGAGACATCCTTGCCGCAACGGACGCACGCGCCATATGTGGCTGCCTCGATGCGCTCGAGCGCGGCCATCACCTGTGCGTAGATCGCACGAGCGTTCTCCTCGACCGACATGTCGAGTTCCTTGCCGAACGTGGCCGTGCCCTGATCGGCCATGTGGTCGCGATAGTTGTTCTCGCCGGAGGTGTCCGACAGGTTGGTGGCGCTGTCTCGCTCGAGATCCGCTATCTCGTGCTCCAGCCGGGCGCGCTCCGATTCGAGAGCGTCCTTGAGGCGTGCGAGCGTCGTAGCGTCCATATGCGATGCCCTCCGGTCGAAACGGCGGGAACGGAAGCGTTCATCGATGCGACCCCCGACATGAGTGCGGGGGTCGCATCCTCGTACCTGATTGTACCATCGCGGGACTGTTCCCACTCCGGAGCGGCGCCCAGTGCGGCACGCCCGCCCCTACCGCGTCAGAGTCACGCGAGCACGCGGGCGCACCGGGCGCAAACGTCGGGGTGTCCGGGATCGGTCCCGATGTCGGTCTTGATGTTCCAGCACCGGGGACACTTCTCCCCCGCCGCACGCGAGACGGCGATGCCGAGTTCAGGGCCCTCGGCCAGCGTCACCGACGCGACCATGAACAGGTCGGAGAGAGCCGGTCGGGCGCCGAGCGCGGCAACCTGCCCCGCCGACACGGTGACGACGAGAGCCGCCTCCTGACTCTTCCCGATCACCCCGGCGTTGCGCGCGTCCTCGAGCGCCTTGGTGACGGCCTCGCGGACCTCGAGCACGATGGCGAACTCGGCCCTGAGCCCGGCCGCCGCCGCCGCAGGCACTTCCACCGTCGGCCACCCGGCCAGCTGCACCGAGACGGCGCCGTCGCGCATCGACTCAGGCATGAACTGCCAGATCTCCTCCGAGGTGAACGTGAGTACCGGTGCGACCAGGCGAACCATCGCGGTGAGCATCGCAGCGAGCACCGTCTGCGCACTGCGTCGTTCCCGGGATGTCGCGCCCTCGGCGTACAGGCGGTCCTTGAGCACATCGAGGTAGAACGAGCTCAGATCGGTGCCACAGAAGTCGTAGATGTGACGGTAGACCATGTGGAAGCGCCACTCGTCATACGCCGCGGTCACACGGTCGATCAGATCGGACAGCGTGACGAGGGCGTAGCGGTCGAGTTCCTCGAGATCGTCCCACGCGACCGCATCCGCGGGCTCGTAGTCGGCGAGGTTCGAGAGCAGGAAGCGGAAGGTGTTGCGGATGCGGCGGTACGCCTCGCTCGTGCGGTCGAGGATCTCGTCAGAGACGGAGATGTCCTGGCCGTAATCCGCCGAGCACGCCCACAGGCGGATGATGTCGGCGCCGGACTTGGCGACCACGTCGGTCGGTGAGATGACGTTGCCGAGCGACTTCGACATCTTGCGCCCGTCGCCATCCACGATGAAACCGTGCGTGAGGACCGCCTTGAACGGCGGCACGTCGTAGGCGCCGACGCTCGTGAGCAAGCCGGACTGGAACCAGCCGCGGTGCTGGTCGGAGCCTTCGAGGTAGAGCTCAGCCGGGCGGCGCAGCTCGGGACGCGCCTCGAGCACGCTCGTATGCGAGACCCCCGACTCCCACCAGACGTCGAGGATGTCGTCCTCGGCCTTCAGGTCGGTGCCGCCACAGCGCGGGCAGGCGGTGTCCGCCGGCAGGTACTCGCTCGGCGACTTGATGAACCACGCGTCGGCGCCCTCGGACTCGAACAGCGCGATGACCGCGTCGAACGTGGAGTCGTTCGCGACCGTCTCGCCACACTTCACGCAGGAGAACACGGGGATCGGGACGCCCCACGCGCGCTGGCGCGAGATGCACCAGTCGGGCCTGTCGGCCACCATCGCGGACATGCGGTTGATCGACCAGGACGGTATCCACTCCACCTTCGAGATCGCGTCCATCGCGCCTTCACGCAGCGGCCGGACGCCCTCGGCGGCCTCGTCCATGGAGACGAACCACTGCTCGGTGGCGCGGAAGATGACCGGCTGCTTGCAGCGCCAGCAATGCGGATAGGAGTGCGAGAACTTCGTCGCGGCAACGAGGGAGCCTTGCTCACCCAGCCACTCGATGATCTTCGGGTTCGCGTCCCAGACGCGCATGCCGGCGAAGGGACCACCTCCCGCATCGAAGCGGCCTTCGTCGTCGACGGGCATCGGCATCGGCAGGCCGAACTTCTGGCCGACAAGATAGTCGTCCTCGCCGTGCCCGGGGGCGGTGTGGACCGCGCCGGAGCCGGTGGTGAGCTCGACGTGGTCGCCCGTGATGATGACGCCCTCGACGCCCTCGTGGATCGGCTGGCGATACTTCAGGCCGGCGAGCTCGGAGCCCTTCACGCGCTGGGGCAGGACCTCGTAGTCGGTCCAGCCGGCAGCCGCGGCCACCGACGTGACGAGCGCCTCGGCCATCACCAGCACGTCACCGCCCACGCGGACACCCGCGTAGTCGGCTCCGTCAGCCAATGTGACGGCCACGTTGGCCGGCAGCGTCCACGGCGTCGTCGTCCAGATCAGGACCGAAACGGGCTCCGTGACCTGCGCGAACGCCTCAGGCCTCGACGTGAACTCGAACTTGACGTAGATGCTGTCAGAGACCTCGTCCGAATACTCGATCTCGGCCTCGGCGAGTGCCGTCTTGCAGCGCACGCACCAGTGGATCGGCTTCGCGCCCTTGTAGATCATGCCGCGGTCGAACATCGTCTTGAAGATCCGGACGTTGCCGGCCTCGTATGCGTGATTGAGCGTGAGGTACGGGTCGCCGAAATCGCCGCGGACGCCGAGGCGCTTGAACTCGTCGCGCTGGACGCCCACGAACTTCATCGCGTAGTCGCGGCACATCGCGCGCAGGTCCGCTTGAGATGTCTGCTTCATCTTCTCGGGACCGAGGTTCTTCTCGACCTGATGCTCGATCGGCTGACCGTGGCAGTCCCATCCGGGAACGTACGGCGAGACGTAGCCGCGCATGGTCTTGTACTTGACGATGAGGTCCTTGAACACCTTGTTGAACGCGGTGCCCATATGGATGTGGCCGTTCGCATACGGAGGGCCGTCATGCAGGATAAAGGTCGGGCCTCCCGCATTCACCTCGAGTGAACGACGATAGATGTCCAGCTCGTCCCAGAGCGCGAGCCACACCGGCTCACGCTGCGACAGTGACGCCCGCATCGGGAATTCCGTCGCCGGCAGGTTCATCGTCTGCTTGTAGTCCGGCTTGTCAGCCATCTCTCGACCATGCCTCTCGTCGTCATCGGGACGCGAAGACGCGCCTCGTCCACTGCCGGGACGAAGCGCGTCATTGATGCACTCCGTGGTACCACCCAGCTTGCGCGACACCCTCTCGTCGAGAGTCGCACGCCACTCGGCCGCGTGAGGTAACGGGGAGCGGTGCCCCGTCGGAGCCTACTGCGCGCATCCCGCGCGTTTCGGTCCGAAGCTCGGAGGTGATGTTCGAAGCGGTCCCGCCCGCGGGCTTGCACTGTCCCCGCTCGCTGATGGCCGGGTGGCCGATCCTACTCGTCCTCGTCGTAGCTGTTCGTGTGTTCATACCGCCTTCCGGCCTCAGCCGGACGCGGACTGCGTTAGGGTAGCGCGGCGGTGGCCCGAGGGTCAAACCGGCCGGATGCTACTCGTTGTCACGCAGCGGTGTCACGTAGGTGATCGATGAGATGGCGATCGCGATGAAGTCGCGCTTGTCCGACACGCGCCACGCCTGTCCGCGATCCGCCACCTGGACGTCGGTCAGGCACAGGAATGACCGGTCGTACGTGTTCAGGTGATCGCTGAGCCGGAACGCCTCGCCCTTGACCGGTTTGTACACGATGCCCTTGAATGCGCGCTCCTGGGTCTCGACCAGGACGCGAACCTGCTCGTGGACCACGCCTGTGGTAGCGTCAGTCACGTGATGCCCCCTTCGTCGTGGAAGCGCGCGAGCGCGGCCCTCACGACCATCTCGTCTCCTTCGACCTCGAGCACCTTGTGCCTCGAGGTCTCCCCCTTCACGACCCGCACGGCACCCTTTGGGACGCCGAGCGCCTTGGCCACAGTCTTGCACACCGCCACGTTCGCCTTGCTGTCCTCAGGCGGTGCGGTCACTCGTACAGACAACTCACCCCCCGGTCCCGCCTCGACGATGTCGCGACCGGAACGAGGGGTGACGTGTACATGGATCCTGACGCCCATCTGCGGGTGTCAGTCGATCTCCTCGATGTCGACGTCATCGTCGCGATCTCCGACCAGGCCGCGCCGCGGCACACGGAACTCGCCCGGGGCACTCTCGAACGTCGGCGAATCCGGACGGACATCGGGACCCTCGACCTCGCCGAGCGTCAGCGACTGTACGAACCCGGTGGACGGCGGGTCGAGCGGGAGCGGTTGCGTACCCTCATCGAGGTGACGGGTGACGCGCGCCTGCGGACGCGAGGGCTGGTCGTCGACGGGTGCAGCCGACGCGGCGGCGGCGGCATCGAGGTCCGGCTTGAAGCGCGGGATCGGCTTCGGACCGGGTGCGGGCTCCGGCACGGGCTCGAGCTCGGGCTCGGGCATCGGGCTGGGCTCGGGCGTCGCGCGAGTGCTCTGGACGTGCAGGTCCAGCACGCGCTCATCGGCCTCGGCCGAGACGAACGCGGCGGTACCCGACTCGACGCCGGTGTCGCGCACCTGCCGCATGTACTCCTCGAGCATCGAGCGGAAGCGCAGGCGGAAATCGTCCTCGGCGGACTTGATGCGCATGAGCTCGCCCTGGGTGCGCTGCTTGTCCGCGAGCGCGCCCTGGATGAGTTCCTTGGCCTTGATCTCGGCGTCGCGAAGCAGGATGTCGGCCTCTTTGTCGGCCTTCGCCTTGATCTCCTCGGCGGAGACCTGCGCGGCGAGCATGGTGTTGTGGAGTGTCCGCTCGATCTCGGCGTACGAACGCACCTTGTCGTTGGCGGCTTCGAGCTTCTCGGACAGGTCGATGTTCTCCTTGAAGAGGCGCTCGAACTCGTCCGCCACCTCATCGAGGAAGCTGTCCACTTCCTCCTGGTTGTAGCCGCGCAAGGAGTTGCGGAACTCCTTGTGGTGGATGTCCAGCGGCGTGAGTTTCATAGCCGACGAGTCCTTTCGGGCGTTCGAGATGCAGTCGATCCTGACGAGTGCACGATACCAGAAAGAGCCGTCTAGACCGCCCGGAGCACGAGCGTACGCACGGCCTGGAGCACGAAGATGGCGATCAGGGGCGAGAAGTCGATGCCCGCACCGCCGACCATGGCGGTGGGAAGGATGCGCCGGAACAGGCCGAGGTACGGCTCACACAACTGCCCGAGGACGCGGTACGCGTCGTCCACGATCCCACCGCGGATGGACCCGGCGAACCAGCTCATCAGGACGTAGATGATCAGGAGCAGCTGGTAGAAGTCCAGGACGCTCGCGATCAGACCGCCGAGACCTGCCACGTCAGCTCCCCAGTTCCCGCGCGCGCTTGACCGCCGCGCGGACAGCGGAGGAGACCGCAGTGCGGAAGCCCTTCGCCTCGAGTTCGGCGATCGCCGCGATGGTCGCGCCACCGGGGCTCGCCACAGCGTCGACGACAGCCTCCGGATGCTGTCCCGTGCGCTCGATCAGTTCCACGGTGCCGCGCAGGGTCTGGAGCGCGAGCCGCTGGGCGACGTCACGGGTCAGCCCCTCGCGCACCCCCGCCCGCGCGAGCGCGTCCACGAACAGTGCGACATAGGCGGGTCCGCACCCTGAGATGGCGGTGCCGGCGTCCTGGTAGCGTTCGTCGATGACGATGGCCTCGCCGATCGCGCCGAACAGCGCACGGACGCGCTCGACATGCTCCGGGGTCGCCTCGGAGCCGCCGCTGATCAGGGCCATTCCCTGACCGACCAGGGCCGGCGTGTTCGGCATGACGCGCACGACCGCCGTGCCCGGCGGCAGGAGCGACTCAAGGCGGGCGCACGTGAATCCGCCCGCGATGCTGACCACGAGCGCGCCGGCCGGGATTCCCGGTGCGAGCGCCGTCAGCACGTCGTCCAGGACCTGCGGCTTCACGGCGAGCAGGACCGTATCCGCTCCGTGGAGTGCAGCCGCGCCATCGTCGACGACCGAGACGGAATGGGCGGTCGCGAGTTCGTCGCGACGCGTTCCGTTCGGCTCGGCGATGACGATGTCGGCGGCAACGACGGCATCGGCGGCCAGCAGGCCGCCGACGATCGCCTCACCCATACGACCCCCGCCGATGACGGCGAGACGCCCGATCGCACTCATGCTGGGCACCAGTCCCTACTCGCCGAACAGACCCGGCGTACGGCGCGCGGCCGATGCGGCCGCTGAGACATCGACGTTGTGCGGCGTGAGCATGAATACCTTGTCGGATACTTTCTGAAGCCCGCCGTCGAGTCCGTACGTCAGGCCGGACGCGAAGTCGATGAGGCGCTTGGCCAGGTCGGCGTCGGTCATGGTCAGGTTCATGATGACCGGCTGACCGACCTTGAACTTGTCGGCGATACTCTGCGCCTCGGAGTAGCTGCGCGGCTCGACCGTATGGATCTTGACCTGCGGAGCCGAGCCCAGGTCCACGGGTGATGGGACGGCTCGGAGCGGAGCGGCCTCGCGGGCACGCGCTATGTCCGGCTGGCGGTCGACGCGACGCACCGAGAGCGGCGTCGAATCGGATCCGTACGGAGAAGGGTACGCGGCTTCGCGACGCACCGGAGTGTAGTCCTGGTCGTCGTCCTCGTACTCTTCCTCGTGGTACTCATCCTCGAACTGCTCGTCGTCGTACTCGTCGGCGAGTCCGAGCATCACCTTGACGCGGTGCATGAAGCCCATCTGCGCGCTCTCCTTGAACCGTGTGCCCGCGGCGCCCCCGTACGTGCGCGCGCTAGCGACCGAAGATGGCCCTGCCTACTCGCACGATTGTAGCGCCTTCTTCTATGGCGACGGGGAAATCGTTCGTCATGCCCATGCTGAGTTCCGTGAGGTCGACCGCATCGCAATGGAGCGACTGCAGCCGACCCAACCAGTCGGCGCACTCGCGGAACACCCATCGCACGGACTCGGGACGCCCCGAGAGCGGGGCCATCGTCATCAGCCCTCGTACGCTCACGCCCGAGAGACCGCACGCGCCGCGCACGCAGTCCTCCGCCTCCTCGTAACTCATGCCGTGCTTCGAGCCCTCGCCCGAGACGTTCACCTGCAGAAGGACCGGCTGGATGACACCGGCCTCCCCGGCGCGCTGGTCGATCGCTTCCAGGAGGTGCGGCGAGTCGACGGAGTGGATCAGCGCGGCGCGGCCGACCACCTGTTTGACCTTGTTCGTCTGGAGCGTCCCGATGAAGTGCCAGCACTCATGGGGGAACAAGGCCTGCTTGCCGGTGAACTCCTGCGCGCGGTTCTCTCCGAAGTCATGAGCGCCCGCCGCGATCGCCTGCCCGACCTCAGGGAGACCGACCGTCTTGGTGACGGCGATGACCGTGATGTCGGCCGGGTCACGACCCGCGATATCGGCGGCGTCGGCGACCCTGCGGAGCACCTTGTGATAGCGCTCCGCGATCGCACTCATGGCGACCTACCCCTGGGCCGGCGGGTCGGTGTGCGTGTCGAAGGAGCCTGTCAGCAGATACTGGACACGCTCTCCGATGTCGACGGCGTTGTCGGCGATCCGCTCCAGGTAACGCGCGGCGAGCACCATCGACGATGCCCACTCGATATCCTCTTCGTCCTGCAGGCGCGCCAGTTCGCGGAAGAACTGCTTGAACAGATGATCGATGGGCTCGTCGAGTTCGCCCAGCTTGCGTGCGAGTTCCAGATCGCCCTTCTCGAGCGACTCGAGGCAGGCCTCCAGGACGCGGTGCACGAGATTGCCCTGCGCCTGGATGAGGTCGTAGAGCGTCTGAGGACCCTTGCGGTCCGCAGTGCGACGCGCGGCCTTGGCGATGTTGACCGCCAGGTCCCCCATACGCTCGAGGTGCATGGCGATGTAGGTGAGGGAGTGGAGCAGGCGCAGATCGCGCGCCACCGGGAACTGCGTGGCCATGACCTCGAGCGAGTGCTCCTCGACCGCGAGGGTACGGGCGTCGATCTCGTCATCTCCCGCGATGACCTGCTCGGCGATCTCGAGGTCACCCTCGACCAGCGCCTTGCACCCCAGCTGGGTCTGGTCGATGACCAGACGGCCGATGGAGACGACCTCCGCCTTCAGTTCCTTGAGTTCCTGCCGGAAGCCCTCGCGCATGGCCGATCAACCTTCCCAGTCCGTCCCGATGCGGCCGACACGTTCCGGCCGGTGCCTGTGTACACGACAGCGGCGCCGTGGCGCCGCTGCTGCTATCCCGACATTCTACCCTACGGACTCGCGCCGACTGGTTGCACCCATGTAACCGCACGACAACGGTGCGGCGTCCCGGCCTACCCGAAGCGCCCGGTGATGTAGTCCTCTGTGCGGCGGTCCTTCGGTGATGTGAAGATCACCGAGGTCCTGTCGTACTCGATGAGGTGTGCGGGCTCGCCGGCGACCTCCTGCAGGAAGAACGCCGTGAAGTCGGAGACGCGCGCCGCCTGCTGCATGTTATGGGTGACGATGATGATCGTGATGCGGTCCTTGAGCTCGGCCATGAGGTCCTCGACCTTCTGGACCGAGGTCGGGTCGATCGCGGAGCACGGCTCGTCCATCAGCAGGACCTCCGGCTCGACGGCGAGCACGCGCGCGATGCACAGACGCTGCTGCTGCGCGCCGGACAGCGTCAGGCCACCGCGGCCGAGGATGTCCTTGACCACTTTCCAGAGGTTCGCACGCTTGAGCGAACTC
>JAUSAU010000059.1 GCA_030652345.1 Coriobacteriia bacterium
ACGCTCAAGGCCGGTGGCAAGTTCGACGTCATCGCCTCGGGCATGACGATCAAGGCCGAGCGCGAGAAGGAGATCGACTTCTCGACCCCGTACTTCGATTCGAACCAGTCTGTCGCCATGAAGACCGGTGGCACCTACACCAAGCCTGAGGACCTCAAGGGCAAGAAGGTCGGCGTGCAGTCCGGTACGACCGGCGCATCGTGGGCCAAGGAGAACCTCAAGCCTGTCGGCGCCACCATCGTCGAGTTCAAGGACACCGCCGGTTCGTTCGCGGCGCTCCAGGCCGGCAACGTGGACGCGGTCGTCAACGACCTCCCCGTCACCGCTGAGATGGTCAAGGACGCCACCAAGGGTCTCGCCATGATCGCCCAGATCCCCACCGGCGAGCAGTACGGCTTCGGCGTCAGCAAGGACAACCCCGAGCTGAAGGCCGCCATCAACGATGCACTCGCCAAGGTCAAGGCCAACGGCAAGTACAACGAGATCTACAAGAAGTGGTTCGGCGTCGAGCCGCAGTAGTCTGGCGGACATGAACGCTGCTGGATCGTAAGTTCGCTTCCCGGCGAGAGGCCTCCGCCGCACCATCAGGCGGGGGCCTCTCTCGGGAAAGCGAGGCACACGGACAAGGGGTTCACATGGCAGGAACAACGCGTCGCCGGCCCGCGGCGCGACTCGCCCTCTCGGCGTCGCTGGCGGCGGTACTCATCGCCTTCGCGGTCACGCCCGCGTTCGCGCTCACAGGTGCCAAGGTCACGCTCGACCAGGAGACCGGCGGGCAGCCCACCCGGTTCACGTTCGTCGCCGTCACCGACAAGGACGCCTCGATCGGCGACATGGGCATCACCTTCCCGGCGAACTTCGACCTGTCGAAGTCGCGGTACAAGGTCGTCACACTCGAGGGGCTCAAGCGCAACCCGATCGAGGTGAGCGGCGTCGCGAAGGCGGAGACGCTCGCCCTGAAGTTCGCGCCGAGCATCCCGGCGAACAGCACGCTGCGGATCGAGGTCTTCGACGTCGTCCCGCCCAACGAGGGCGGTACGTTCAAGCTCGATCTCGCCTACTCCGCTGAGACGTCTGCTGCGGGTACGCCCGCCGTCGAGCAGCGCACAGGCTCGACCACGTCGTTCTCCTACGTGACGCCGCCGACGCACGAGATCATCTCGCGCTGGCTCGACCAGCAGCCCGCTGTGACGAGCTACAACAACATCAAGGCGCTGGGCATGTTCTTCAAGCCGCAGCTGATCGTGCGGTCCATCCCGTTCCTGTTCATGGGCTGGCTCCTCGCGATCTCGCTCGTGCTGCTCGGCTTCCCGCTGGCGATCGCCGGTGGCTTGGGCCTCGCGTTCATGAAGATGTCGAAGATCGCGCCGGTGCGTTGGGTCGCCGCGATCTACATCAACGTCATCCGTGGTACGCCGCTCTTCCTGCAGATCATGGTCGCCTTCATCGGCCTGCGGATCGCGGGCCTGCGGACGAGCGACTTCGTCACCGCAGTCTTCGTGCTGGCGATCAACAGCTCGGCGTACCTGGCTGAGATCTTCCGGGCGGGCATCCAGTCGATCCACAAGGGACAGTTCGAGGCGGCCTCGTCGCTGGGGATGACGTACCGGCAGTCGATGCAGTACGTGATCATCCCGCAGACCGTGAAGCGCGTGCTGCCGACGATGACCTCCGAGTTCATCCTGCTGTTCAAGGACACGGCGCTCTTCGCGGCGGTCGGCCTCGGGGAGCTCATGTACGGCGCGCAGAACATCGTCGCCAACACCGGCAACCTGACCGCGTTCGTCGTGGCTGCCGTCTACTACCTGATCGTGACGATCCCGCTCATCTACTTCGTGGGCAACCTCGAGGCGAAGCTCGCGGTCTCGGAACACGGCCACACGCCGCCTGAGCCCAAGAAGCGCCGCCGCGGAGCGTTCTTCGACGCGGTCGCGCAGAGCAACGATCCCTACCGCGCGAAGGCGCCCGATTCGATCCATGACGACAACGAAGGCGGGAGGTGATCGCGATGAGTAAGCCGATCGTCCGTCTCGTCGGCCTTCGCAAGGCGTTCGGCGACCTGGAAGTCCTCAAGGGCGTCGACATGGAGGTCACTAAGGGCGAGGTCGTCGTGATCCTCGGCCCGTCGGGTTCGGGCAAGTCGACGATGCTGCGCTGCATCAACAAGCTCGAGCAGCCCACCGGCGGCCAGATATTCCTCGAGGAGATCGAGATCACGGACCCGAAGACCAACATCAACAAGGTCCGCGAGCAGATCGGGATGGTGTTCCAGAGCTTCAACCTCTTCCCGCATCTGACCGCGAAGGGCAACGTCATGCTCGCTCAGCAGAAGGTGCTGAAGCGCTCGAAGGGGGACGCCCTGCGCGTCGCCGAGGAGCAGCTCAAGCGCGTCGGCCTGGGCGACAAGATGGACAACTTCCCGGCGCAGCTCTCCGGCGGTCAGCAGCAGCGCGTCGCGATCGCACGCGCTCTCGCCATGGACCCGCACGTCATGCTCTTCGACGAAGTCACCTCCGCCCTCGACCCCGAGCTCGTGCGTGGCGTCCTCGACGTCATGAAGGAGCTCGCCGCGGCCGGCATGACCATGCTCGTCGTCACGCACGAGATGGGCTTCGCACGTGATGTGGCGAGCCGCGTCGTCTTCATGGACGAGGGCGTCATCTGCGAGCAGGGCACGCCGCAGGAGGTCTTTGACAACCCGAAGTCCGACCGCACGAAGGACTTCCTCGGGCACATCAAGTAGACGTCGTCATCGTTTTTCGCCATCGAGCGGCCGCCGGCGACACAGCCGGCGGCCGCTTCGCGTGAACCGTGGGGCGGGTACAATCGTCCAAGAGGCACCAACGCATCTCAAGGGAGGATTCGCCATGCCTGAGGACCGCACACGCGGTGCACTCCAGACCATCTTCTCCTTCTTCCTGGGATTGATGGTCGTCGCGTTCGTCGCCGTCGGCGTGAACACGTTCTACGAGTCTCCCGAGCAGCGCTACAGCGCGGAGCAGCAAGAGCTCTCGCGCCAGATGGAGCGTTTCAACACCAAGGGTTCGCCGGACACGATGACGTCGTCCGACAAGGCCGCCTACGAGGCGCTCATGACCCGGCAGAACGCCCTGCAGGACAGGATCCGGGCGGAGATGGAGATCTGGGGCCGCAACACGAGCATCATCCTCGTCCTGTTCGCGACGATCGTGATGAGTGTCTCGCTCATCCGCAGCGAGCAACTCCGGGTGATATCGAACGGACTGCTTCTCGGAGGTCTGTTCACCATGCTCTACGGCGCGGGCTGGGTGATCTTCTCGGGCACCTCGACCGCGCGGTTCTATGTGATCCTGTTCGCGTTCGTGGTCACCGTGGCGCTCGGTTATCTGAAGTTCGTCCGCGGGAGGACGGCGCCTGTCATGGCGGCCCGCACCGGCACCGCCGCTGCCGCCGCTGTCCTGCCCGAGGAGATCGGAGACCTCGAGGCGCGCGTCGCCGCGCTGGAGGCCCGGCAAGCCGCCGCCGCGGCTGCGCTCGGTCAGTCCAGGGCGCAGTAGTCCGCCGCATCACGCACGATCCACGGCAGGGTCCGAGCGCTTTCGCGCCGGGCCCTGCCGCTTTCCGGCACCTCCGGTCACTGCCGTCCGCCGGACTGTCATCGAATGCGACTGAACTGTCGTCCGCGATGTCCGCCGACGGGTATGTTCGATGTGAGACCGGAAGGAGGCCTTTCAACATGAACATGATCGTCAGAGGTCGTCACATGGAGGTCCGTCCCGACATCCGCGAGTACGCGGAGGAGAAGGTAGGGAAGGTAGCGAGGATCCTGAACGGCCAGGTCATGAGCATCGAGGTCGAGCTCTATCACGAGCGGAACCGTTCGATCGAGAAGCATCAGGTGGCCGAGGTCACCATCAAGACGAAGGGGCACGTCATCAGAGCCCGTGAGGGCTCGCCAGACATGAAGGCCGCGATCGATCTGGTCTCCGACAAGTTGGAGACGCAGGCCCGCAAGCTCAAGAGCAAGACCGTCGACCGCCGCACCGGCAAGCTGTCACCGGCTCCGGTCCCCGCAGCAGCCGGCGACGACGAGGAGGAGGCGACCGAGCCTTCGATCGTGAAGATGAAGCGCGTCGATCTCAAGCCGATGAGCCACGAGGAGGCGATCCTGCAGCTCGAACTGCTGGGACACGACTTCTTCCTGTTCTCCGACGTGGACGAGATGGCGGTCAACGTGCTCTACAGGCGCCGCGACGGTGACTACGGACTCATCCAGCCGAGGTCGTAGTGCCTGGTACCGACTGAACCCCGAGGGCGCCGCTCCGACACCGGAGCGGCGCCCTTCGCGCGTACGCGTCCCTGCGCGCGGGCACGCGGCCGCGTATGCGCTCTTGCCAAGCGCACCGGGGGCGCTATCGTGCATAGACGGCATCGGTTTCTGTATCGCATCGAAGAGGAGTCCGCATGACGAGGGTCGCAGTATGGGGTACCGGGATGATGGGGCAGGGACTGCTCGGTTTCATCCTCGATCGCGCGCAGGATGTCGAACTCGTGGGAGCGATCGACATCGATCCCGCAAAGCAGGGCATGACCGTGGGTGAACTGATCGGCCGTGACTGCGATGTCCGTATCACGAGCGACCACGATGCGGTGCTTGCGCTGAACCCCGACGTCGTATGCATTCTGACGGCGAGCAACCTGCACGAGATCTCCGCGCCCGTCGAGGCGGCCGTCCGCGCCGGCGCCGACGTCATCGGCATCGCCGAGACGCTGGCCTACCCCTGGGCGAGCGACCCCGAGTGGGCCGAGAAGTTCGACGACCTCGCCCGCGAGAACGGTGTCAGCATCCTGGGCACCGGCGTGAACCCGGGCTTCGTGCTCGACGCGCTCGTCATCGCGCTCAGCTCCGTGTGTCTGCGCGTCGACCGCATCGAGGCCGCGCGCGTCAACGACCTCTCGCCGTTCGGTCCCACCGTCATGGCGAGCCAGGGCGTCGGCACCACCGTCGAGCAGTTCAACGCGGGCGTGGCTGACGGCAGCATCGTCGGCCACATCGGCTTCCACGAGTCCATCGGGCTCATCTCCTACGCGCTGGGCTGGGAGATCGACGAGATCGTCGAGACGCGCGAGCCGATCGTGACGGGCGTGGAGCGCTCCACGCCGCACGTGCACGTCGCTCCCGGTGACGTGTGCGGCTGCCGCCACATCGCCAAGGCGTACAGCGGCGGCGAGCTCAAGATCGAACTCGTGCACCCGCAGCAGATCCATCCCGGCCTCGAAGGCCAGGACACCGGCGACTACATTGCGATCGTCGGCGACCCCGAGATCCACATGGCCAACACCCCGGAGATCCCCGGCGGCAAGGGCACCTACGCCAGTATCGGGAACTACATCCCGCTCATCGGCGGTGCCGACCCCGGCATCGTGACCGTCGTCGACATGCCGTTGCCGCGCCACTGGGCGCCGCGCGCGGGGGAGTGAGCACGATGGCAGACGCTGTCCGATGCAACGAGGGCGACTGGGTCGAGGTCGAGCGCGTCTTGCTCGACGTCGAGGACCGCTCGCCGAACCTGCCCGACGACACCGCCGCGCAGCCGCTCCGCATGTGGGTGAAGGGCTACGCCCGCTCCGCGGCGGCCGTGGGCGAGAGCGTCACCATCGAGACGATGACCGGCCGCGAGGTGACCGGCGCGCTGAGCGAGGTCAACCCCGGCTACTTCCACACGTTCGGCAAGCCCGCCCCGGAACTGACCGCTGTGGGCCGTGACCTTCGCGCTCGCGTCGCCGCCTACCGCACGGGCGGTGAATGACATGGCAGGCCGCACCGAAGCGATCCTGGCCCGCAAGGGCGAGATCATGAAGCGCGCGCTCGGGATGGACTACTCACAGTTCGAGCGCAGCCCGATCGCGTTCGACTACGACGCGATGATGTCGGCGCACGGCTACTCGCTCGAGCAGATCATCGGCATCCAGCGCGCCGCGGGCGTGGGGCAGACGCCCCTGCTCGAGCTGCGCAACCTGACCGACCTCGTGCGCTCCTACTCCGAGCCGGGACACGGCGCGCGCCTCTTCGTGAAGGACGAGGCCGCTAACATGGCGGGCTCGTTCAAGGACCGCCGCGCGAGCGTGAGCATCCACGTGGCGAAGGAGAAGGGCTACGCGGGCGTCATCGCGGCGACGTCGGGCAACTATGGCGCCGCAGTGTCGAGCCAGGCCGCCCGCGCGGGGCTGAACTGCATCATCGTCCAGGAGGCGTTCGACTCCCGACACGTCGGCCAGCCGGAGATCATCGAGAAGTCGCGCATCTGCGAGGCGTTCGGCGCCGAGGTCATCCAGCTCACCGTGGGCCCCGAGCTCTTCAGCCACATGCTCGAACTGCTCGACGAGACCGGCTACCTCGCGGCCTCGCTCTACTCCGCGTTCGGCATCTCCGGCATCGAGTCGCTGGGATGGGAGCTCGCCGGTGAGATGACCGCGCTGACCGGTGCTCCTCCGACCCACGTCGTCGTCACGCACGCGGGCGGCGGCAACACGACCGGCACCGCACGCGGCCTCAAGCGCGCCGGCGCCGACTCGACGCAGATCGTGAGCGCGAGCGTGGACCTCTCCGGCCTGCACATGGCCAGCGACGCCGACTTCAACCGCAAGAGCTTCACCACCGGACACACCGGCTTCGGCGTCCCGTTCGCCACGTGGCCCGACCGCGCCGACGTGCCGCGCAACGCCGCGCGCGCCCTGCGCTACATGGACCGCTACCTCACGGTGAGCCAGGGTGAGGTCTTCTACGTCACCGAGGCGATGGCGAAGCTCGAAGGCCTCGAGCGCGGCCCGAGCGGCAACACCGCGATGGCCGCCGCGATGTCGCTCGCGCGCGACCTGCCGCGCGACGCGACCGTCGTCGTGCAGGAGACCGAGTACACCGGCGCGGGCAAGCACCACTGGGCTCAGCTCAACTTCGCCCGCGAGAACGGCGTCGAGGTTCGCGCGGGAGACCCGGCCGACAACGTCCCGGGCAAGAGCATCATCATCCCCGAGCGTCCCGAGCAGATCCGCGCGAAGGACTTCGATCTGGCGAAGATGCGCCGCAGCTACGTCCGCAACGCGCTCGCGCACGCCGGCGAGGGCTACGTACCGACCGCGGAGGACATCGCGTTCCTCGCCGCGGACACCAACAGCGACCCGTCGACGGTCGAGGAGATCGTCGCCGGTCTGGCGAAGGGTGCGCAGGCGAAGTGACCTCGCGACACCTACAGGAGCTGCACGCGGACCCCGCACTCGCTCAGGCCCGCGAACGCTCGACGGTCCGCGGTCACGAGCGGGCAACCGAGCTCCTCCGCGAGCTGCAGGAAGAGCGCGTCGTACACGCTCAGCCGGTGCCGGAGCGCGAGTCGGACGGCGCGAGCGATCCGGCGCGAGTCCGCCTCTATGAGCTCGATGCCGAACGCATCGAACTCCTCGGCCAAGGCGACCATGTCCGCTTCGTCGAGCCCCGAGTAGCGCAGTGCGTTGGCCAGTTCGACGGGAAGCAGCGCGGGCGCCGTCAGAAGGAGCGTGCCGTCCGAGTGCGCGTCCAGCAGCGCGAGTGCCTCCGGGACCGATTCCTCGTCCGCGGACCGGACCCATTTGTAGGCGACGCTCGTGTCCACCACCACGGGCGAGCTCACGGCTTCCGCCCGCCGGGCCTATCCCGGTCTCTGTCCCTGTGTAGTTGCTCGATGAAGTCGAAGTCGGGCGGGATCTTCTCGCCGACGCGCCGGAACGTCTCTCGTGCACGCTGGATGTCCTTGCGCCGCCGCTCCTCCGCACTCAGGTTGTGCACGTCCGCGACGTACCGCGCGCTCGCCTCGGCGACGAAGCCGCTGCGGCTCAGCCCGAGCTCCCGCGCCGCCTCATCGATCTCCTCGACGAGATGCGGTGGCAGCGAGATGTTCACTTTGTACACCGCCATGTCGTTCGCCCCGATCCCACGCATCGCCGAACCGGATACACCAGTAGTGTATCCATGCCCTCTGACATCCGCAATCAAGGAGGCCTAGCCCGTGGCACGTGAGGACACCTTCCGGGAGGCGCGCGCTCACCTGAGCGCGCTTACCGACGAGCAGCTCGGGGCCCGATTCTGGGAGCTGACGCAGGAGATCGTCGACCCGCTCGTCGAGCTGGCGCGCACGCACACGTCTCCGTCGATCGAGCGCAGTGTGCTCATGCGCATGGGCATCGACTCGGTCAGGTGCATGGCCGTCGTCTCCGAGTGCGAGACGCGCGGGCTGCTCGGGCACGGTGCGGGGCACGTCGTCCTGCACTGCGCGCAGACGTGGGATGTCGACGCGCCCGCCGCCGCAGCGAAGCTCGCCGCGGGTGAGGGCTGGGACGTCGTCGAGGCCAAGTGGGGAGGCGCGCGATGACCGAGCCCACGCAGCCCACGCCGCTCGACCCCAACGAGAAGCTCGATGTCTCGGCGCTGCTCGAGGACCTCGCGAGCTACCGCCCGCGCCGCCGCGGCTGGCACTGGCGCGAGCAAGTAGCCGACCAGCGTCTCTTCGAGTTCGACTACAAGCAGACCTCGAAGGGCCTCACGAACTCGATCCCGCTGCCCGCAGCGCACTACTTCGACGACATCGATCCGCAGCCGGACTGCGTCGTGACGACCGAGATCGCGTCGGGCCGTCCCGAGGACGACATCCGCCGCATGCGCATGGCCGCCTGGCACGGCGCCGACCACATGATGGTCATCCGCACCGCCGGCCAGAGCCACATCGAGGGGCTGCTCGAGGGAACGCCCGAGGGCACCGGCGGCATCGCGGTGACGCGCAAGGAGCTGCGGCTCACGCGCAAGGCACTCGACCTGATCGAGGACGAGGTCGGCCGCGAGATCAACTTCCACTCGTACGTCTCCGGCGTCTCGGGTCCCGAGATGGCCGTGCTCTTCGCGGAGGAAGGCGTCAACGGCGCTCACCAGGATCCGCAGTACAACGTGCTGTACCGCAACATCAACATGCACCGCTCGTTCGTGGACGCGGCGGTCGCCAAACACGTGATGGCGTCGGCGGGCATCGTCCAGATCGACGGGGCGCACAACGCGAACGCCACGGCGGTCAAGGCGTGGAAGGTCATGCCGGAGCTGCTCGTCCAGCACGCGATCAACTGCGCGTACTCGGTGTCGGTCGGCATGCCGAAGGAGGACATCGCGCTGTCCACCGTGCCGCCGGACGCCGCTCCCGCGCCGTGCATGCGCATGGACCTGCCCTACGCGGTCGCCCTGCGCGACCTGTTCGGCGAGTACAAGATGCGCGCCCAGCAGAACACCCGCTACATGGAGAGCTGCTCGCGCGACGCGACGGTCAGCCACGTGATGAACCTCATGATCTCGCGCCTCACGAGCGCCGACATCCAGTCGACGATCACGCCCGACGAGGGACGCAACGTGCCGTGGCACTACAACAACGTGCACGCGGTCAACACGGCCAAGCAGTCGCTCGTGGGCATGGACGGACTGGCCGAGATCGTGAAGATCGACCGCGAGAACCCGGCGTTCAAGGATCGCGTGCGGGAGCTCAAAGAGCGCGCCGTGCTCTTCCTCGAGGCGATGGTCGAGGACGGCGGCTACTTCGCGGGCGTCGAGGATGCCTACTTCGTCGATTCCGGCGAGTATCCCGAGACCAACGATGACGGCATCGTGCGCTACGCGGAGGGCGGCGTGGCGGTCGGCACGATCGTCGAGCGCGCGGACGACTACTACGCGCCGGTCTGCCACCACTTCGGCATCAACCACCTGCCCGCCAACCGCAAGAAGGCGTGCGACCCCATCGACGGCTGCACCCTCTGCGATCCCGAGAAGGTCCCCTTCATCGACGAGCTCGACCCGAGCGACAACGCCGAGACGCGGCTCGCGGCGACAGCGGAGATGCGCGAGAAGGGCCTCATCAAGCCCGAGGTCGAGTGGTCCGGCGACGGCTACGTGGTCGTGACGATGTTCCTGCCGGCCGGCGAGCGCGTGGCCGAGGCTGCGGCGCTCGAACTTGGCCGCGCGATGAACCTGGTGTGCCCGCAGGTCATCCACAAGCAGGTCATGCATCCCGCCGAAGGGACGCTCATCGAGCTCAAGGGCCGTCTCGAGGTCGCCATCGACCCCGCCACGCTCGTCATCCCCGAGCCGGCCGAGATGCTCTCCGACGAGGAGATCCGCGAGTTCGTCGCCGAGCGCGGGCTGAAGTGTGTCGCGGCGACCGTCGGCATGGACGAGCACTCGGTCGGCATGTACGAGATCATCGATATCAAGCACGGCGGTCTCGAGAAGTGGGGCTTCACCGCCACGCACCTCGGGACGTCGGTGCCGGTGGAGAAGCTGCTCGACGCCGCCATCGAGCATGCCGCGCAGATCGTGCTCATCTCGACGATCATCACGCACGGCGACATGCACCGCGACAACATGGAGAAGCTCGCCGACCTCGCCGTGGAGAAGGGCGTGCGCGACAAGCTCCTGCTCATCGCCGGCGGCACGCAGGTCACCGACGAGCAGGCCCGCGCGTGGGGCATGGACGCCGGCTTCGGCCGCAAGACCAAGGGCATCGACGTCGCGTCCTTCATCGTGCGCAACATGCGCGAGCGGGGGATGTGAGTCCGATGTCGGCCGACCGCCGGCGCGTGGACGCTCTCGTCATCGAGATCGGCTCCACCACCACGGTGGTCACTGCGTTCGACGGACTCAGCGGTGGGTCGGCCGAGGGGCCGCGCCTGCTCGCGCAGGGGTTCGCGCCGACGAGCGTGCTGCAAGGCGACGTCGGTATCGGGGTCACGACCGCTCGTGCGTCGCTGGAGGCCACCACAGGCCCACTGGAGCCCGCAGTCACGCTGGCGACCTCCTCGGCCGCGGGCGGCCTGCGCATGACGGTGCACGGCCTCACGCAGAAGATGACCGCGACCGCAGCGCGCGAGGCGGCGCTCGGAGCGGGCGGGGTCGTGGAGTTCGTCACGGCGGGCCGGCTGCGCGACGCCGACCTGCGCAGGATCGACGAGATCGCGCCGAACCTCATCCTGCTCGCGGGCGGGGTGGAGGGCGGCGACAGTGACACGGTGCTGCACAACGCGGAGCGCCTCGCCAGGATCGAAGCGCGGCCCATCGTCGTCTACGGCGGCAACTCGGCCGTGTGCGACGAGGCGCGCGAGACGCTCGAGCGCGCGGGCTTCCGCGTGCGCGTGACCACCAACGTCTATCCCGGCATCGACGAGCTCGACATCGTGCCGGCCCGCGCGGTGATCCACGACGCGTTCGAGGAGCACATCACGCACGCGCCGGGCATGGAGCGCATCGGCGAGTTCGTCACCGGACGCATCCTCCCCACGCCGGGCGCGGTGCTGATCGCGGCCGAACTGCTGGCCGACGCACTCGGCGACCTCGTCGTCGTGGACGTGGGCGGCGCCACCACCGACGTCCACTCCATCACCGACGGCGCCCCGGACGTCCAGGCGATGTGCACCGAACCCGAGCCGTACTCCAAGCGGACCGTCGAGGGCGATCTGGGCACGTTCGTGAGCGCGCGCCACGTCGCGGCGCTGCTCGACGAGCGCGAGCGCCCGGCGAACCTGCCACCCGCCGTCCCGACCACGCCCGACGAGATCGAGGCGGCTGTCCTGCTCGCGCGCACGGCGGCCGTCACGGCGGTGCGGCGTCACGCGGGCCGGCTGACCCATCTCTACACACCGCGCGGTCGCCAGACCGTCGCACGCGGCCGCGACCTCACCGCGTGCCGCCTCGTCATCGGCACCGGCGGCGCGCTCACACGCCTGCCCGGCGGGGAGGAGATCCTGCGCTCCATCCGCGGCGAAGGCGACATGCTCCTGCCGCCGCCCGACGCAGTCTGCGCGCTCGACCGCGAGTACCTCTTCGCGGCGTGCGGCGCGCTGTCCACGCACTTCGGACCCGACGCGGTGGTGGCGCTCATGCGCCGCAGCACCGGTCTCTAGGGAAGGAACCGCATGCTCGCTCGCGCAACGCTGACCGTGGACCTCGCCAAGATCGAGGAGAACGCGCGCCTCATCTGCGAGGCGCTTCCCGGCATCGGGATCACCGGTGTGACCAAGGTGACCTGCGGGACGCCGGAGGTCGCGCGCGCCATGCTGGCCGGCGGGGTGACCGCGCTGGGCGAGTCGCGTCTCGAGAACGTCGCGCGGATGCGCGAGGCGGGCATCACCGCGCCGATGTGGCTCGTACGCGCGCCGTCGCCGGGTCAGGCCGACGAGGCGGTCGCGCTTGCTGACGTCTCTCTCGTGAGCGAGATCGCCATCGCGGACGCGCTCGAGGGCGCGTGCGCGCGTGCGGGCAAGCGACACGGCATCGTCGCGATGGTGGACATCGGCGACCTGCGCGAGGGCATGTGGCCCGACGCGCTCCCCGCGTTCCTGGACCACGTCGCCGCGCTGCCGCACATCGACATCGTGGCGGTCGGCGCCTCACTGACCTGTTACGGCGCGATCGTGCCGGACGAGAACAACCTCGGCGTGCTCGCGCGACTCGCCGCCGAGGCGGGGGAGCGACTCGGAAGGCCGATCGGCATCTCCGGCGGCTCGTCCACCTCGATCGACCCGGTGCTTTCCGGCCGCGCGCCAGCCGCGATCGACAACCTGCGACTCGGCGAGGCGATCGTGCTCGGCGTGGACCCGGCCACCCGCGAGAGGATCCCGGGCCTCGAAGCGCTGCACACCGACGCGCTCACGGTGAGTGCGCCGGTCATCGAGTGCACGGTGAAGCCGTCCCTGCCGATCGGCGTGTGCGCCCAGGACGCCTTCGGCAACGTGCCGTCGTTCGAGGACCTCGGGCGACGCCGTCGCGCGATCTGCGCGCTCGGCCGCCAAGACGCGCCGCCCGAAGGGCTCGTGCCCGTGGACCCGCGGGTGAAGGTGCTCGGCGGCTCGAGCGACCACCTCGTGCTCGACGTCGAGGACCTGCCCGAGCCGCCCGCGATCGGCGACGCACTCGCCTTCACGCCCGGCTACTCGGCCACGCTCGCGCTCTTCACCTCGCCCTATGTGGACAAGGTGTTCGTCGGGAAGTAGGCGTCCGGGGCAGTCGCGAGGTACCGCTCGTCGCCCGCGCGTGCTCGAATCACGCTTCTTAAGGTGACCCCCGTCACTATTGACACGCTCTGGAAGGGCGGCGTATGGTCGCCCTGTGCCCGGCGGCAGCCGGGTGGCGCGAGGAAGCTATACGGGAGTCTGTCGCAGCAGACATCGAACACAGGGACTCCGTAATGAGCGAATCCATCTCGCCGGCTCTCGTAGCCGAGATCGAGCAGGCGTTGGCGCAGGTCGCTGAGATACGAGCGGCCCGCGTCGTGTCGTCTGATGAGGGTTTCATCCAGGAGATCCACGTCCTCGCATCGCCGGAGAAGACTCCGAAGCAGATCGTCCGCGATGTCGAGTCGACCATCATGGCGCAGTTCGGTATCGCCATCGACCATCGCATGATCTCCATCGCGCAGCTCGGCCGCGAGGCCACCGTCACCGACTCCCGCGACCGCGGTCGCGCCCGAATCTGCTCCGTGTCGGCCGAGGTCATGGGTGTTCGCGCATCCGCGCGCGTCTCGCTCGACTTCGACGACGAGGTCTACTTCGGAACGGCGGAGGGCCCCGCGTCCACGACCGGGCGTCGGCGCCTCGTGGCGCAGGCCACGCTCGCCGCCGTGGAGCAGTACGCGTCGGGGAGCTACGGGTTCGCGCTCGAAGACGTCGCCATCATCGCGCTCGGGCGGGAGCGCGTCGCCGTGAGCTGCGTTACCATCGTCACGCCGCTGGGCGAACAGTCGTTCTCCGGGACCGCGCTCGCGCGGCAGGGTGAGAACGAGTCGATCGTGCGAGCAACCCTCGACGCGATCAACCGCCGGCTGAACTTCTTGACATCCTCATAGGGACCAACACCGTGGCCACCACTACGGACACTGGACGCATTGAATTCAGCGGAGCGGACAGCGTTCTTCCATTGCTAGCGGGATGGGAGAAGACCCCGATCGTGTATTCGACAACTCGAATCAAGGAGTCTTCTCATGAAGCGCATTCTCTTCGTCATCGCTGGCCTGGCCGCCCTCGTGCTCAACGGCGGGGCGTGGATCACCATTCGGTAAGCACGTCCACGGACGTAGGTCTCCCAGTTTCCGCGGAAGCGGAGGCGCGACATGAGTCGTGACCTCCGCTTCCGCGCGTTCTATGTCTGCCTTGTGGCGGCGACGCTCACTGCAGTCTATCTGGTTGCGCGGAGTTCGATGCGGCCGCCGCCGTTCGAATTGGTCGTGCTTGGGCTCCTGACTGTTGGGGCCGAGATCTACTCGGTTGCAGTGGAGAACGGGGCGTCTGCCTCCTTGTCGTATCCGCTGTCGATCGCGGCGATAGTGCTGCTGGGTCCAGCTGGAGGGGCGCTGACCGCTGCGGTCTCCACTCTCCCGACGATACAGACCGGAACCCCCGGTTACTGGCGCAAGCTGACGTTCAACGCATGTCAGGTGACGTTGTCGGCGGTGTTGTCGGGTTGGGTCTTCATATGGCTCGGTGGCTCGCCCCTGCTCGTCGTGGGCGCACTTGGAGAGACAATTCGCAGGCCGCTTGATTCGACCAGTTTCGCCTCCATCCTGGTTCCCTTCGGAGCGATGATTCTCGTCAGCATGGTGCTCAACTACGTTCTGGTGATTACGTACTTTGTGCTCCAAGGAGAGTGGACTATCAGGCAGGCGTGGCGCTCGATCTTCGCTTGGCTGACCCCGACCCAAGTCGCACTGGGCATTCTGGGTTTGACGATCGCGCAGATAGTTGCTGTGGTAGGCGTGCCTGGCTTGGCCCTCTTCGTGGCACCGTTGCTGGTGGCCCGTGAGACATACAACCGCTACATCCGACTGCGTGAGGCGTACGCCGACACGGTGCGGTCTTTGGTCGGAGCAATAGAGGCCAAGGACCCGTACACAAAGGGGCATTCTGTTCGGGTCGCTTCGTACGCGGTCAAGATCGCGCGCAGACTCGGCATGGATGATGGTGAGGTAGAACGAGTAGAGTACGCCGCCCTGCTCCACGACTTGGGCAAGGTCGGAGTCAGTCGCGTGCTTCTCTCCAAGACGCAGTCGCTCACTGCGGATGAGTTCGCTGAGGTCAGGCGCCATCCAATGATCGGTGCGGACATTGTGCAGTCGGTGCCGTATCTCAGCGACCTCGCCCCGGCAATTGAGCACCATCACGAGCGCATCGACGGTCGCGGGTACGGCGAGGGGCTATCAGGCGACAGCATACCCCTGTCCTCGCGGATTCTCGCTGTGGCAGATAGCTACGATGCGATGACGTCCGTTAGGCCATACCGGATTGCCAGGCCCGTCGCTGATGCGGTTGAGGAACTGGTTTCCGCAGCTGGTTCCCAGTTTGACTCATCGGCCGTTCAGGCCCTCGTCGACGTACTGGCTGAGGATCTCGACCTTGAGATGACAGCGCCGAGGCATGGTGAGTCTCTTGCGTAGCCGTGCTTTCGCGTGCGTATTGGTGATCGCGGCGGTCGGTGCAACGACGGTCAACCTGACGTTCGAACAGGTCCCGATCGATTGGCGAACCGTGATGGTCTTCGCGTTGGCGGCCGTAATCGTCAGTCTGTTTGACGTTTGGCTGCCCCGCGGAGACTCGACCGACATGAGCGGCGCTCTCGTCTTTGCGGCGGTGTTGGTTGCGGGTCCACTCGCTGGTGCGTTTGTAGCTGCGGTCGCGAGGACCGCTGCCATGCTCGCGCACAGGCGCCGCAGCGTGCTCTGGATTGCCGTTGAGGACACCGGGCGAAGGATACTGCTGGCCGAAGCGGCCCTGCTGCTCTACGTCTCCTTGGGCGCAGGCGCGGGCTCCCTGGGGGAGTTCTATGTCCAGGTACTCGCGAGTGCCCTGTTCTTCTTTGTGGCGGATGCGGTACTGGTTCAGGCAGGAGCTAGTCTGAGGCTCTCCACCTCATTCGCGGCCCTGTTGGTCGGAAGCGTGCGCATGCTCGGGTGGATGAATCTCGCCCAACTCTCGGTTGCTGCTCTGGCGGTGCTGACCTGGGACGCGATGGGCGAGGTCGGCATCGTGATTGTCTCGTCGCTGCTGCTGGTGATGCGCCAGTCGCTGTCATTGCTAGTCGAAATTCGGAGTGCGTATCGCGCTACCGTCGAAGTGCTCGCACGGGCGCTTGAGGCTCATGACCCTGAGAGGCGCGGCCACGCGGAACGTGTGGCCGCGCTGGCGACCGAGGCGGGTCGACAGCTTGGACTTCACGGACCGCGGCTTGAGGCACTCGGCTACGCCGCGCTGTTCCACGATGTCGGCAGAATCGGGGAGGACGAATCGGGTGCTGGCGCCCTGGGGAGCGCTGACGTTCTGTCCGAGGTGACCCTTATCTCACCATCGCTTCCGATCCTTCGGTTGTTGGACGCCCCGACCGCACTCAGTGACTCCCCGCCGGTAGAGACGATTGTCTCCGCGTACATAATTGCGCGTGCGAGCGAGTTCGACGATGCAGATCACGGTCGAAGCATCGTTCGCAGAGGCTCAATCGATCTGGGAGCGCGGCTATACGCGTCCACCCGCCGTGACGTCGATCGCGTCATGGGTCGGCTGCAACGCAGCGCGGGGCGTCGGGGCGCAGACGCTCGACCGCTCGATGGGGTGGCCTGGTGATCTTCGCGGTCGCGATCTGTCTGGGTCTGGCGATTGGCTTCGCGTGCGAGGGGAGGTTGTCCAACCTTTCTCGCGTCCGGATTGGTGGCGAGGCAATGCTCATTGCGTTGCTCTTCGCGCAGGCGCTCCTTCCATTAGCCCTTGCGGTTGGTCTGAGCGGCGCTTGGCTCTTCTGGTTGCAGTTCGCTGCAATGGCAGCCTGTGGGCTCATCGCTGGCATCAACTGGCGTCAACCAGGCATGGCCGCAGTTGCGGTTGGGGTGGGGTTGAATGCCATCGTTGTGTTCTTGAACACGGGAATGCCGGTCTCGATAGAGGCAGCTGCCGAGCTGCGGCAGTCGACCCAGAGCTGGGTTCCGCAGAGTACTGACGCGATGCACGTCGCGTCAAAGCTCCAAACACGCGCTCCTTGGCTCGCAGATGTTCTGCCGGTGCCCGGGTTTCTCAATTCGGTCGTAAGCCCCGGCGACATCCTGATGCTGGCAGGCGCGGCAGCGTTTGTCTCCGGACATATGCTCCGAGACAAGGCGGACACGGCTGACCGAGCAGGACACGGCGCATCCAAGTAGAAGACCCCCATACGGGCCGTCCCCTCAGGCGTCTCGGACATGGGGGATAGGTGTGATTGCGCATAACTGCCGGAGCGCGCGACTTGTATCCGCGCTCGCCCGCGGGGTAAGGCGAAGCCGGCTACTTGAGCCGCTCGCGTTGGCACAGCCGAGATTCGTCGTGGTGCGCGCGCCGTCGGGTTATGGGAAGACGGTGCTGCTCGCACAACATGCAATGGACGGCGAGTACGATCGCATCGCTTGGGTCGACGCCGACCAGGCGTGCACCAGCGAGAGCGCCTTGTTCTCAGCGATTGCGGATCAATTAGTTCCCGATGATGTCTGTGCTGGTGAGGTTGAGGATCTGGGTTCCGCATGGGTGCGTTGTATCCGCTCTGCAGATTCCCTTGATGATGACAAGCCGATCCTGCTTGTTGTGGACGCTCTTGCATCAGGGGCAATTGAGTCAGTCCTCGACCGCCTCCGTACACTCTCGGAGCGGCTTCCTGTCCGTAGCGCGGTGGCCGTGGCAACCCGAGCGAGTTCCCTTGGGCGAGGCGCTGCCATGCAGTGGGATGTTGGAGCCAGCGATCTGCTCCTGGACTTGGACGAGCTGCATGCGCTGACAGCTGGTTCGACATTCGGATGTCCGATTCCGGAGGCGGCAGAAAGACTCCAGTCGCTCTCTGCTGGTCAGGCGGCGGTGGCAGCACTCGTCGTCAGGCGATGGGCGCTAACAGGTTCGACAGATGTTGCCGGAGATCGAGATGTGGAGTCGCTCGTTCGGTATCTCGCCGGGTGCCAGATGAGCGATGAGCAGCGGCGCGCACTCGTGGCCGCTTCGCTCCTCGTCGATGGACGTATTGCTGGCGTATCCGAATGCACTGGTCTAGGGCACGCGGTTGAACTGATGGCGGCGGTGTCCGAGATCATCCCGTTGGTACGAGTCGACCTGCGGTCGCGACCGCCGGAGTTCTTCGTGCACGATTCAGTTGCGCGCGCGCTTGATTGTGTGGCATGTGCGAGGGACTCCTCGCCAGATGTGCTTCGGCGGTCTGTGATCATTCTCTTAGGCGACGGCCGATTCGCACGAGCGACCAGTGTCGCGACTGAGTCCGGATCTGGCGATCTAATAGCCCAATGCCTTAGTGCTTGCGGCGAATCGCTGATGGCGGCCGGCTCCGAGTCACTGGTTCGTAGTGCACTTGATGCCCTACCGCAGTCCGTGATTGCCGACCGACCCGAGCTGATGCTCTTGCACGCCCAGTCGCTCTGGGAGCGGAGTCGGACGTCGGAAGCCGTTCAGTGTGCCCATCTTGCGGATGAACTCGCGCAGCACTCCGGCGATCACTTGGTATTCACGCGCGCGCGCCTCCTACTGGCGCGAATCCGAACTGCCGTCGGTGACTTCGGCGGCGTAGCCGCTGACCTCGAGCCCCTGGTTGACTCGATTGACAGAGTGAACGAGGCCGACATGCGGGCGTCCATCATCTGCTCTGCGGCACTGGCTCACGGCTTCACAGCGAACCGAGTTGAGCTCGAACGGATTGCGGCGTTGGCAAGAGACGTTGAGCTCTCGCCGGCCATTTCCCCTCAGGCGTCGATGCGACTCGATATGTGTTGGGGTCTGATCGCTGGACTCGTTGACGGCGATTGGCGGCTCGCGTGCAGCTTGCTGCAGAGGGCGACCCTCAAGACGGACGCTGGACACGCCCTGCTGTCAGTTGCACAGGCAGACTGCGCTGCCGCTCTTCTCATGGTTGGCCAGGTCGATGAAGCCACTGGCATGTGGGCATCCGCACTGCGAACGGCGAACCTATGCGGCCTAGCTGTCCTGAGCGCGACCATCGAGTTCTCCTTGTCCACGGTCCGCGCTTTTGAGGGCGATGGGTCATCGCTATCAGCGTCGGTCGACCGGGCACTTGGGCAAGTCGACGGGGCTCACGACGATTTCGCGGCAGCCAATGTGCTCGTTGCCGCCTCATCTGCGGCGCTGGCGTGCGGCAAATACGACGAGGCCGTCGGGTACTCGGAACGCGCCGCGTACTACGCCACAGAGTCGACGAGTCCAGTGATTGGCTGGATGGCTCGGCTTAGCTTGGCGCACGCCCTGCTTGCGTGCGGGGACAGCGCAAGGGCGAGGAGCCTTGCCGACACCGTGCTTCCACTTGCGGTTGCGGCTGGCGCTCGGGGACATGCGCTGCAGGCGGCAATGCTGATCTCGGCGGCAGACTGTGCGGTCGGTAGGACGGATCAGGCGATTCGGACACTAAGCTCCCACGCGTCGTCGCTTCTGAGTGATCGACCTTACTTGACTGTGGCCGTGCATCTCAGGACGATGCCCCGCCTACTCGGGCTTTTCGGTCGGATACTGGGAGTCGAGAACTTGCCCACGCATATGCTCAGATTGATCGGATCACCCTACTCGGGGCGGGCACTCGCCCTAGCACAGCCCGTGCTGGATCCGAGCGATTTCGATGCGCTGGCGCGCAGGCTCCTCGGTCGCGATGGGGCAGTCGCCACGGTGACCGCACCGGAGGCGAAGGCCCCGAGCGCCGTCTGCACTGTCCGTCTCTTCGGTGGCTTCGAAGTCCACACTCCCGACGGTCCGGTCTCCGATCGCGCTTGGACGAAGCGCAAGTCGCGGCTTCTCTTCGCGATGCTCGTGAGCCGTAGCGACAAGGATGTGCCTCGCGACCAGCTCATCGAGTATCTGTGGCCCGAGATGCAGGAGCAGCGGGCGTTGAACAACTTCTATGTGGTGTGGAGTTCGATGAAGCGGGCGCTCGGGACGCAGAGGTCCCGAGAGGAGCCGTGCCCCTACGTCGAGCACATCAGGGGCATCTGCCGAGTCATCCCGGGACGGGTCACAAGCGATCTTGCGGAATTCGAGAGGCTGCTGGCTGTCGCTCGCAAGGCGCGCACCGCGCATGACGAGGACAACGAGCTGGCTGCGCTGCATGCCGTTGCTGACGTCTATCGCGGCGAGCTCCTCCCGGGAGATACGTACGACGATTGGTTCGCATCGCTCAGGGAGAAGTGTCGTCACGATTTCGAGGACGCGATGCTGCGTGCGGCCGAGATCCTGGAACGCCGTGATTCGCCCCAGGAGGCGCTCGGTCTGTTGAGGCGGGCGATGCAGTACGACCCGTGGCGCGAGGACCTGTACCAAGCCGCTCTGAGACTGCAGATCTCGGCCGGCCAGCGGTCGGCAGCGATCGAGACCTACATGTTGTGTCGGACACGGCTCGTCGAGGATCTCGGAATCGACCCTTCGAACGAGACGACGAAGCTCTATCAGCACGTCCTCGGTATGGAGGATGGCGTGAATCCGGAATCGTAGGAACCGGTAAGGGTCTGGTAAGGATGGGCTCGTACGATGGCACTGTCCCAATGAGGGATACGGTCGAACGGGGCAGGGTTCGATGGGCTGTCCGTTCAAGGAACATGTGCGGATGCGTGTGCGATCGCGGCCCGTGACGGTGAGGTGAGGGAGACACCTGAGGGGCACCCGACGGGGCCGACCACGGCGTCACCATCCGGGCCCATGGGGCTTGGAACCGTTCGATCGGAGTAGGCCGGGCGCCGCAATCAGGTGCCCGGCCTACTGCATTCCTCGGAACACCACACCAGCCCTTCCCTTGCCCTTCACACTCACTTCACATCCCCCCGTCATACATGGTGGTGCACACCTTTCCGACAACTCAGGAGGTAGCCCGCCGTGTCCGATGACGCGAATCTCGAATCCGTGGAAAGCACGCCGCCGCCGGGGGAGGACAGTGTCGAGCCCGAGAAGGCCGATCTCTCCTCGTACCGTGCGGGGCAGAAGTCCGCGAAGGCCTGGCGCTTCGGCGTTCTGGTCGCCGGTCTCGCCCTGATCACCGGTATCGGCTACATGCACCAGACCGGCGTGCCGTTCAAGGTCGTCGGCGTGGATGCGCTCTGCCCGTTCGGCGGCATCGAGACGCTGTGGTCGCTGATCAGCGGCGCCGGCCTCGTCACCAAGATCGCGGCGTCCAGCGTCATCCTGCTCGTCATCACGCTGGCCACCGCGTTCGTCTTCCGTCGCGCGTTCTGCGGCTACATCTGCCCGCTCGGCGCGCTGCAGGAGCTGTTCGGCACGATCGGCAAGGCCATCTGGCGCGGCAAGCGCCCGACCGTTCCTGCGTCGCTCGACAAGCCGGCGCGCTGGCTGAAGTACGGCGTGTTCGTGGTCTTCACGGTCTGGACCTGGCAGGCGGCCACGCTCGTCATCCGCCCGTACGACCCGTGGGTCGCCTGGATGCACCTCACCTCGGCCGAGGTCTTCGCCGAGTTCTCGATCGGGCTCGCGATCCTCGGTGTCTCGCTCGTCGGCTCCATCGTCTACGAGCGCTTCTTCTGCAAGTACCTCTGCCCGATGGGCGCGTTCCTCGGTGCGATCTCGCCGCTGTCGGTCTTCAAGGTCAACCGCGAAGAGTCCACCTGCATCGACTGCAAGGCGTGCGACAAGGCGTGCCCGGTCAACCTCACCGTCTCTGAGGCCGCCCCGGCCGTCACCTCGCCCGAGTGCATCAACTGCAACGAGTGCGTGAACGTCTGCCCCGTGCCCGCCACGCTGACCGTGTCGAGCGCCGCGAGCTCCACCGGCCGCTTCACGATCTCGCCGGCGAAGATGCTGATGTCGGTCTCGGCGATCATCGCGCTGCTGCTCGTGCTCACCACCGCCAGCGGAGCGTTCGCTTGGACGATGCCGGGTCTGGCGCCCGCCGCCGGCGCTGCCGCCGTCTCGAAGGTGCCCGACATTAACGTCGAGGACATCAAGGGCTCGATGACCGTGGCCGAGGTCGCCGCCGCGACGACTATCCCCGCCAAGGCGTTCGAGGCCAAGTTCGGCATCACCGAAGCCGAGATGTCCGAGAAGATCAAGGACCTCGCCCCGAAGCACGACTTCGACGTCCACACCGACTTCCGCGAGTTCATTACCGCAGAACTCAAGCGCATGCGCGCCGAGGAGTCGGCAGCACCTGCGGGCGGTGCGGCTTCCCCCGAAGCTGGAACCGCGGATTGAAGCACCTGCCCGACCCCGTGAGGGTCTGAGAGGATCGAGCGTGATCAAGGGCCCGTCGGCACATAGCCGGCGGGCCCTTTCGTCCGGCAAGCCTGTTCGCCGGCGCCCCCGGCACGTCGATGTCCGCGCGACTGGCCCGTCTTGTCGATGAACTACACTGGTGCCGCCGCGGCACCTGCACGCCGGGCTGCGGAATCGTCGGTGACTTGGATGCTGTTCAGGCGGTCGGCGGGGACCGCACCTGAGCCTCTCTTGTGACTGCAAGCGGGGGGCGGTCGTGGTTGCCGAGTGTCGCGGGCGTGTTGTGGGTTCGCATCGGATAGGGGGAAGTGTGATCGATTCAGTTGCGCAGCGGCGGATCGTGCTTGCGATTATGGTTGTGTGCGCGATGTGCGCTTCGTTCGCAGGTTTCGGGCTCGATCTCGCATGTGCGGCGGGCTCGGGCTGGACCATTCGAGCCTCGACAGACTCCTCGGGAACGCAGGGCAATGGCGCATCCTCCGGATCGTCGATCTCAGCCGACGGGCGATACGTCGTGTTCAACTCGATAGCGACCAACCTCACCACAGATGCGGTCGGCGGCGCCTGCAACGTCTACTTCAGGGACGCCAAGTACGGCACGGTCCGCTTGGTTTCCAGCACCTCGTCCGGCGTGCCGGGCAGCGGCCAGTCCTACCTATACACAGGGGCGATTTCGGCGGACGGGCGCTATGTGGTGTTCGAGTCGAGCGCGTCGAACCTGGTCCCCGGCATCAGCCAGGGTGTGTACCGGAAAGACATGACGACCGGCGCCGTCGTTTGCGTCTCGTTATCTCCCTCAGGCGAGGCAGGCAACGAGATGTCTGTGTTCGCGACGATATCCGGGGATGGTCGCTACGTGGCGTTCCAGTCGTTCGCGTCCAATCTGGTCGAAGGCGACACAGATGGCGAGCCGGACGTCTTTATCAGGGACGTCGTGACCGGTACCACGCGCGCGGTCTCCACCGACTCGTTCGGCGTGCATGCGAGAGGGCATTGGTACGTCGGCGGCATCTCACTCTCAGCCGACGGTCGCTACGTCGCCTTTGGCTCCGATTCGTGGAATCTGGTCCCGGACGACACGAACGGCACCTCGGACATCTTCGTGAAGGACGTGGTGACTGGCACGATCCGGCGAGTGTCTACTGACGCATCCGGTGCTCAGGGCGCCGCCGATGTGGACGCCAGCGGGAATAGCGGGTCGTATCGCCCGTCGATCTCCGCTGACGGGCGCTACGTCGCGTTTCGTTCGTATTCGCCGAGCCTCGTCACCAGCGACACCAACGGCACCTCTGACATCTTCGTGAAGGACACTACCGGCGGCACAATCCGGCGGGTCTCCACTGACTCATCTGGTGCACAGAGCAACGGCGCGGTCGATACCGATCCGTCGATCTCCGCAGACGGGCGCTATGTGAGTTTCGAATCGGTTGCCTCGAATTTGGCTTCGGGAGACAGCAATGGGGTCTACGATGTCTTTGTGAAGGACGTCGCAACTGACAAGACCGTTCGGGTCTCCACAGACTCATTCGGCTCACAGGCGAATGGTGGCTCTGGCGGGGTTTCGGCAATCTCGGCTGACGGTCGCTACGTCGCCTTCAGTTCGCCGGCATCGAACTTGGTCGTCAGCGACACCAACGGCGCTTGGGACGTCTTTGTGAAGGATACCGTCAGCGGTGCTGCGGCGTTCGGCGCCGACGTCGTGCCCCCCGTGGCGAACAACCCCGAGACCGAGAAGCCGGTCCTCGTCCTGATTGCCGGACTGGACTCGGACACCGGCGAGCACTTCGTGAAGCCGCCCTCGTGGCAGCTCTGGCGTATGAACACCCCGGGCAACGTCGGCGCGCCTTGGGACTGGATCAAGGCACACGCACAGACGCTCGGGGTGGATGACATCTTCGTTGTGCCTACGACGCCGAACTCCAGAGAGTGGCCTGCGGAGTATCGCGATGCCGCACCCGTCATCGACTCAAAGGGCCCCCTCGGCTACAACATCGTCCAACTCGTGATGTGGCTGGATGCTCCCGAGAACAAAGCGAAGATCGGCAACCGTCCGATCATTCTCGTGGGCCACTCGTATGGCGGGCTCATCGCGCGGTCGGCCCTTGCGCTGAACGTTCTGCGGGGCAACCGAATCATCGGTCTCATCGAGTACGGCAGTCCGAACGGAGGCTCGGGCAGTGCGGACTACGCTAACAACACCGGGATCAACTGGTCGGACGCGACGCTGTCGATGGGCACCGGGAAGATGAGGGAGTGGAACCAGTCCGACATGAGTGGACCCGTGGGCGTGCCCGTGGTGCGCTTCGGCGGCACGTACCTTCCCGATGCGCTGAACATGATGACGGCGGAGCACAATGACTCCAAGGCGCTGTTTCTGAACCAAACACACAACGGCAAGCCGAGCGACGGGATGGTCGAGTCGGCGTCGCTACAGGACGGCTTCGGCGTCCTGTCGGACAACGACTCCGACTTCGGCGGTGGAGCGAGCTACCTCTACGGTTGGCTCACCCACTCGAGGGACATGCCTGGTACGCGTAATCTCTACACCGTCGACGGAAGGCAGGTCCAGGAGCTGGTCCCGTGGGGTCCCAACGCCGCGTTGCTCCCCAAGCTGCAGGAGCTGATCGCTGACATCGACTCGGGTCGCGTCGCACAGAGCGGTCCGAAGCGGTCCGTGGCACGGGCTGCCGCGCTGGGCGCGGCCGCCGAGACTTCGCCGGAGCCGGGATCGCCCGCACTGCCGCCGCGCGACGTGGTCATCGACACCGGGAGCGCGACACGGGTGACCGTGCCCCTTGATGGCCCCGCGAGCCTTGTGCTTACGTCCGCCGAGGGAACTCCGACCGTCGTGGTGCGGGACGGCGCTGATCGAGTCGTGAGCGCTGCGCCCTTCTCTGAGACGGACTCGGACGGTCTCGTGACCACGATGATGAACGTGAAGGTGGCGGAGGCGGGCGTGTTCACCCTCGATGTCGCGCTGCCTGCGGGCATCTCTGGGACTGTGCGTGTGTCAGGGGCGGTCTCGGGCGGAGCGCGATTCACGCTGGCTGCTCCCGACTCGGTATGCGTCGGTTCCCCTGTTCTGCTGACCGCCCAGCTCGCGACAGCAGCCGGCGACCCGATGCCGGGCGCGACGCTGGTCGGCTATGCCGCGTTGGACGGCACCAACACCGTTTCACTTGAGTTCACGGATGATGGGTCCGGCGTCGATGCGGTTGCAGGAGACGGTCTCTACACCGCCGAGTTCACCCCGCCGATCAGGGGGCGCTGGGTCGCGCGCGCGGAGGTCCGCCACGCATCGGCACAACGTATTGCCGGCGCGGTCGTCGACGTCGGAGCAGTGCTTGCGACGGTCACCGGTCCAGTCGTCGAAACGACCGAGCAGGGACCGGGTGCGACCCTCGCCACGTTCGGAGTCCGGGTGCCCTTGCGCGTGTCCGAAGCGGGAACGTACACCGTCCGATCCGCTCTGACCGACGCCTCGGGGACCGAGGTCGGTGTGCTCACGGCCATCGCATCCTTGCCCGCCGATGAGTCCACGACGTTGGTGGCGGCAGTCGACGCGTCTTGTCTCTCCGCGATAGCGGAGGGACCGCTCACCATCGCTCCGCTGCACATCACCACCGACGTCGATGGCGTCGATCAGATCGTTGGCTCCGGCCCTGGTCTGACCACTGTGCGCAGCTACTCCGCCACAGACTTCTATGCCTTCTCCATCTCCCTGACCGGGCCCGCGGCCAATCCCAGCCCGATCAGCAACGTGCACTTCAGCGGAACGGCGCTCAATACCTCATCAACGGTCGCTGCTGTCGAATACACGATTGATGGCGGCGTCTCGTGGAGTCCCGCGACGCCCACGGACGGTGCCTTCGATTCGTCGTTCGAGGACTTCACCGTCCAACTCAGTCTGCCCGACTACGTCTACGGTATTCTTGTTCGCCAAGTCGGCTCAGGCGGCACGGTGCTGCCAGTCGAGGACTGGGCCGGGGTGCGCTTCACCGTCGATACGATCGCGCCCGCGAGGGTCGCTGATCTGGCCGCCGTCGTCACGACCGAGAGCGGCGCGCCGGTGGCCCGCGTGAGCTGGCTGCCGGCCGATCCGCCCTCAGATACGGCCTCAGCGGTCCGCTATGCCGTCACGATCGCGGGGGTCGAGGTGGCAGGTACCTACGACACCACCATCGACATTCCGCTGGTTGGCGACGGTCCGTGGGAATTCGCGGTGACACCGGTCGATGCTGCAGGCAACGCCGGTCTGCCAAGTGCAGTGAACACGGGGGAGACTCACGCACATCTGCGCCTTGAGTACGCGCCCGGATCGAACGGGACGCTGAGTGGAACGACCTCGCAGACAGTCGACTACGGTACCGATGGCACTGCGGTCACCGCCGTACCTGCTGTCGGCTACCACTTCGTGAAGTGGTCCGACGAGGTGACGGCCAACCCGCGCATCGATGTGGGCGCGCAGGCAGACATCGATGTGACCGCGGTGTTCGCGATCGATACCCTCCGACTACTCTACGCGCCCGGCCCGAACGGGACGCTGAGCGGCGTAACGTCTCAGACGGTTGACTACGACACTAGCGGCACGGCGGTCCTGGCGTCTCCTGCTGCCAACTACCACTTCGTGGAGTGGTCCGACGGTGTCACCGACAACCCACGCACCGACACGAATGTGAAGGCCGCCATCGAGGTGACGGCCAGGTTCGCGCTGGACCGCCGGACCGTGAAATACGGTGCCGGACCCAACGGCAAGCTGATCGGCGTTGCTGCTCAGTCGGTGCCGCACGGAGGCAGCGGGAGTGCGGTTGCGGCGGCGCCGACGCACAACTACCACTTCGTGGATTGGTCAGACGGCGTCACGGATAACCCACGCACCGACACGAACGTGATTGCCGACATAGACGTGACCGCCAACTTCGCTCTCGATATCAACGTCCCCGAGTGCACGATCGCGCCGAGCATCGACCTGGTACTGCCGGGCACCGTAACGGAGGGTGGCGTGGTCTATCTGGCCGGGCACGCGGTCGACTCCACGATGGCCCCGATCACCGCCTACGCATGGCGATCGAGCATCGACGGCGACCTCTCGACACGTGCGGCCTTCTCCACATCCAGCCTCTCGGTGGGAGCTCACACGATCTACTTCAAGGCGCAGTGCACAAACGGGGTGTGGTCGCCCGAGGCGACCGCCGCAGTGATCGTCAATGCGAAGAGCCTGACATCCCTTAGTGCCAAGGCGAGTGCGAGCGCCGTGACCTACGGCTCGTCCGCACTGATCTCCGGAACGCTCATCTCCGCGAACACCTCGGTGGCGATCGTCCCGGTCCAGCTCGAGACCTCGACTGATGGCGTGACCTTCACGCCGTCAGGCGCCGTCGCTCCCTCGGATGGGAGCGGGTCCTTCCAGTTCGTCGTGAAGCCATCGATGCTCACGCACTATCGGGTGCGATTCGCAGGCAATGCGGCGTATCAGGGTTCTGAGTCGGCGTCGGTAACCGTCGCCGTGCGCGCCGTCGTCACCAACCCGGTGGCTCCCAGCGTGATGTACCTCAACAGAGCGAAGACCGTGACCGGGTACCTGAACCCCTCGCATGACACGACGACGGGTCCGGGCACCGTTCGGATCTACAGGTACCGGCTCGTGGGCCGTAGTTGGAGGGCGTACGGCTCCCCAATCTCGGTGAGCGCGTACTCGAAGTACTCGGTCAGCATGAAGTTCCCGTATCGTGGCAAGTGGAGGATACGGTCCCTCGCGCTGGCCGATATCGGCCACGTCGGGAGCGCGTACAGCGGATACGACACCATCACAGTGAAGTAGGGGCGACTTCGTATCGGAGCTCGAGAGCGTGCGCACCGAGGATTGAAGCACCTGCCCGACCCCGTGAGGGTCCAAGCAGATCGAGCATGACCAGGGCCCGTCGGCACACAGCCGGCGGGCCCTGATCTCCGCGAGACCCCATCCCGGCGCCGCACGTCCACAACAACCACACGCCCCCGCAGCCCCGGTCGGCACTCGCGGTGCTAGAATCCTTCTTCGGAACCGGCAGGCGCGACCACGCGATAAGGAGGCCCGCGATGCAGCAGCGCACCACCAGCACGACCACGACCGCACGCGTGGCGTTCCTCCTCGTCGTCGCGGCGCTCTCACTGCAGACCGCTCCGGTCTGGGCCTCGCCTGCCCCCGGTTCGCGCACGCTGGCCGGTCAGCACGTCAGTCGCACGGCCACGCGCCTCGCGATCGACCGTGCCGGCAGCGTCATCGTCCGCACGAGCGGAGCCGCCTCGAACGTGTTCGCGTTCGACGGTCACGGCTCCGCCGCCCTCGTCGAGCGCTTCGATCTGCGCCCGTTCGAGGCCGTCACGCTCACCCTGGCGAGCGGCACGGGCCCGGTGCCCGCGGCCGGTCCCACCTTCGTTCGGCGTCTGAGGGAGTAGGGGACACCCGCCCGCGCGCCGTCTCGCGCGCCCGCATCCTGTCCCTGTCCACGACACCCGAAGGTGGTCGTTCCCACATGGTGAACATCCTGCAGAAGCTCCTCACGATGGGTGAGGGTCGCCAGCTCCGTAAGTACGAATCGCGCGTCGAGCAGATCAACGCGTTCGAGAACGACATGGTCGCTCTCGACGACGCCGCGCTCGCGCACAAGACCGTCGAGTTCCGCGAGCGCCTCGCGGCCGGCGAGACGCTCGACGACATCCTGCCCGAGGCGTTCGCCGCCTGTCGTGAGGCCGCCAAGCGCGCCATCGGCCTGCGCCACTTCGACGTGCAGCTCGTCGGCGGCATGGTGCTCAACGACGGTCAGATCGCCGAAATGAAGACCGGCGAAGGCAAGACGCTCGTCGCCACGCTCGCCGCCTACCTCAACGCGCTTCCCGGCGAGGGCGTGCACATCGTCACCGTCAACGACTACCTGGCCAAGCGCGACAGCGAGTGGATGGGCCGCGTCTACGCCCAGCTCGGCATGAAGACCGGCCTCATCCAGTCGCAGATGGACCCCGCCCAGCGCCAGCCCGCCTACTCCGCCGACATCACGTACGGCACCAACTCGGAGTTCGGCTTCGACTACCTGCGCGACAACATGGTCCAGATGGCCGAGGACCGCGTCCAGCGCGGCTACCACTTCGCCGTGGTCGACGAGGTCGACTCGATCCTCATCGACGAGGCGAGGACCCCGCTCATCATCTCCGGCGCCGGCACCAAGTCCGCGAGCACCTACAAGGACTTCGCCAAGGTCGTCCCGCGCCTGAAGGCCGATGACGACTTCGACTACGACGAGGCCAAGAAGACGATCGCCATCACCGACAGCGGCCTGCGCAAGGTCGAGGACTGGGTCGGCATCAAGGACATCTACAGCGACCCGTCCGGCCAGCTCGTCAACCACCTCCAGCAGGCGCTGAAGGCGCAGTTCATGTTCAAGCGCGACGTCGACTACGTCGTCCAGGACGGCGAGGTCCTCATCGTCGACGAGTTCACCGGCCGCCTCATGGTCGGCCGCCGCTACTCCGAGGGCCTGCACCAGGCGATCGAGGCCAAGGAGAAGGTGCACGTCCGGGAAGAGAACCAGACGCTGGCCACCATCACGCTGCAGAACTACTTCCGCATGTACGAGAAGCTCTCCGGCATGACCGGTACGGCCATCACCGAAGACGCCGAGTTCCGCGAGATCTACAAGCTGCCCGTCCTCGTCATCCCGCCGAACCGCGCGATGATCCGCGACGACCGCAACGACCTGATCTACCGCACCGTCCCCGCGAAGTTCAACGCGGTGGTCGAGGAGATCCTCGAGCGCAACGCGGGCGGCCAGCCCTGCCTCGTCGGCACCATCTCCATCGAGAACTCCGAGCTGCTCTCGCGCATGCTCGAGAAGCGCGGGATCAAGCACAAGGTCCTCAACGCGAAGTACCACGAGCAGGAGGCGCACATCATCGCGCAGGCCGGCCGCTTCGGCGCCGTCACCATCGCGACGAACATGGCCGGCCGCGGTACCGACATCGTGCTCGGCGGCAACCCGGACGAACTGTGGCGCGAGATCCTGCTCGACCGCGGCGTCCAGCCCGCCGAGGCGACCGACGAGCAGAAGGCCGACGCGCTCGCCAAGGCCAAGGAGATCTGCGCGGCCGAGCACATCCGCGTCGTCGAGGCGGGCGGCCTGGCGATCCTGGGCACCGAGCGCCATGAGTCGCGCCGCATCGACAACCAGCTGCGTGGCCGCGCCGGACGTCAGGGCGACCCCGGCGCTTCGCAGTTCTACCTCTCGCTCGAGGACGACCTGATGCGCCTGTTCGGCGGCGACCGCATGGAGCGCATCGGGCGCCTCATGCAGTCCACCGACATCCCGGACGACATGCCGATCCAGGCAGGCCTCGTCAGCAAGGCGATCGAGTCGGCCCAGCGTCAGGTCGAGACGATGAACTTCGCCGCACGCAAGCACGTGCTCGAGTACGACGACGTCATGAACCTCCAGCGCCAGACGATCTACGGCGAGCGCAACGCGATCCTTGCGGGCAAGGACATCCACGCCCGCGTCCACGAGATGATCGAGGAGACGCTGCTCGCCGGTGTGCTCGAGTTCTGTCCCGAGAAGACCTTCTCGGAGGAGTGGGACTGGGACGGCATGCACGCCTGGCTCACCGATCTGATCGGCGACGAGCTCGGCCTGACCGCCGCGAAGGACTCCGGCGAGTTCGAGAACCCGCACGAGCTGGCGATGACGCTCGCCGAGCGCGCGGTGGTGCGTTACGACAGCAAGGAGGAGCTCATCGGGGCCGACCAGCTCCGCGACCTCGAGCGCTTCGTCATGCTGCGCGTCATCGACACCCGCTGGATGGACCACCTGCTCGAGATGGACTACCTGCGCGACGGTATCGGCCTGCGCGCCATGGGCCAGCGCGATCCGCTCGTCGAGTACAAGGGCGAGGCGTACGAGATGTTCCACGGACTCGTCCAGTCGATCAACGAGGACTTCCTGCGCACGATCCTGCACATCGAGGTCGTGCACGAGGACGCCCCGCAGCCGCCCGCCCCGCTCGCCGGCGCTGTCAGCTACTCCGCGCCGAGCGAGGGCTCGATCTTCGGCGGCGCATTGGAGGCCGCTGCGGCTGCCGGCGTCGAGGGCGTCACTCCCGAGCAGATGGCGGCAGCTTCCGCCGCGGTGGGCGGATCCAAGGCCGCGACGGTCACAAAGGACAAGGAAGACCCGTGGGCGGACGTCGGTCGCAACGACCCGTGCCCGTGCGGGAGTGGTAAGAAGTACAAGAAGTGCCACGGGGCGAACGCCTAAGCCCTGACCGAGCAAAGGAGCGCGGGGTGAGACGAGGGTTCGCGTGCGTTCTCCTCACCCTCGCGGTGTTCGCATCCGGCTGCGCCGCCTCGTCCTCCGACGGGGCGGGCGCAGCCGAAGGCGGTATGGGTATGTCCGGCGCCTCGCCGGGGGCATCCAACATCATGTTCGGCTCCATCGCGGCGTCGGGGTCGGCGGTCGTGGAACCCGCGTCGCCCGCCCTGAGCGCTCGGGGCATCCGGCTGGCTCGCGTCGTGGCGCCCGTCGACGGCTGGATCGTCGCCAGATCGTTCGATGCCACCGGAGCGGTCCTGGGAGCGACTCGTGTCGCCCGGGGGGAGAGTCGGGACGTCCTGGTCCCACTGGGCGCCGTGGACGGCGGCCCCGTCCGGGTGGCGCTGCACACGGACCGGGGGCGGACGGGGGTCCTCGAGTACGACCCAGTGCGCCCGGAGCGCGCGATCGACAAGCCGATCTTCGCGGGCGGCGATCCCGTCGAGATCGTCACTCCGCTCAGCGGCTACGGCGTGGAGGCGATCCCCAACACCGCTCTGATCATGGTCGAGCCGCAGGACCGCGGTTCGCAGGCGGTGATCGTCGAGTACCTTCTCGTCCCCGACGCCTCGTGGATCCTCGTCAACGTCTCGGATCGGGGAGTACCCGGTCGCCGCTTGGGGATCGTGGGGAAGGCCGCGGGCGAGTACCAGGAGATAGCGGTACCCCTCAAGGCGGGCCCCGTCCCGGGATCGGTGACGGAGCTCGTCGTGACGGTCCTGGCAGACCGGGGCGAGCGGGGTCGGCTCGAGTTCAGTGAGACCGATCCGCTCGGTTCCGTCGACCAGCCGTGGCGGTCCGCCGGCGTTGTCGTGTCGCAACGGGTGCCCGTCCGATAGACGGTCGTTCGTGCGTGTTTTCGCCGTTTCATCCGCATGAAACCCCCACCCATACTGTCATTCTGGCCCCCATCCATGTTAACCTCCTTAATGCGTGAGGTTCACAATGACCGTTTGGGGCTGTGTACAGGTGGGTATCCCACCTCATCGGTTGGCGCTCTAGCGGGAGCGGACGACAACGGAGGTACAACGATGGCTCGGCGCTCAGCATGGTTCTCGTTCAGATCGATTCTCGTGCTCGTTCCTGTTCTCGTGGCTCTCGTCCCGGGTGTACTCGCGTTCGCGGCGGACGGCCGCAGTGCGAGCACCGACGCGGCGGTCAAGGCGAAGATCGCGCGCATCGCCCGGTTCCGTGTCACACAGGCGCAGCGTCAGGCCGCCGCCGATCGTATGGCGGCCATGAAGGCCACGAAGCGGCTCACGACCCTGGGGGGCGTGGCGGCGCCTCTGGTGGCGCCACTGGCGTCGGTGGCGGCGACGCCCCAGCCCGGCGGTGTGCCGGACTACTTCGGCTCCACGGCGAACTGGGCGTACAGCCCTCTGATCCGCAAGTTCGTCGATACGCTGCCGGGTCTCGGCGCCAGCAAAGCGAACAACCTCGGCCACTACCTGTCGGTGGCGCATCCCGACACCACGACCTATCCCGGCTCCGACTACTACGAGATCGAGCTGCGCCAGTACACGCAGAAGTTGCACTCGGACCTGCCTGAGACGACGCTGCGGGGATACGTCCAGGTCAACTACGGCACCGACTCCGATGGGCACAACACGATCCATCCGGATGACATCAGCTACCTCGGCCCCACGATCCTCGCTTCCAAGGGGCGTCCGGTCCGCATCAAGTTCACGAACAAGCTGCCGATCGGGGATGGCGGCGATCTCTTCCTGCCCGTCGACACCTCCGTCATGGGCGCCGGCGAGGGCCCGGACGGCGTGACCATGTACAAGCAGAACCGGGCCACCCTGCACCTGCACGGCGGCAAGACGGTCTGGATCAGCGACGGCACGCCGCACCAGTGGATCACGCCCGCCGGCGAGGACACGCCCTACCCCAAGGGCGTCAGCGTCAAGAACGTCCCCGACATGCCCGATCCGGGCGATGGCTCGATGACGTTCTTCTACTCGAACGAGCAGAGCGCGCGGATGCTGTGGTACCACGATCATGCGCTCGGCATCACGCGACTCAATGTCATGGCCGGCGAGGCCGCGGGCTACCTTCTGACCGACGACACGGAGAAGAAGCTGGTCGAGGACCACATCATCCCCGAGGAGCAGATCCCGCTCATCGTCCAGGACAAGACCTTCGTCGATACGGCCACGATCCGCGTGACCGACCCGACGTGGAACTGGGGAACGGGTGCGCTCGACGCATCGACGGGAGTCCGTGCCCCGAAGGCCGGCGACCTGTGGGTGCCGCACGTCTACGTGCCCGCGCAGAACCCGGCGGATCCCGGCGGCATGAATGCGACGGGACGCTGGCACTATGGTCCGTGGTTCTGGCCGCCCGTGCTCAACATCAGCAACCCCCCGATCCCTAACCCCTACTACGACCCCATCAACACCCCGTGGGAGCCGGCGCTCATGCCCGCCACCCCCAACCCCTCCATGGGCATGGAGAACTACAACGACACGCCGCTGGTCAACGGCACGCCGTATCCGACGCTGAGCGTGAAGCCGAAGGCGTATCGGTTCCGGATCCTCAACGCCGCAAACGACCGCTTCTTCAACCTGCAGATGTACGTCGCCGACCCGTTGGTGCTCACCTCGGACCGGCGCCGGAACACCGAGGTCAAGATGGTCCCGGCTACACCGAATCGCGCCTGGCCGGAGCTGTGGCCGACCGACGGTCGCGTCGGCGGCGTGCCCGATCCGCGCACCGTCGGGCCACAGTGGATCCAGATCGGGACGGAGAGCGGGTTCCTGCCCGCACCCGCGATCATCCCGAACCAGCCCATCACCTGGAACACAGACCCGACCACCTTCAATATGGGCAACGTCCAGGATCACAGCCTGCTGCTCGGCAACGCGGAGCGGGCTGACGTGATCGTCGACTTCTCGAAGTACGCCGGCAAGACGATCATCCTGTACAACGACGCCCCGACCGCCTTCCCGGCACTCGACCAGCGCACCGACTACTTCACAGGCGGACCGGATCTGACGGCCACCGGCGGCACGAAGTCGACGAAACCCGGCTTCGGTCCCAATACCCGGACCATCATGCAGATCACGGTCGCTGCCGCGCCGGCCGCGCGTGCGTTCGACCTGCAGAAGCTGCAGGAGGCGTTCAGCACGAGTTCCTCGCGCGACGGCGTTTTCAAGCGGTCTCAGGCACCGATCATCGTGCCGGACTCCCGCTACGACTCCGCGTACAACGGCTCGTTCGCCGTGGATCCGTTCGTGCGCATCTACGGCACGACGATCCCGTTCAAGACGCTCGCCGGCGAGGACGTCACCATCCCGCTCGGCGCCAAGGCGATCCAGGACGAGCAGGGCGAGACGTTCGACCCGATGTACGGGCGGATGAGCGCGAAGCTCGGTCTGGAACGGCCTTCAGGCGTGCCGGGCGCGCCCAACTTCATGCTCTACAGCTACTTCGATCCGACGACGGAGACGCTCGAGGACTCCATGACGCCGCTCACGCCGGTCGGCGCCGACGGTACCCAGATATGGAAGATCACGCACAACGGCGTGGATACGCACCCGGTGCACTTCCACCTCTTCGACGTGCAGGTGATCAACCGCGTCGGGTGGGACAACGCGGTCAGGCTGCCGGACGACAACGAACTGGGCTGGAAGGACACGGTCCGCATCAGCCCGCTCGAGGACACGATCGTCGCGTTGCGGCCTCATGCCCCCAACTCCCCGTTCGGCGTCTATGACAGCGTCCGTCCCCTCAACCCGGCGGCCTCCATCGGCGCCACCATGGGGTTCTCCATCGTCGATCCTGTCACGGGCGTGAACCGCACTACACCGGTTACCAACCAGCTCGTGAACTTCGGCTGGGAGTACGTATGGCACTGCCACATCCTGAGCCACGAAGAGATGGACATGATGCGGCCGATGTCGCTGAATGTGGACCGCCGTCTGTCGATCTCCCCGGCGCTGTCCGCATCCGGGACGCCGGGAGCGCCGGTGGCGCTGTCATGGATCGACCCGACGCCTGCGAGCGATCCCGCGAACTGGGGCAATCCCGCCGGCGAGGTCGAGTTCATCGTCGAGCGCGCCACGACGACATCTGACGGGGTCGAAAGCACCTACACCCCCGTGGGCAAGACGCTCGCGAACGAGACCGCGTTCACCGATTCGACCACGCTGGTCGACACGGCATACGTCTATCGCGTGATCGCGCGCAATGCGGCGGGCGACACGAGCTCCAATTCGGTGCGCATCGCGCCCGCCGGCTTCTTCGCCGCCTACAACGTCTTCCCCTGGTCCACCGTGGGCGGCACGATCGTGCCTGACACGACGCAGTCCGTGCCGGCCGGTACCGACTCCACGAGCTTCACCATCACCGCGGCGACCGATCATCATCTGGTCGACGTCCGTGTCGACGGTGCATCCGTCGGCACGGTGGGCGAGTACAAGTTCCCGGGGGTGGACCGCGACCACACGATCGCGGCGCTCTTCGCGGCCGACATGGTGACGATCACGCCCACCATCGGTGATCACGGGCTCATCGACCCCACCGTGCCGACCGGCTACGTGGTCGGGAGCGATGTCACGGTGACGATCCAGCCGGATGTCGGCTACAGGGTCGCCGACGTGCGGGTGGATGGAGTCTCCGTCGGCGCCGTCTCCACGTACGCCTTCACGAACATGAGGACCAACCACACCATCGCAGCGACCTTCGTCCTGCAGCAGTTCCAGATCGTTCCGACCGCCGGTCCGAACGGTTCGATCACACCGGCCGTCACGCAGACGGTCCCCTATGGCGGGAATAGTGGTGTCTTCAAGATCACCGCCGCTCCCGGGTACTACGTGGCGGACGTCCTGGTCAACGGGGTGTCGGTGGGGCCGCGGTCGACGTACCAGTTCATCGACATTCGCGGGCCGCACACGATCACGAGCGTGAATGCGCCGATGATCGCGACCGCCGTGTCGCTGAGTCGCAGTGCGAGCAGTATCAGGCGGGGACGGACCGTGCGTCTCTCCGGCCGCGTCTCGCCCGTCGCCTTGGCCGGCCAGACCGTGCGGATCGACGTCCGTCGGCCCGGGTCCCGGTCATGGCGCGTCCTGAGCTATCGCCGGATCAGCACATCGGCCGGCAGGGCTGTCTGGTGGCCGTACACCTACCGGCTCACGAGCCGGGGCCTGTACTCGTTCCGAGTCTCCTATCTCGGTGATCGGACTCACCGGAGGTCCGTATCGTCCACCGCGTACGTCAGAGCCCGTTAGTATCGAGGTTCGCGACCATCGAGGGCCCCCGCGGTGCCATACCGCGGGGGCCCTCACCGCGCAGCACGGGCGCACGAAACCGGTGGTAGAATCCGGCGGCAGACGTTCGTCGCTTCCTCCGTAACAGACCGATCCGACCGTACGGCCGCGCCATCTCGTGCGGGCCGTACGTTCTCGTGCAAGGGGTACACTGGCTGCCATGGAAGACCGTAGATCAGACATCTCCGTCGCGACCGCGCGCATCGTGCGTATCGGCGAGTACCTGCACCTCGATTCGAAGCGTGCGGAGGCTGACGGGCTCGAGGCCAAGGCCGCCGAGCCCGGCTTCTGGGACGACCAGTCCCGCGCGCAGGCGACCATGTCCAAGGCAGCCGAACTCCGCGACGAGATCGCCACGTATGAGGCGATCGCCGCCGATATCGAGGAGGCCGAGGTCGCCAACGAGCTCGCGGTGGCCGAGGGCGACGAGGACCTCTGCGCCGAGGTTGCGCGCCTGCTCAAAGACGTCGCCCGCCGCGTGGACGACCTTGAGCTGTCCACCTGGTTCACCGGCGAGTTCGACAACGGCGACGCGCTCGTGACCATCACGCCGGGTCAGGGCGGCCTCGAGGCGCAGGACTGGGCCGAGATGCTCCTGCGCATGTACACGAAGTACGCCGAGTCGCGGAAGTGGAAGATCGACCTGCACGACGCGCCCGCCGGCGTCGAACTCGGCATCGACCGCGCCGTCTTCACCGTGCACGGCCGCAACGCCTACGGGATGCTCTCGTCGGAGTCCGGCGTGCACCGTCTCGTCCGCATCAGCCCCACCGACGAGAAGAAACGCCGCCAGACGACCTTCGCCGGTGTCGAGGTGCTCCCGATGCTGCCCGACGACATCGACGTCGAGATCAAGGACGACGACGTCCGTGTGGACGTCTACCGCTCCTCCGGCCCCGGCGGCCAGTCCGTCAACACGACCGACTCGGCGGTGCGCCTCACGCACCTTCCCACCGGCCTGGTCGTCACCTGCCAGAACGAGAAGTCGCAGCTCAAGAACAAAGAGACCGCGATGAAGATCCTGCGCAGCCGCCTCTACGAGATCAAGAAGGCCGAGCGCGATGCCGAGATCGAGGCGCTCAAGGGCGAGAAGATGGAGATCAGCTTCGGCAGCCAGATCCGCAACTACGTGCTCTACCCGTACCAGTTGGTGAAGGACGTGCGCACCGGCATCGAGACGGGCAACGTGGACGCTGTCCTCGGCGGCGACCTCGACCAGTTCGTGGTGGGCTACCACCGCTGGCGGGTGGGCGAGCGCCTGGCGGCCGAGGCGGGTGCCTAGCGTGCCGATCCGCAACCTCGCCGACCTCCACACGCACACCACGGCGTCCGGGCACGCGTACTCCACCGTGGCCGAGCTCGCCGCATCGGCCGCCGCCCGGGGGCTCGAGCTCATCGCCGTCACCGACCACGGACCCCGATGCCCGGGCGCGCCGCACCCGTGGCACTTCCTCAACATGAAGGTCGTGCCGTCGATCATCGGCGGCGTGCGTGTCCTGAAGGGCGTCGAGGCAAACCCGGTCCCCGACACCGCGAACGGGATCGACCTGGACGACGAGATGCTCTCGAAGCTCGACTTCGTTGCGGTCGGCTTCCACCCCGAGACCGGCTACGACGACACCGGGAAGGACTGGCGCACGGAAGCGCTCCTGCGCGTCATCGCCAACCCGCTCGTCGACATGATCACGCATCCCGGCAACCCGTCGTTCCCCGTGCACTGCGAGTCGATCGTGGCCGCGTGCGTCGAGCACGGCGTCATCGTCGAGCTCAACAACGGCTCCTTCGAGCCGAGCATGGCGCGCTCGCGCGAGACCGGGCAGGAGCACGCGTTCGCGCGCGCGGCCGTGGACGCGGGCGCGTACGTCGCGATCACGAGCGACGCGCACTTCCACGCGCACGTCGGACGCTTCGACCGCGCCCTGGCCGTCGCCGAGCAGCTCGGACTGCGCGAGGACCGTCTGGTCAGCCGTGACGCCGCCACTGTACTCGCGCACCTCACCGCGCGCCGCGAGCGCCCGCGCCTCGAGTGGGGCGGCGTGATCTAGGTGGTCCGCGAAGCGTTCAGGAAGCTCACCAGCCCCGACCTGCCCGGTCGCGTCCTGCGCTCGCGCCCCGTGCGCGACTACTTCTGGATGACGCTCGGCATGCTCGTCACGGCGTTCGCCCTCGACGCGTTCCTCATCCCGAACAAGATCGCCGCCGGAGGGGTATCAGGGCTCGCCACCGTCATCTTCTACGCGCTGAAGGACCACGGGCTGCCGACCGTACCCGTGGGTCTGCAGATGCTGATCATGAACATCGGCCTGCTCGCGATCGGCATCCGCGCACGCGGATGGCGCTACGGCGCCAAGACTATCTACGGTGCCGTCGGCCTTTCGCTCGCGATCGATCTGATGGCTCCGTTCGTACAGCCGCTCGCCACCGACGATCAGCTGCTTGCCGTGCTGTGGGGCGGTGCGCTCGCCGGCATCGGCATGGGGATGGTCTTCCGGGTCGGCGGCAACACGGGCGGCACGGACATCATCGCGCAGCTGCTGACCAAGAAGGTGTCGCTCGGCGTCGGGCAGCTGATGCTGTCGGTGGACGCGTGCGTGCTCCTGCTCGCCGGTCTCGTGCTCGGCCCGAACCTCGCGCTCTACGGCGCCATCGCCGTCTTCGTCACGGGCACGACCATCGACGTGGTGCAGGAGGGCCTCTCCACCGAGAAGGCCGCCTACATCTTCTCGCTGAAGAGCGAGGAGATCGGACAGGCGATCCTGCGAGAGCTCGGCCGTGGCGCGACCGGCTTCGCCGCACGCGGCCTGTACACGGGGGACCCGCGCGAGGTCATCTTCTGTGTCGTCTCTCGCCGTGAGCTCGACGACCTCAAGCACATCGTGCACACGCTCGATCCGGACGCGTTCCTCGTCATCTCGGACGTGCATGAAGCGCTCGGCGAGGGCTTCAAAGAGGCGCGGATCCGTCGCTGATGCGCCGTTCGGGGCGACGGCTCGCAGGTGCGGCCCTGTAAGGGGTACGCTTCTCTCGAAGGCCGCCTGCGGAGTTCGGGGGTGACGACGTCGTGCCTGATGAGGTTCCACACCACTCTGCCGACGCCGCACTCCGCGACAGTGAGCGGATGCTGGGTACGCTGCTGGCCAACCTCCCCGGCATCGCCTACCGCTGCGCGAACGACCGTGACTGGACGATGGAGTTCATCAGCGAGGGCGTGCTCGAACTCACCGGGCGCCCCGCGACCGACTTCATCGGCAACCAGGCGGTCTCCTACAACGACGTGATCCATCCCGACGACCGCGCGATGGTGTGGGATACCATCCAGGCGGCGGTCGGGCGTGCCGAGCCGTATCAGATCACCTACCGCATCGTGACCGCATCGGACCAGACCCGCTGGGTCTGGGAGCAGGGTCGGGGGGTCTTCGACGGAGACGCGCTCGTCGCGCTCGAGGGCTTCATCACCGACGTCACCGACCGGGTGCACGCCGAGACGGTCCTGCGCGACACCAAGGACCGTCTGCAGGATCTCGTGGAGTCGATGGCCGAGGGTGTCGCTGAACTGGACCCCGATGGCGTGCACATCGACGTCAACCCCGCGTTCGCTGCCATGACGGGCTTCAGTCGCGATGAGCTGCTGGGAGTCGGACCGCCTCATCCGTACTGGCCCCCCGAGGCGATGGCCGAGATCAATGAGGCGTTCGAGTCGGCGATGACCGGTCGGGCGCGCGAGTTCGACCTGACGTTCATGCGCAAGGGCGGGGAGCGATTCCCGGTCGTGGTGTGCCCGTTCATCATCCGCGATGAGAACGGAGCGACGGTCAGCGTCTCGGCGACGGTGCGGGACGTCTCCGAGGAGCGTCGCGCGGACGCCGCGCTCCGAGCCAGCGAGAGTCGTCTTAACGAGGCGGAGCGGATCGCCGGGATGGGCAGCTGGGAGTACGACGTCGCGACGGGTATCGAGACGTGGTCCGAGAACACGTACCGTGTCCTCGGCGTCGATCGTGATTCGCCCATCGCGCTCGATGACGCGCACTCGCTCGAACCGATCATCCACCCCGACGACGTGCAGCTGTTCCGCGACACGTTCACCGGGGCGCTCGACGGTTCGCGCGATTACGCTTTCGACTACCGGATCGTCCGGGGGGACGGGGAGCCGAGGACGGTGCGTGCCAAAGCCGACGTCGTCCGTGATGACGCGGGCAAGCCGGTCCGCATGATCGGGACCGTCCGCGACATCACAGAGCAGTGCGCGTCGGAGGCGGCGATACGGGCGCTGGCCGAGGAGAGCCGGCAGCTCGCCGATGCCGGCGTGGCACTGATCGGATGCCAGGAACCCGAGGAGGTCGTCGGCACGCTGCGCGACTACTTCACCGAGGCGGTCCCGGAGGCCGTCATCCTCATCACGTCCTCGACCGACGACGGGATGCATCTGTTCGTCAGCGCGGTGTCCGGGATGGATTCGTCGCGCCTGGCTCACGCGGCCGATCTCCTGGGATTCAGCATCGTCGGCAAGCCGTTCGTGATCGGTGAGGATGAGCGGGACCGGGTCTTCACGCGCGCACTCGCGCGGATACCGGGGGGATTCTGCGAGTTCGTCCTCGACGAGATCCCGCAGCCCGTCGCGAAGGTCGTGGAGAAGGCCTTCAGATTCCACGACGCCTACGTCATCGGCATCACCGACGGCGACAGCACGTTCGGCAACGTGAGCATCCTGACGATGAAGCCGGACGTGCCGATCCCGAGACACGCGATCGAATCGGTGGCCAACGTCGCATTCTTGACGCTCGCTCGGATGCGGGCCGGTCGCGTGCTCGCTGAGAGCGAAGAGCGGTACCGCGTGCTCACGGAGAGCATGGCGGACGTGGTCTGGACACTCGATCCGGAGACGATGCGATTCCTCTACGTCAGTCCGTCCGTGACGCGACTGCGCGGCTACACGCCCGAGGAGGTCATGTCGGAGCCGATGGATGCCGCTCTCACCCCGGAGTCCGCACGCGCGGTCCGCGAGATCATGGGAAAGCGCCGCGAGGACCGCCTGGCGGGGAAGATCGGGGTCGATACCTTCTTCACAGGTGAGGTCGAACAGCCGTGCAAGGACGGCTCGACCGTCTGGACCGAGGTCGTCACGAACTACCACCTGAACCCGGAGAGCGGGCGCGTCGAAGTGCGGGGAGTCACACGGGACATCTCGGAGCGCAAGGTCGCCGAGGCGCAGATCAGGGCGAGCCAGGACAAGTTCCGCTACATCTTCGATCACTCGAACGTCCCGAAGTCGATCACGCAGCCCTCCGGCGAGGTCGACGTGAACGACGCGTTCCTCGACGCGCTCGGCTACACCCGCGAGGAGCTTGCGCAGCGTTCGACGTGGCGCCAGCTCACGCACCCTGACGACATGGCCCTCACGGAGGAGATGGTCGCGGCGCTCGTCACGGGCGAGCGCAACGCCGTCCGCTTCGAGAAGCGCTTCATACGCAAGGACGGCTCCGTCATGTGGGCCGACATGAGCAGTGCTCTGAGGCGGCGCGACGACGGGGCCCCCGACTACATCATGACCACGGTCATGGACATCACCGACCGCAAGGCGATCGAGCACGAACTCCTGGAGAGCCGACGGAATCTCGAGGCGATCGTCGAGGAGCGCACAGCGAAGCTCGCCGGCGCGTTCACCGAGCTTCAGAGGGCCAATGACGAGCTGCGCGAGGCCACCGCCGCCAAGAGCGCGTTCCTGGCGAGCATGAGCCACGAACTACGGACGCCGCTCAACTCGATCATCGGCTTCTCCGGGATCCTGACCCAGGGACTCGCGGGCCCTCTCAGCGACGAGCAGCGCACGCAGATCGAGATGGTCAACCGCTCCGGGAGACACCTGCTCTCGCTCATCGATGACGTGCTGGACCTGGCGAAGGTCGAGGCGGGCAAGGCCGACGTGCTCATCGACACCGTCGATCCCGAGGTGATCGTCGGCGAGGTCGCCACGGCGGTACGCCCGCTCGCCGATGACAAGGGTCTGTCGCTCGACGCCGAAGTGTGTGGTTTCGAAGGGACGATCCGGTCCGACGCCGGCAAGCTGCGGCAGATCCTGTTCAACCTCGTGGGCAACGCCGTCAAGTTCACCGACGCGGGCAGCGTCAAGCTCGGCGTGCACTGTGAGGGCGACGGGATGTGTGCGTTCTCGGTCACCGATACCGGTCCCGGGATCGCCGCGGCCGACATCCCGCGGATATTCGAACCGTTCACCCAGCTCGAGTCGCCCAGGACCGCAAAGCCCCAGGGCACCGGTCTCGGGCTGCGCATCTCGCGCGAGTATGCGCACCTGCTCGGGGGCGAGCTCACCGTGGAGAGCGAGGTCGGAGCAGGTTCGACGTTCATGCTCCGGATCCCGATCGAGCCTGCTGCGGCGGACTCCGGGGAGTAGCTTGCTCGGGTGCATCGCGGCGCCCCCGGCCCCGTCGGGCGGACACGACCGTCCACCGCCCCGTCCCCACCACTGACATGGCCTTTCGGCCCTTCTGCGGCACGTTCGTATCGGAGGCGTTCGCGGCGAGCCTACACTCCAACGCACATCTCCCACGAATACCAAGAGGAGGCCGTCATGCCGGAGAACGCTTCCATCAGCGATCCATCCGAACGCTATCGCGCCGGCGTGTTGAAGTACGTGCAGATGGGCTACTGGGCGCCCGACTACGAGCCCAAGGAGACCGATGTGCTCGCGGTCTTCCGTGTGACTCCTCAGGAGGGCGTCGACCCCATCGAGGCCGCTGCCGCTGTCGCAGGCGAGTCGTCGACCGCCACCTGGACCGTCGTGTGGACCGATCGTCTGACCGCCAGCGACCGCTATCGCGCCAAGGCGTACCGCATCGAGCCGGTGCCCGGGCGCGACGACCAGTTCTTCGCCTGGATCGCCTATGACCTCGAGCTCTTCGAGGGAGGCTCGATCGCGAACCTGACCGCCTCGATCATCGGCAACGTCTTCGGCTTCAAGCCGGTCCGCGCGCTACGCCTCGAGGACATGCGCATCCCCGCCGCGCTCGTCACCACCTTCGACGGGCCGCCGGCCGGCATCATCGTCGAGCGCGAGCGCCTCGACAAGTTCGGCCGCCCGCTCCTCGGCGCCACGATCAAGCCGAAGCTGGGCCTGTCCGGCAAGAACTACGGCCGCGTCGTGTACGAGGCGCTCCGCGGCGGCCTCGACTTCACGAAGGACGACGAGAACATCAACTCGCAGTCGTTCATGCGCTGGCGTGACCGCTTCCTCTACTGCATGGAGGGCGTCGAGCGCGCCGAGGCGGCCAGCGGCGAGGTGAAGGGCCACTACCTCAACATCACCGCCGCCACGATGGAGGACATGTACGAGCGCGCCGAGTTCGCCCGCGACATCGGCAGCAACATCGTCATGATCGACCTCGTGATCGGCTGGACCGCGATCCAGTCGATGTCGAAGTGGGCCGCACGCAACGACATGCTCCTGCACATGCACCGCGCGGGGCACTCGACCTACACGCGCCAGAAGGACCACGGCGTGAGCTTCCGCGTCATCTCGAAGTGGCTGCGGCTCGCCGGTGTGGACCACCTGCACGCGGGTACCGTCGTCGGCAAGCTCGAGGGCGACCGGAACAGTGTCCTGGGTTTCTACGACGTCCTTCGCGAGTCGTACAACACGGCGAACCTCGAGCACGGGCTGTTCTTCGACCAGGACTGGTGCGGGCTGCGCAAGGTCATGCCGGTCGCATCCGGCGGCATCCACGCCGGTCAGATGCACCAGCTCCTCGACCTGTTCGGAGACGACGTCGTACTGCAGTTCGGCGGCGGCACGATCGGGCACCCCGAGGGCATCGCGGCGGGTGCGACCGCCAACCGTGTCGCGCTCGAGGCGATGGTCAAGGCGCGCAACGAAGGCCGCGACATCCTGGGCGAGGGACCGAAGATCCTCGTGGACGCGGCGAAGTGGTGCCGTCCCCTGCGCGCGGCGCTCGATACGTGGGGCGAGGTCACCTTCGACTACGCCAGCACCGATACGCTCGACACCGTCGCCACCCCGACCTCGATCTAGGAAAGGCGGAGACCATGCGCATCACTCAAGGAGCGTTCTCCTTCCTGCCGGACCTGACCGACCACGAGGTCCGTGCTCAGGTCGAGTACTGCCTGGACCACTCGTGGGCCATCGCCGTCGAGTACACCGACGACCCGCACCCCCGCAACGTCTACTGGGAGATGTGGGGCGCGCCCATGTTCGACCTGCGCGATGCCGCCGGTGTCATGGCCGAGCTCGACGCCTGCCGCACCGCTTTCCCGCAGCACTACATCCGCATCAACGCCTTCGACGCGAGCTTCGGCGTCGAGTCCGTTGCGCTCTCCTTCATCGTGGCGCGGCCGGACGTCGAACCGGGCTTCCGTCTCGAGCGCACCGCCGGCCCGGGACGCACCCAGCGCTACAGCGTCGTGTCCTACGCCGTCGGGCGGGCGAGCGAGGGTGAGCGATATGGCACCGACCGATGACACCGGACTTCCCGAGGCGCCGCTGACGATCGATCTGGCGCGCGAGTACGACGAGGCCGGCATCGACGAGGCGTTCGGCGCGCTCGACCGCGACCTGGTCGGTCTCGCGCCGGTCAAGCGCCGCGTGCGCGAGATCGCCGCGCTGCTGCTCGTCGAGCACGTTCGCGAGCGCGAGGGGCTGTCCGCGGGCGCGCCGTCGCTGCACATGAGCTTCACGGGCAACCCCGGCACCGGCAAGACGACCGTCGCCATGCGGATGGCCGAGATCCTCCACAAGCTCGGCTACGTGCGCAAAGGCCACGTCGTCGCCGTCACGCGCGACGACCTGGTCGGGCAGTACATCGGTCACACGGCGCCCAAGACCAAAGACGTCCTCAAGCGCGCCATGGGCGGCGTGCTCTTCATCGATGAGGCCTACTACCTCCACCGCCCCGAGAACGAGAAGGACTACGGCCAGGAGGCGATCGAGATACTGCTCCAGGTCATGGAGAACCAGCGCGACGACCTCGTCGTCATCCTCGCGGGCTACAAGGACCGCATGGACACGTTCTTCTCCTCGAACCCGGGCATGGCGAGTCGCATCGCGCATCACGTCGAGTTCCCCGACTACACGCCCGAGGAGCTCATGGCGATCGCCGAGCGCATGCTCGCCGAGTGGAACTACCGCTTCGACCCGGCCGCGGCGGCTGCGTTCCGCGAGTACCTCGACGCCCGTCTCACACAGCCTCACTTTGCCAACGCACGCTCCGTGCGCAACGCGCTCGACCGCGTACGCCTTCGCCAGGCGCTTCGCCTGTTCGAGGAGCGCGGCGTACCGCTGACACGCGACGACCTCATGACGATCGGCGAGGCCGAGGTGCGCGCGAGCCGCGTCTTCGAGGCCGACGGCGACGCACCGGGCTCGGACGGGACGGGGGGCGCGCCATGATGCTCGTGAAGAACCGCGCGACGCTGACGCAGTACCTCATCGAGAAGCGCCGCGACCACCCCGAGGCGACCGGAGAGTTCAACGAGCTCATCCTCGCCGTCGCGCAGTGCTGCAAGGCGATCGCGCGCCGCGTCGCGCACGGCGCCCTCACCGGCGTGGGCGAAGACGTCGGCGAGGTCAACGTGCAGGGCGAGAGCGTGAAAGCACTCGACATCATCGCGAACGACATCTTCATCCGGACGACCGAGTGGCCCGGTGTGCTCTCCGGCCTGGCGTCCGAGGAGATGGAGGAGCCGTTCGCCATCCCCGCGGAGTACCCGCGCGGCAAGTACCTGCTCGTCTTCGACCCGCTCGACGGCTCGAGCAATATCGCCGTCAACGTGTCGGTCGGTTCGATCTTCTCGGTCCTGCGTGCGCCGCGGCCCGGCGACGACCCGGCCGCCGCGGACTTCCTCCAGCCGGGCACGGCGCAGGTTGCCGCCGGCTACGCGATCTACGGTCCTTCGACGGTGCTCGTGCTCACGGTGGGCCACGGCGTCGTCGGCTTCACGCTCGATCCGGAGCTCGGTGAGTTCATCCTCACGAACCCGGACATGCGCGTCCCGGAGACGACCAGCGAGTTCGCCATCAACGCGTCGAACAGCCGCTTCTGGGAGCCGCCGGTGCGCCGGTACGTCGAGGAATGCCTCGCCGGACAGACGGGTCCGCGCGGCCGCGACTTCAACATGCGCTGGATCGCTTCGCTCGTCGCCGAGGCGCATCGCGTGCTCGTGCGCGGCGGCGTCTTCCTCTACCCGCGCGACACGAAGGACCCGTCGCGCGCGGGCCGTCTGCGCCTGCTGTACGAGGCGAACCCGATCGGCATGATCATCGAGCAGGCCGGCGGCCGCGCGAGCACCGGGGAGTGCCCCGTTCTCGACACGGTGCCGACCTCGCTGCACCAGCGCATCGGCTTCGTCTTCGGCGCCCGTCGCGAGGTGGAGACCATCGAGCGCTATCACGCGGAGAAGGCGCCCGACGCGGACGAGACGACGCCGCTGTTCAACCAGCGCGGCCTGTTCCGCACCCTCGACTGAGCCCGACGAAGGAGCGAGCCATGTCAGCCAAGCATCCGATCATCGCCATCACCGGCTCGTCAGGAGCCGGCACCACTACGGTCAAGGCCACCTTCGAGCAGATCTTCCGCCGAGAGGACCTCTCCGCCGCCATCGTCGAGGGGGATAGCTTCCACCGGTATGACCGGCTCGAGATGAAGTCGCTCATGGAGGCCGACGAGAAGAAGGGCGGGCACCTGAGCCACTTCGGTCCCGAGGCGAACCACTTCGACGAGATCGAGTCGCTCTTCCGCGAGTACAGCGAGACCGGGACCGGGCGCCGCCGCTACTACCTCCACAACGCGGAGGAGGCCGAGCCCTTCGGGCAGGAGCCCGGGACGTTCACGCCGTGGGCGCCGCTTCCCGAGGACAGCGACCTGCTCTTCTACGAAGGACTGCATGGGGCGGTGGTCGGCGACGGTGTCGATGCCGCGCAGTTCCCCGATCTGATCGTCGGCGTCGTCCCGGTCATCAACCTCGAATGGATCCAGAAGATCAACCGCGACTGCCGCTATCGGGGCTACTCGGTCGAGGCGGTCACCGACGTGATCCTGCGCAGGATGCACGACTACGTGCACTACATCACGCCGCAGTTCTCGCGGACGCACGTCAACTTCCAGCGCGTGCCGATCGTGGACACCTCGAACCCGTTCGTGGCCCGCACGATCCCGACGCCGGATGAGAGCATGCTCGTCATCCGGTTCGCGGACTCCAAGGGCATCGACTTCCCGTATCTTCTCAGCATGCTGCACGACTCGTTCATGTCGCGGCCCAACACACTCGTCGTCCCGGGCGGCAAGATGGACCTCGCCATGCAGCTCATCTTCACGCCGTTCATCTGGCGGATGGGGGAGCGCCGTCGCAAGGCGCTCGCCCGCTAGGGATCGCTACGCCGTCACGCGCACGCTCGACGAGAGGGAACGGCCATGGCACTCGTATCGATGCGACAGCTCCTCGATCACGCGGCCGAGAACGACTACGGGCTGCCTGCGTTCAACGTGAACAACATGGAGCAGATCCAGGGGATCATGGAGGCTGCGGCGGCGACGCGCAGCCCCGTCATCCTGCAGGGCTCGGCCGGTGCGCGGAAGTACGCCGGCGAGGCGTTCCTGCGTCATCTGGTCGAGGCCGCCGTCGAGACATGGCCGGACATCCCTGTCGCGATGCACCAGGATCACGCGACATCCCCCGGCGTCTGCATGAAGGCGATCCGGTCCGGCTTCACGAGCGTGATGATGGACGGCTCCCTGCGCGACGACGGCAAGACGCCCGCGGAGTACGACTACAACGTCGAGGTCACGCGGCGCGTCGTGGAGATGGCGCACGCCGTCGGCGTGGCGGTCGAGGGCGAGCTCGGCGTGCTCGGGTCGCTCGAGACCGGCGAGGCGGGCGAGGAGGACGGGATCGGTGCCGAGGGGCACCTCACGCGCGAGCAGCTGCTCACCGATCCGGATCAGGCCGTCGACTTCGTCCGCGCCACGGGCGTGGACGCGCTCGCGATCGCCATCGGCACGAGCCACGGCGCCTACAAGTTCACGAAGGCGCCGACCGGCGACGTCCTCGCCATCGACCGCATCGTCGAGATCCATCGTCGTCTGCCCGACACCCACCTCGTCATGCACGGCTCTTCGAGCGTGCCGCAGGAGTGGCTCGAGGTCATCCGCGCCAACGGCGGCGAGATGCGCGAGACCTACGGCGTGCCGTTCGACGAGATCCGCGAGGGCATCCGTAACGGCGTGCGCAAGGTCAACATCGACACCGACATACGGCTCGCGATGACCGGGGCGATGCGTCGCACGATGAAGGACGATCCGTCGCTGTTCGACCCGCGCGCGTTCCTCGCGGCCGCGCGCGCGGCCACACGCGAGATGTGCGCCGACCGCTACGAGGCGTTCGGTGCGGCGGGGATGGCCGACCGCATCCGGCCGATCCCGCTCGAGACGATGGCCGAGCGCTACCGTTCGTGAACGCCGCCCCAATGGTATCCTCGCCCCGGCGCTCGGCCCCCTCCTGGGTGATCGAGTCCGGCACGCATCGCGACACGCCTGCGCGGTGAGCACAGACCACTTCGAGGGAGGCCCGGTCCCGCCATGACGACCCCCGAGTTCGCATCGATCGCGCACACGTGTCAGGCCATGCGCCGCGACATCATCGAGATGGTGGGAGGCGCAGGCTCCGGGCACCCCGGGGGCTCGCTGTCCGCCGTCGAGATCGTCGCCACGCTCTACGGCGAGATCATGAGGCACGATCCCGCCGATCCGGCGCTGCCGGCCCGCGACCGCTTCGTGCTCTCGAAGGGGCACGCCGCGCCGGTCCTCTACGCCGCTCTCGCCGAGCACGGCTACTTCCCGCGCGAGGAGCTCGCCACGCTGCGCAAGCTCGGATCGCGGCTCCAGGGCCATCCCGACATGCGCAAGCTGCCGGGCGTCGAGGTCTCCACCGGCTCACTCGGCCAGGGCCTCGCGCTCGCCAACGGCATCGCCCTGTCGCTGCGCCTCGACGGCGTCGAGAAGGACGGCCCGACGGTGTTCTGCCTGATGGGCGACGGCGAGTGCCAGGAGGGCGAAGTCTGGGAGGCCGCGATGGCCGCCGCGCACTGGGGCCTCTCGAACGTGGTCGCGATCGTCGACGTCAACGGTCTGCAGATCGACGGCCCCACCTGCGAGGTCATGGACCTCGGCTCGATCGCCGAGAAGTTCTCGGCGTTCGGCTGGAACGTCATCACCGCCGACGGGCACAACGTACGCGACCTCGTCGATGCGCTGCGTCGCGCCAAGGCCTTCGACAACGGCCCCGTGGTCGTGGTCGCCCGCACGATGAAGGGCAAGGGCGTCTCGTTCATGGAGAACCTGTGCGACTGGCACGGCAAGGCGCCCAATGCCGACGAATGTGCCGCGGCGTTGGCCGAGCTGTCCGAGGGGAGCAACTGATGGCGGACAAGAAGGCGACCCGGGAGGCGCTCGGCGCCACACTCGTCGAGATGGTGGCCGAGGGTCGCGACGACATCGTCGTGCTCGACGCCGATCTCGCGAAGGCGACCACGACCGTCAAGTTCGCCGCCGCGTACCCAGAGCGGTTCTTCGACGTCGGGATCGCCGAGCAGAATCTCATCGGCACCGCCGCCGGCCTCGCCGCTGCCGGGCGAACCGCGTTCGCATCGACTTTCGCGGTGTTCGCGACCGGCCGCGCCTACGATCAGATCCGCAACTCAGTGTGCTACGCGAACCTCAGCGTGAAGATCGCCGCGACGCACGCGGGCGTCACCGTGGGCCCCGACGGCGGCAGTCACCAGATGGTCGAGGACATCGCGCTCATGCGCGTGCTCCCGAACATGCGTGTGCTCGTTCCGGCGGACATCGTGTCCGCGAAGGCCGCGCTGCGTCTGGCCGCGTCGACGCCCGGGCCGTTCTACATCCGGCTCGGCCGCCCGGCCGTCTCGGTGCTCTACGCCGACGACGCGACGTTCGAACTCGGGCGGGCGATCGTCCTGCGCGAGGGGAGCGACGTCACCATCGCGGCGTGCGGCCACACCGTCGAGCAGGCGCTCGCCGCGGCGGACGAACTGGCCACAGCCGGCGTCTCCGCCGAGGTCATCGACGTCTTCTCGATCAAGCCGCTCGACTCCGCCACCCTGCTCGCCTCGGCCGCCAAGACCGGCGCCGTCGTGACGTGCGAGGAGCACAGCGTCATCGGCGGGCTCGGCGAGGCCGTGGCCGCCCTCCTGTCCGAGAACGCACCCGCGCCGCTCGAGCGGGTCGGCGTCAAGGATGTCTTCGGGACGTCGGGTGAGGCGCCGGAACTCATGGCCTATTTCGGGCTCGCCGCAGCCGATATCGCCGCTGCCGCCGGTCGCGCGATCGCTCGGAAGTAGCCGTTCGCACACGTCGCTGTGAGGAGATTCCGTGTAGACGGTACCGTCGCACGGGGTCTGCGGCCGGTCTTTTGCTACCATATGCGGTCGGGAGTGCAGCATCAGAGACGGAGCAACCCTAGATGATCTCAATGAGGAACGTCAGCAAGGTCTATGTCCCGGACAAGCCGCCCGCGCTGGCTGAGTGCGACGTCGAGATCGCCCAGGGCGAGTTCGTCTTCATCGTGGGCCATTCCGGCTCCGGTAAGTCGACGTTCATCAAGCTCATGCTGCGCGAGATCCTGCCGACCACCGGCCAGATCATCGTGGCGGGCCAGGACGTCAACAAGATGAAGAACTGGAAGATCCCGTACCTGCGCCGCAACATCGGCTGCGTCTTCCAGGACTTCAAGCTCCTGCCGAACAAGACCTCCTACGAGAACGTCGCGTTCGCGCTCGAGGTCATCGGCAAGAGCAAGCACGTCATCAACACGCAGGTCCCCGAGGTGCTTCGCCTCGTCGGCCTGGAGGAGAAGATGGAGTCGTACCCCGACGAGCTCTCCGGTGGCGAGCAGCAGCGCGTCTCGATCGCGCGCGCCTTCGTCAACCGGCCACCGCTGCTCCTGGCCGACGAGCCGACCGGAAACCTCGATCCGGCGACGTCGCTGGGCATCATGAGCCTGCTCAACCGCATCAACAAGACCGGCACCACCGTGCTGGTGGCCACGCA
>JAUSAU010000064.1 GCA_030652345.1 Coriobacteriia bacterium
ACGCCGGTCCCGGAGAAGGATGGGCCGCAGGACTACTTCTCCGCGAGCGACCTCGCCGGCCTTATCTCGCTCGTCCAGCTCGGCACCCTCGAGATCCACCCGTGGAACTCCCTCGCGTCCGACCCCGAACGCCCCGACCGCTTCGTGCTCGATCTCGACCCCGGACCCGGCGTGGAGTTCGCCGCGGTCACGGCCGCAGCGGTGACCGTACGCGACGCGCTCGCAGCCCTCGGCCTCGGCGCGTTCGTGAAGACGACCGGAGGCCACGGCCTGCACGTCGTCACGCCCATCGTGCCCGAGCACGATCACGACCGCGTGCGCGCCCTGACCCGTGCGCTCGTCGACCACCTCGCCGCCGCCGACCCGACGACCTTCACGGCGAAGATGGCGAAGTCCGCACGCGCCGGCCGCGTCTTCATCGATTACCTGCGCAACGCGCACGGTGCCACAGCCGTCTGCGCATACTCGACCCGCGCGCGGCCGGGTGCTCCGGTGAGCGTGCCCGTGACGTGGGCGGAGCTGGAGGCCGGCCTCGAGCCCGCGTCCCTGGATATCCGAACGGTCCCCGGCCGCCTCGCGGCGATGCGCGATGACCCGTGGGAGGGCTACGAGGAGTCGCGCCGGCCGCTCGATGCGGCGCTGTTCGCCGCGCTGGGACTCTAGGCGCCGCTACGTCGCCGTCGCCCCGGGCATCGCCGACTCGAGCGTCCTGACCACCGCCGTCACGAGGGCGAGGAACTCCCCGGAGTCGGGCGACGGGACGGTGCCGGCGACGGCACTCATGCCCGAGGAGCGTACTTCGATGGAGGTGCGGCCGTCGTGCACGGCGACGATCGCACTGGCGCCAAGGCCGGCGCCCTCGATACGCAGGCGGACGAGGGCGGCGTCACGTTCCACCGGGACGAGCGTGCTGCACCCTTCGCAGACCAGCGGTCCCGCATCGGCTGCATCGCTGACCGCGTCGAAGACATCCCGTCCCTCGAACTCCCACGCCGCGACGAGGTGGAAGATGCTCGCCTCGAGCGTGCCGCACGTGAACAGGCGCGGCTTGGCTCCCGCGATCAGCAACGGCATCGTGCACTCCCCTATGTCGCGTGTCCTGCCGTCGAACGTCTCAGATGCCCGACCGGTACTGCCTCAGCGTCGCCCTCAGTTCGCCGGCGACGCGATCGCGATCGCCGGGCGGCAGACCGCTGATCTCCGCCAGATACGACATCACCGTCTCGTACTCGCGCTGGAGATCACGAAGGTTCGCGGCGTTGGGACGGGGCGGCACCAGGTCGACCAGTGACGCGTGCACTCCCCACTGCACCGCTTCAAGGTCGTCGTTCGAACCCTTCGCGGAGCGGGTGAGCATCCACACCAGCGCGAAGGAGCCGAGGCCATCAAGGTCGAAGCGACTCACGCGACGCCTCCTTCGAGCCACGCCGCGAGCGACCCGTACAGTGCGGCGATGCGCACGCGACCTCCCTGGTGTAGCGTTCCCTGATGAACACATACCCGCCCGGGGCGACCGAGAACACGGAGGGACCATGGACATCCGAAAGCGCTACATCATTCCCGGAGGTGCCGAAGAGGTCTGGCAGGCGCTCACGGACGTCCGTGCGATCGAGGCCTGGGGCGCCGGGCCGGCCGAGATGGAGCCGGTCGCGGGCGGTCGATTCTCACTGTGGGGCGGCGACATCCACGGCACGAACACCGAGCTGGTCCCGGGCCGTATGCTGGCGCAGGACTGGTACGGCGGAGACTGGGACGAGCCCTCCAAGGTCACGTTCACCATCGAGGAGTTCCCGGGCGGAACGGCGCTCGACCTCGTCCAGTCCGGGGTGCCGGAGCCTCTGCTGACCGACTTTGACCGCGGCTGGGACGACTACTATCTGGGCCCGCTGCGCGAACACGTCGCCATCGACGAGGAGGAGTAGCGATGCCGATCGTCCGTATCGACGTGACCGGGCCCAAGACGCCGGCGTACAAGCGAGCGGTCATGGCCGGCGTCCGCGCCGCGGTGACCTCGGAGCTCGGGGCCGACGACGGCCGGGTGACGCTGCGCATCTTCGAATCCGCGGGCGAGGACCTCGACATGCCATCGTGCCGCACGGACCGCTTCACCGTCATCGACGTCCTCATGTATGAGGGCCGCACCGCCGAGATGAAGGCGGCCGCCGCGGCCGCGATGCGCGCCTCGCTCCTGGCGGACCCCGGCATCGAGGCCTGTGAGGTCTCGGTGGCCTTCCACAGCATGTCGAAGGTGGACCTCGACGTCATGCCCGGAGAGGCCTAGCCGGACTCGCGACCGCGGGAGCTACCGGCCCCCGGAACGCGTGAGCAGAGCGTACACGCGCGTGCGGTCGTCCGTGTTGCGCTCCATCCAGTCGGCCAGACGAGTGGTCTGGGCGTGGCGGTCCGCGAGCCCCGCGTAGATCCGCCGCCAGGTGCCCGCCCCCCGCGAGCGCAGAGCGGGGTACGGCGCCAGAGCGAGTTCGGTCATCCGCGTCCGGGCCAGCGCGCCGACGGTGAACGCGGCCTCGATATCGGACGCATAGGTGCGGTCACCTCCGAGCCGCACGAGCTGCAGCGCGCGCGTGGTGCCGCCGCTCACCAGGAACCGCCCGTCCGCCTCTCCGACGTACGACGGGCGTGTGGTCTCGATGAACGCGTACCCGCTCCCCCGCAGGCCGGGCCCCGCCCCGCGGACGCCGACGGCCACGTGCGCCTGGGTGTCGAAGACGAACAGGGCCGTGTCGTACCCCTCGTGCAGGAGGATCGCCGCGAGCAGGATGCTCTTCTCCGTGCACACGCCGGCGGAGTCGGCGAGGACACCCGCCGGTGCCGATACGTGCTCGCGTGGTGTCCCGTACGGGATCTCCTGCACCGCATCGGCGATGAGCTCGACATAGCGGTCGTCGTCGAGGCGAAGACTGTCGCGCAGTCGGCGGAACTGGAGCGCGATCCCGCCGACCAGCGCGCTCGTGCTCTGTGTCCGCACGAGCGTGGTCATGTACGCCTCGCGCAGCGCTCCTCCGCTCAGGAAGACCCGCTCGCTCGGCAGCGCCCGCGCAGCGTCGATCTGCCCTCGCGGTACGCGCACCCGAAGGTTCAGGGCGCTGCCCCGATAGCGGAACGACCAGTCGACGGTCCGGACCGGCCCCGCGTCGGTGAGCGCGAGCGCCTGGGCGCGCGCTGCGAAGACGGCGTACTCCGCCCAGTCGCGTGCGGCGCCGCCGGCACACAGCAGTGTGCCGACAAGTACCGTCGCGAGGAACGCGAGTACCGGACGACGGACGACGGCTCGAAGGAATCGCTGCACCTGACACCACGCCTCTTCGGGGCGGAGCGCCCCGCGTCGCTGACAGCTTCGGTATACGCGCGTGCACGGAGCAGCGCAAGTCGGTGGACGGCGGTGTGCCCGTCGCACGGTACGGGGATATATGTCACTTGCACGACCTGCAGAGACCGCGCCAATACCGTTCCGCGGCGCCGGTCCGTCGAATGGAGGGTTCTATGAGGGAGATCCTGCGTGTCGACATGTCATCGCTCTCGGTCACCCGCGAGCCTCTTCCCGAGAAGTGGGCGAAGTACGGCGGCCGCGCGCTGACCAGCGCACTCGTGTACACGATGGTCCCGCCGACTGCCGATCCGCTGAGCGCCGAGAACGCTCTCGTCATCGCCCCGGGCCTGCTCGGCGGAACGACCGCACCCAACGGCGGCCGTCTCTCGATCGGCGCCAAGAGTCCGCTCACGGGCGGCATCAAGGAGTCGAACTCCGGCGGCCAGGCCGCGCACGGCCTCGGCAAGCTGGGCATCGCCGCCATCGTCGTGACCGGCAAGCCGGCCGACGCCTCCGCACTCTACATGCTCACCATCGAGGCGGACGGCGCAGCCAAGCTCGACCGCGTGGATGCCTGGAAGGGCGCCACCAACTACGCGCTCGCCGACGCGATCAAGGAGATGCGTCCCGCCGACGACCGCTACTCGACGATCACCAACGGCCCCGCCGGCGAGATGGGCTCGAAGTCGGCCGGTATCGCGATCTCGGACATGAAGGGCTACCCGAACCGGTTCGCCGGTCGCGGCGGCATGGGTGCCGTCATGGGCAGCAAGGGACTCAAGGCCATCGTCGTCTCCGACAAGGGGCTGTCCTACCTCGACCACGGCGACAAGGACGCGTTCAACGCCGCCATGAAGACCTTCGCCTCCGGCCTCAAGGAGCACCCGGTCTCGGGCCAGGGCCTTCCCACCTACGGCACGAACGTGCTCACGAACATCCTGAACGAGGCCGGCGGCTTCCCGACGCGCAACTTCACCTCGGGCTACTTCGAGGGCGCCGAGGGCATCTCCGGCGAGAAGCAGCGCGAAGTGACGCTCGAGCGCGGCGGCAACGTGCAGCACGGCTGCCACACCGGCTGCGTCATCCAGTGCTCGCGGTACTGGTTCGACAAGGACGGCCACTACAAGACCAAGGGCCCTGAGTACGAGACCGCGTGGGCGATGGGCGCTGATTGCGGCATCTCCGACATGGACGTCGTCGCCGAGCTCGACCGCATGTGCGGCGAGTACGGCCTCGACACCATCGAGACGGGTGCGGCGCTCGGCGTGTACATGGCATCCGGAAAGATCGCGTTCGGCGACGGTGATGGCGCGATCGCTGCGCTCAAGAGCGTCATCGAAGGCGGAGAGCCCGGGAAGGTCCTCGGCGACGGCGCCGAGGCGGTCGGGAAGGCGTTCGGCGTGGCCAACGTGCCCGTCGTCAAGCATCAGGCCATGCCGGCCTACGAGCCGCGTGCCGTCCAGGGTATCGGCGTCACCTACGCCACCTCGACCATGGGTGCCGACCACACGGCCGGCTACACGATCACCGCGAACATACTCGGCGTCGGTGGAAGCGTCGATCCGCTCAAGACGGTCGGCCAGGCGGAGCTGTCGATGAACCTTCAGATCGCCACGGCGATGCTCGACTCGCTGGGCTTCTGCATCTTCGTCGCGTTCCCGATCCTCGACCAGCCCGAGACGTTCGCGCAGATCCCCGCCATGGTCTCGGCCCACACCGGTGTCGAGTGGAGCGTCGACGATCTCATGGCGCTCGGCAAGGAAGCGCTGACCTACGAGCGTCTGTTCAATACAAAGGCGGGCTTCACCGCCGCCGACGACCGGCTCCCGGCGTACATGTACAAGGAGCCGCTGCCGCCGCACAACACGGTCTTCGAGGTCAGCGACGCGGATCTCGACTCCGTGTTCGCATTCGTGCCCGAGACGGCCGCCAAGCTCGGCATCTCGTAGGCGACCGACGCGTTCATCGGGGGGCGTCGTCGCGCGAGCGACGACGCCCCCCGCGCGCAGTACCATGGTCCCGGCGGGCGTCGCAAGGGAGTCATCGTGAACGTCGATATCGCTCTGTTCGCCTCGCTCTCGGAGTTCCAGCCCGACGGCGAGGCCGGCCGCCACGCGCGGACCTTCGACCTGCCCGAGGGGACGACGATCGCGGACATGATCGCGGAGTTCGGTCTTCCCGATCAGCCGCGCATCATCTTCGTCAACGGGCGCCACGCGCCTGAGCCGGCGCTGCTGCACGATGGCGACCGCCTCGCGATCTTCCCGCCTGTGGCGGGGGGCTAGCGGTGGACGCCACCGGAGCGTTCCCGGGCACCGAGGCGCAGCTCCGGGCGCGCCTGGATGCCGCCACCGTCGCGATCATCGGCTGCGGCGGTCTGGGCAGCAACGCCGCGGCGATGCTGCTGCGCAGCGGGGTCAGGTCGCTCGTGCTCATCGACTTCGACCGCGTCGAGGAGTCGAACCTCAACCGCCAGCTCTTCTTCCGCGACCAGCTCGGGCGGCCGAAGACCGAGGCGCTCGCCGAGACGCTGCTGCGCATCGACCCCGAGGCGCGCCTCACGCTCGTGACGCAGAAGATGGACGCCCTGTGCCTCGCCGACGTGGTCCGGGGCGCCGACGTGATCATCGAGGCGGTCGACACCGCCGAGGGCAAGGCGATGATCGCCGGCAGTTGCTCCGACGCGTTCCCCGACGTCCCGCTCATCTCGGCCTCGGGGCTGGCCGGCGACGGCCCGGCGAACGAGATCGTCACCCAGCGCATCGGCGAGGACTTCTACCTGGTCGGCGATCTGACGAGCGACGTGCGCGACGGGTTGCCCCTGCTCGCGAGCCGCGTGATGGTCGCGGCCGCCCACGAGGCACACGCGGCCATCCGCTGCATCCTCGGACTCCCCGGCGCCTAGCCCGCAACGCTCCCGGACGCGCGATTTTCGATCGCCTCTTGACCCTGACGTAACGTGAGGGTCTAGTCTTGCGTCCGGAGGTGAGATGGATGGGACACACAGTCGGAGAGATCGCCGCACTCGCAGGGATCAGCGTCCGGACGCTGCATCACTACGACGAGATCGGCCTGCTCACGGCGTCCGAGCGCTCGGACGCGGGCTACCGGCTCTACGGCGAGGCGGACGTCGATCGGCTCCAGCAGATCCTGTTCTTCAGGGAGCTGGGGTTCGCGCTCGAGGACATCCGCCGGATCATGACCGACCCCACCTTCGACCGCCTCGAGGCGCTGCTGCTGCAGCGGCGCATGCTGACCGACAAGGCCCAGCAGCTGCGCGCGATGATCGACGCCGTCGACACGACGATCGACGGCATGGAGAAAGGCATACGCATGAGTGACGAAGAGATGCTCGAGGTCTTCGACGGCTTCGACCCCAAGGAGTACGAGGACGAGGTACGCGAGCGGTGGGGATCCACCGACGCGTACAAGGAGTCCGCACGGCGCACGGCACGCTACACGAAGGACGACTGGGCGCGCTTCAAGGCCGAGTCCGAGGAGATCAACCTCGCGATCGTCGCGCTGATGGACGCGGGTGTCGCGGCGGACGACCCGCGGGCGATGGACGCCGTGGACCGCCACCGCCTGCAGATCGACCACTGGTTCTACCCGTGCTCGCACGAGATGCACGTCGGACTGGCCGAGATGTACATCGCCGACCCGCGCTTCACGGCGACCTACGAGAAGATCCACGAGGGCATGGCGCGCTACGTCCATGACGCGATCCTGGCGAACGCCGCGCGCTCGAAGTAGGCGCCCGACCTCCGAAGAGCGCCCCGTCACGGAAGCCCCGCCGCGAGTCGCGTGCGGGGCTTCCGACGCTCGGAGGAGGGCCGCCCGTTCACTGAACGACTCCTGAATGCCGATAAAGGAAGTGACCATGATGCGCCCGCACCGCCACCCGGCGACAGCGGACGTGACACCAAGGAGGCGCGTCATGGAGCGCAACGGATCCGACAGCCGCGCACGTACCCCCAACCCCGAACTCGAGGCCGAGGTCGATGGCGCGCTGGACACCACCCGCCTCTTCGTCGAATACGCCGACGAACTCGACCTCAAATCGCTCCTGCTGGACAACACGTTCGACGGGATCATCGCCCACACCGACGACGGGCGCGTGGTCTACTCGAACGAGGCGGCCCACCGGCAGCTCGGGTACACGCGCGCGCAGTTCGCGGCGCTCGGTCCGTGGGGCTGGATCGCCCCGGACATGCGCGGCTCAGTGCCTGAGCGGTTGCGCCTGGTCCGCGAGCGCGGGGCCCTCCTGTTCACATCCCGCGGGGCAGCTCGCGACGGGCGAGTGATCGAGACCGAGATCCATGCGCGGACAATCCCGACGCCCTACGGCGAGTTGATCGTCTCGGTCGTGCGCGATGTGACCGAGCGCTGCGAGTCGGAGCGCGAGGTCCGCCACCTCGCCTACCATGACCGCCTCACCGATCTCGCGAACCGTGCGAGGCTGGAGGACGACCTCTCTGCCGCGTTGGCGCGCGCCGACCGGCACCACGACTGCATCGGCATCATCTTCCTGGACCTGGACGACTTCAAACCGGTCAACGATGAACTCGGGCACGCGACAGGCGACAAGGTCCTGCAGATCGTGGCGAGCCGGCTCCTCGGCGTGGTGCGCGAGTGCGACACGGTCGCCCGTCTCGGCGGCGACGAGTTCGTGATCCTGGTGCAACGCATCGCGGGCCCGGGCGACCTGTCTCTCGTGGCACACAAGCTGGTGGCCGCTGTGGAGCAGCCGATACGGGTCGACGGCGAGGCGATCGGTATCACGGCGAGCGCCGGTCTGGCTCTCTACGAAGCAGGCGAATCGCCGGAGGACCTCATCGCGCGCGCGGACCGCTCGATGTACCGCGCGAAGCAGCGGGGCGTACCCGGCTGGGAGGCGTTTCTCAGGGACCAGCCGTAGCGCCTCTAGCGCAGGGCGGTCAGCACCACGGCGACGAGTGCGAGCAGGACGCCAGCGCGTTGCAGTCCCCGCAGCCGCTCGTGCAGGACGAAGCGCGCGAGCAGGATCGTCACCACCGGGTAGAGCGACCCGATCGCCGACGCCATCCACAGCGGGCCGATCCGGATCGCCGCAATCATCGTGACGTTAGCGGCCGCATCGAGCAGGCCGGCCGCAGCGGCACTGCGCCGTACCCCCTTCTCGACGAAGACGCGACGCAGCGTCGCAAAGGTGACCAGCGCCAGCAGTGCGGACGAGGTGACGCGCGCGGCGAGCAGCGGGGCGAACCCGCTGTGCGCTCCCGAGAACGACAGCGAGATGAACGACCCTGCGAATCCGGCGCCTGCGGCCACCGAGAGCGCGATCGCGGAGGCCGGCATCGCGAGACGCTCGTCCTCGTCGCCCGACATGCTCACGATGACGACCGCGGTCAGTGCCAGCCCGAGCCCGAGGAGGCCCAGGGGCCCCGGGACGGTTCCGCTGGCGAAGTCGTACAGGGCAGGGAGCGCTCCGGACAGCGCCGCGGTGATGGGAGCGACGACGCTCATGCGCCCCCGCGCGAGCGCCGCATACAGCGCCACGACCCCGGCACCGCCCGCCACACCGGCAGCCACACCGGCGTAGACGTCCACCGTCGACCACGCCGCCGGCCAGAGCAGGACGGCCGCGCCGAAGACGATGACCCCCACCGTGTGCGCCGTCGCGGTGACGGCGAACGCGGATTCGCGACGGCTGGCGACGCCGCCGAGGAAGTCGGCGACGCCGAAGAGAGTCGATGTGGCGATCGAGAGCAGGACGGTGAGCATGGCGTCGATACTACACGCAGCCGGGAGCGGCGGCGTACCTAGTGCCGGCGCGTCTTCTTGCGCTCGTTCTCAGTCAGAAGGCGCTTGCGCAGCCGGATGCTCTTCGGCGTGATCTCGACGAGCTCGTCGTCCTCGATGTACTCGAGCGCCTCTTCGAGCGTGAAGCGGACCGGCGGCGCCAGGATGATGCCCTTGTCGGCCGACGCGGCACGCATGTTCGTGAGCTGCTTCGCCTTTGACACGTTGACGACCAGATCGGTGTCCTTCGCGTGCTCGCCGACGATCATGCCCTCGTAGCACATGACGCCGGGACCGACGAAGAGCTTGCCGCGCGTCTGCAGAGCGTCGAGGCCGTAGGCGACCGACTTGTCGGTGCTCATGGCGATCATCGACCCGGCGATCCGGCCGCCCATCTCACCGCGGTACGGACCGTACGCGCTGAAGTGGTGGAAGAGCGTCGCCTCGCCGCGGGTGGCATTGAGGATGCGCGTGCGCAGACCCATGACGCCGCGGGACGCGATCTTGAACTCGAGATGCACGCGGTCGTCGCGCTGGACCATGTCGAGCATCTCGCCGCCGCGGGAGCCGAAGATCTCGATGACCTTGCCCGCGTACTCGCTCGGCACGTCGATCACGGCGAGCTCGACCGGCTCGGTCGTCTTGCCGTTCTCCTTCTTGAGGATCACGCGCGGGCGGCCGACCTGGAACTCGTAGCCCTCGCGACGCATCGTCTCCATCAGAACGGAGAGGTGGAGGACGCCACGGCCGGCGACCTCCATGCCGGACTTGTCCTCGGTCTCGGTGATGCGCATCGAGATGTTGGACTCGGCCTCGCGAAGCAGGCGCTCCTTGATCTGGCGTCCGCCGACGATGTCGCCCTCCTGGCCCACGAGCGGGCTGGTGGACGGCTCGAAGACGACCGACATGGTCGGCTCCTCGACATGGATCGGGTCGAGGCGGATCGGGTCGATGCGGCAGGTGAACATGTCGCCGATGTCGGCGTCGTCCACACCCACGACGGCGCAGATGTCACCGGCGTGCGCGGACTCGGCCTCGATGCGGCCCATGCCCTCGAAGGTGAAGAGCTGCTTGACCTGCGCCAGGTACTTGGAGCCGTCGTTCTTCACGACGAGGATCTTCTCGCCGGAGTGGATCGTGCCGGAGAAGACGCGGCCGATACCGATGCGGCCGACGAAGCTCGAGTAGTCGATGGTGCAGACCTGCATCGCGACGGGGCCGTCGACGTCGACGTCGGGCGCCGGCACCGAGTCGATGATCACGTCGAGGAGCGGCAGCATGTCCATGTTGCCGTCGTCGAACTCCGTGCGTGCGTAGCCGTTGACCGCGCTCGTGTAGACGATCGGGAAGTCGAGCTGGTCGTCGTCGGCGCCGAGTTCGACCATGAGGTCGAAGACCTGGTCGATGACCTCGTGCGGACGGGAGCCGTCGCGGTCGATCTTGTTGACGACGACGACCGGCTTGAGACCGTGCTCGAGCGCCTTCTTGAGCACGAATCGCGTCTGCGGCATCGGGCCCTCGAACGCATCGACGATCAGCAGTGCACCGTCGGCCATCTTGAGCACGCGTTCGACCTCGCCGCCGAAGTCCGCGTGGCCGGGTGTGTCGATGACGTTGATCTTGGTGTCGCGATGGCGGATCGAGATGTTCTTCGCGAGGATCGTGATGCCGCGCTCGCGCTCCTGGTCGTTGCTGTCCAGCACGCGCTCCGCGACCTGCTGGTTCTCGCGGAAGACGTGCGTGGTCTGCAGGAGCCGGTCGACCAGCGTCGTCTTGCCGTGGTCGACATGGGCGATGATCGCGATGTTGCGTACGTCTGTCTGGCGCATGGGTGCCTCACGTGTTCGGTTTGAAGTGGAGTCGCGCGGGCGCGGGGGTACACGGGCGGGCGCGGCGCGGGGGCTGGTCACTTTACCACGAATCGCACGCGGGCGTTGACCCCGGCGCCACCTGATGTGTTTGCCCGATTCGGGAAGGAACCCATCGCACAGCAACGAGCGAAGGGCGGCGGACATGGACACGACGGACAAGCGCAGGTACGAATTCGACTGGGCGCTGCTGGGCGACCTCGATCTCGGACGACCCACGATGGGCAGCATGATGCGCGTCGAGGCGTACCGCCTGATGCAGTCCTCATTCCGCGACGTCCTCGAGCAGAAGCTCGGCACGGAGGGCACCGATGCGTTCTTCTACGAGGCGGGAGAACTCGCGGGTCGCGCTCTGTACAAGAACATGTTCACCGAGGTGACGACGCTGGCTCAGTTCGTGGAGCGGCTCACCGACGTCCTCCAGAACCTGCGCATCGGGATCCTGATGATCGAGAAGGCCGACCCGGACGCCGGCGTGTTCGTCATGACCGTCTCGGAGGACCTCGACTGCTCGGGACTGCCGGTACTCGATTTCCCCATCTGCTCCTACGACGAGGGCCTCATCGCCGCCCTGATGGAGAGCTTCACGGGAGACAAGTTCGTCGTGCGCGAGGTCGACTGCTGGTGCACCGGGGCGCGTACGTGCCGCTTCAGTGCCGAACGCGTGGTGGCCTAGCGCTACTCCCGGGCGCTCGCCTGCAGTTCGTCCAGCGTGACGAACCGGTACCCGCGGGCGATCAGCGCGTCGATGACCAGCGGAAGCGCTTCGCGTGACGGTGCCCGCGAGTCGTACATCACGTGCATGAGCACGATCGAGCCCGGCCGGACATCCGAGAGCACGATCCGGCGGATGCCGGCGGCGTCCACGCCCGGGTCGGAATCGGGTTCGGAGTCCCAGAAGACGTTGGTGCGGCCGCTAGCCGCCAGGTACAGCGGGGTGGTGAGGAGCCGCTTCCCGTTCGGTGTGCGGACGAGGATCGGCCCGCGGTACCCCGCCGCCCGGATGAGGGCGTCAGTTCGATCGAACTCCTCGGCGACGGTGTCGGCGGGCAGGAAGACGAGCCGCCGGTGCGACCAGGAGTGGTTGCCGACCTGATGCCCGGCCTCGACGATCGCCGTGAGGTCCGCGGGCGCCTCGCTCGCCTCGCGTCCCGTGACGAAGAACGTCGCCCGGATCCCGCGACTGCGCAGGATCTCGAGGACCTCGCGTGCGTAAGCCGGGGTCGGCCCGTCGTCGAAGGTGAGGGCGACGACCTTCTCGGGCGTCTCGACCCGTCGAAGGAACCCGCCCGCGAGCTGTACGGTGCGCGAGTTCATCAGGGTGTAGAGACCCGTTGCGGTCAGCGCGACGGCGACGGCGACGCTTACGGCGAGGCGCAGAGCACGCCACCCGCGGGTCGGCGCGGGGCCGCGCACTGCGCGCCACGCGCCGAACAGCAGCGCGGCGATCGCGACCACGAGTCCGAACGCGAGTACGTAGTCAGCCACGGTGCCGGTCCGCCCTTACGCGTCGCGGGCGATCGGGCACGTCATGCAGTGGCAGCCGCCGCGGCCCTTGCCGAGCTCCGAGCCCTCGATCTCGAGGACCTCGATACCGGCTGCGCGAAGAGCGGCGTTGGTGGCGGTGTTGCGCGCGTAGCCCACGACGACGCCGGGCTCGATGGCCACGACGTTGTTCGCGTCGTCCCACTGCTCGCGCGCGGCCCGGAAGGAGTCCCCGCCCGTGGGCACGACGCGCAGTCTCGGGACGCCGAGCGCATCGGCGACCGCCGCAAGCAGACCCGTCTCCTCGGTGATGTCGAACGCTTCGTCCCCGCGTCCCGGCCGGATGCTGTAGACGCTCATGGCTTCCACGACGGCGGGATAGAGGGTGACCGCGTCGCGGTCGACGAGGTTGAACACCGTGTCGAGGTGCATGTAGGAGCGCGCCTGCTCCATGCGGCACGCGATGATGCGGTGCGCCGACCCGGACGCGAACAACGAGCGAGCGAGGTGCTCGACCATGCGCCCCGTGGAACGCTCGCCCATCCCGACCAGCACGGTGCCGTTGCCGATCGGCATCACGTCCCCGCCCTCGAGAGAGGCGCTCTGGCCGAAGTCCTCCACGGCGAAGCGCTCCGAGTCACCGGCCGGTGGATACCAGAACTCGAAACCGGCGTCGACGAAGCGCGGGTGGTGCCGGTAGATCTCGGAGACGTTCGAGACCTCGAGGCGGCGTGCGTGCCAGAACAGCGGCGGCAGGATGACCCCGCCGTAGAGCCACGCGCTCGCGTCGCGCGTGAAAAGGGTGTTGGGCAGCGGCGGCAGGACGAACGTGTCGGGACCGGCCAGCGCGGCACCGAGGGAGTGGCGGTTGAGCGTGTCGAGGTCCATGCCGTCGAGTTCGGAGATCGTCACGCCTCCGACGAGGATCTCGGCCAGACGGACCGGGTCGAGCGCGAACAGATACGTGCGCAGGTCGTCGACGAGCGACAGGCCGACGGTGTAGGAGGACACCGCTCGCTCCACGATGTGACGGCGCGAGTCGGCCGAGAAGGCGAGCGTCTCGGCCAGCAGCTCCTGGACGTAGAGCACCTCCACGCCGCGCCCGCGCAGCAGGTCGGTGAAGGCGTCATGCTCCTGCTGGGCGCGCTCGACCCAGACGACGTCGTCGTAGAGGAACTCCGCGCGGTTCGCCGGAGTCAGCCGCTCGAGGCAGCGCCCGGGACGGTGCATGAGCACGGTCCGCAGCCGGCCGATCTCGGAGTGTACGCCGAACTGGCCCATGTGAGTCCCTTGTGTCGTGGTCGGGCGATCCCGGGGCGGCGTCTGTCCTGCTCGCGCGGACCCCGCTACGCGAACCGCCTACTTCGGACCGCGCTGAGCCGTCGCCGGGATCGTGCCGACGAGGTGCAGGCCGCCGTCGACGACCTCCGCCTTCGTGATGTCGAGATTCGTCACGCGGGCCAGACGATCGTTGATGACGCCGAGGACGTACTCCTCACCCGCGGGGTAGTACTCCGCCGGCACCGACCATCCCATGACCTCGGCCTTCTTGAGCGATCCGCTGACGGAATTGCCGGAGAGCGCGGCGTCGGCCGCCCCGTAGACCGGATAGTCGCGCCCGTCGTAGGAGATGGCGCCGGACAGTTCGACTCCGCTGCCACCGGTGAAGCGCACCTGCATGTTCCTCAGCGGCCAACCCGGCGCGTGGCTGTAGTTGAACAGCGCGGAGACCTCGGATGCCGAGAACGTCGCGTCGATCTTCTTCTTGCCTGAGTACGTCATTCCGGTCACGGCCCAGCTCTCGGCGTCCGGCGGGTCGGCGACGGCGACGCCGGACTTCTGCACGGCGCTCCAGTAGTCGGCCTCCGTGTAGGTCACGCCGAGGTCACGCGGACGCCCGGCGCTGTTCATCGCGAAGACAGCGGCCGCCGCGCAAGCAAGGAGCAGGACCACCAGGATCCCGAACGCGATCAGGCAGCCGCGGCCCTTCTTCTTGACCGGGACGGGAGGAGCGCCCGCCGCGGGCGGGGCGCCGGGCGCCGGATACGCCGGGCCCGGAGACGAGCCTTGCGGGGCGATCGGCGGAACCTGCGGATACTGCGTCTGATCGCTCATCTTCGGCGCCTCCCCTGATCGCAGCGCGTCGCGCCGCTCACCGTGCGGCGAGTATAGCGAACGGCACCCGCGCGTGCGCGCACGCAGGCGGTGTGCCTGCTACCAGCGGATGTCGTAGACGAGCTCGTCGGCCGCAGGTCGGCCCGCGAGCCACGAGCGCTCCGTCACCGAGCATCCGGAGGCGCCGAACCGCTGGATCGCGCGCTCCATCCAACCGCACTGCCATGGCGCGACATAGAGGCTCTCGCCGAGACCGCGGAGTCGCAGCACGCCGGTCTTGGCGCCGTTGAGCGGCTCCGTCTCGGAGGTGACCCCCGTGTACACGGACGTGATGATGCTGCCCGCGCGGGCGTAGGCCTGTTCCGGCGAGATGAATCGCGCGAAGACACTGAACACGCCGTCGAGCATCGCGTCCGCCTGCGTCGCCCCGCCGCGCCGCAACTCGCCCTCCGCGAGGGCGCTGTTGCCACCGAAGCGCACGTCGACGAGCGCCGCGAACACCTTGCCGTCGACGGCGACCGGGACTTGGGTCGCGAGACCGATGCTCTGGACCTGACGGAACTCGTCGTCACTGAGCCGCTCGAGCATCTCACGCCACGTGGCCTCACCGTACGTGGACCGCATGTAGTCGTGCCCGGCCTTCACGACCGAAGCCTTGACCATCGCCCCCATCAGCCGCCCCTTCTCAACCGTCCCCCGAGTCCGGCTCTCCCGCTGCCGATTGTAGCCGAGGCTCAGCCCTGAACAGGTGCGGATCCGCTCGCCTTGCCCGCGTCGTAGATACCGAGGTAGAAGCGATGCGGGCCGGGGGTGCCATACGGAACGAAGGCGACGCGGTCGCCGGGCATGATCACGTGGTCGAGCGGGTAGACCTTGCGGTTGCAGAAGACGGCCTCGATGAGCTCGAGCGGCAGACCAAGGTCCACGGCCAGCCCCTCAGCCGGGATGCCGTCGGCCGGGACTGTGCGGAACGCCTCGATCGGGAGTCCCCGCTCCTGACGGTAGGCGCGCAGAAGGCCGAACATGCGGACCGTCACGCCACGCTCGTCTGACATCTGTGCGTCACATCCCTCATCGGCTGCCACACGCTCTTGTACCCGCCCGGAGCGCGCGGGGACCATCGCTAGGGTAGCTGGGGCACGCAGAACACGATCGCCATCACGGCCATGCCGACCGAGACGAGCAGACTGGCGCCGCCGCCCATGTCCTTGATGTGGCCGTAGCGCTCGTCGAACCCCGTGCCGTGCAGCTCGTCGAGCAGGTACTCGAAGACGGTGTTGATGACCTCGACCGCATACCAGGTGAGACTGGCGAACAGGAGGATGCCCAGCTCGGTCCATGAGAACGAGCGCAGCAGCCAACCGCCTACGCCGAGGTAACCGGCGAAGAGCGCGAGGTGATACGGGACGGTCCGACCGACCTTGTTGCGCTCGAGGATGTTCCAGAAGACAAGACCCTGGAGCGCCGCCGGGACGGAGCGGAAGGCACCCATGTTCTTGGTCCAGGACGGGTCCATCTCGCCGCGGACGAAGCGGGCGTCGGCGACGACCTCCCGCGTGGCTTCGACGATGCGCGACGGGCGGCGCTTCTTTCGGCTCACGGTCGGCCCCTAGTTCCCGGCCGAGTGGACGGAGCACGATGTGGTCTTGGCGGCCTCATCGTACGTGTAGACGCCCTTAGATGGGCACGGCTTCCCGACCTTCTGCAGGACCGAACCGAACGTGACGCTGACCTCGCTGTTGAGCGTCTCGCTGCGCGCGAGGATGTACTGCCGGTCGAGCTGCGCGCGGATCGCCGAGCAGGCCGCGGCGGCAGCCTCCTTCTTGGCGGCGTCGATAGCAGCGGCCGGACTCGACGTGTCGATGGCGGCGCCGTTGACGTTGACGTCGACGATGCCGCATCCGGCCAGAGCCAGGCAGGCGGCGATGAGGATCGATATGAGCGCGATACGCATGTGGCGGATCTCCCGGTGTCGGTGATGCCCTGTTGGGCGCAGTCGCGATTCTAGGGCACGCTCCCGACATCCTGGCTCCGGTCCGCACGTCACCCCCCGCCGGTCACGCGAAGACCGCGTCCGGTCACGATGGCGGCTTCCGGGCCATCGAGCGGAGGGCCGTCCGTCCGTCGGAGTGGCCCGACTGCGGGGAGCCGGGGCCGCGGAAGGGAATCTGACAATCATGAACGCGATGCGCGCGGCACGTCCCGCGGGTCTGTCCCATAGAGCAAGGAGCACCGTGATGACCACACCCGAGAAGCACGAGACCTACAGCGACGGCGACGTCATCATCCGCCAGGGCGAGGGCGGCGACCGGATGTTCGTCGTCGAGTCCGGCACGGTCCGCATCTACCGGACGATCCGCGAAGTCGAGACGGTCCTCGACGACCTGCGTGCCGGCGAGATGTTCGGGGAGATGGCGCTGCTCGACAATCGTGCTCGGTCGGCCTCGGCCCGTGCAGTCGGGCCCGTCGCCGTCCGCGTGATCACCCGCGACGAGTTCGCCGACATGAAGTGCGATCCCGTCCTGCGCGAGCTGCTCACGATGTTCGGCCGCCGGCTGCGCTCCATCAACGACGCGTTCGAACGGCTCAACGTCAACGAGGTGCCGCAGCGCGAGGAGCTCGCACAACTCTGGGAGTCGCGGGACTGGTCGGTCTAGGCGCGGGGCATCAGATCGGACGGAAGCTGCGGACACTCACGGACGCGGTCACCGCGACGGGTTCAGCCATGCCGTCCAGGTCGGCGGCGAGCTCGGCGGCATCCAGGTGGCGCGCGCTCGGCCCCATGGCGACCGCGGCCGCCACCTCGGCCCTCGCGAGCGACAGAGGCCACTCGACCTCGAACTCGTCGAACGCGCTGAACAGCCCGTCGAGCTTCTCGTCGAGGCGCTCCCGCTTGTCACCGTCGACGCTCAGGAGGCCGAGGGCGACGACGAGCTCGCGCAGATGCCGCTCGGTCGGCGTGACGACGACGAGGACGCCGTCCGGCGCCAGCACGCGGTGGAACTCGGTGGCGTTGCGCGGGGCGAAGACATCGAGGATCACCGCCACCGAAGCTGTACGGATCGGCAGCGGCGCCCATACGTCGCACACGATCGCGGCCGCACGCGGGTGCGCGCGCGCCGCGCGCTTGAGCGCGTGCTTCGAGATGTCGAGCGCGATGCCGGTGCCGTCGGGAAACGCATCGAGGACGCGGGCGAGGTGCTGGCCGGTCCCGGCACCGATGTCGATGACGCAGCCGCGCGCGGGATCGGCGCCGTTGATCGCGCGGATCACCGCACTCGCGATCGGGTCGTAGTGTCCGGCTGCGAGGAACGCCTCACGCGCTGAGACCATCGCCGGCGTGTCGGCCGTTCCGGGGCGTGCGCCGCCCGGCAGCAGGTTGACGTATCCCTGCCGCGCGACGTCGAACGAGTGACCTTCTGAGCAGGACAGGGTACCCGGCGCCTCGACCAGCGGCGCGCCGCACCGGGGGCATACCAGACAGGCCACCGCATCCGCGAGCACGCCCCCACCTCTCCGTCATCGACCACCCACCGTCGTCCCACCGGCTCATGCCCCATTCAACCACGGGCACGCCACGCCGGGCGTATGATGTGCGGCGGACATCGAGCGGGAGGGCGGGACATGGACCGGACGGTACTCGCAGCGCAGAACGTGAGCCGCATGTGCATGGTGTGCGGCACCGAGAACCCCGCGGGACTGGGAGCGCGCTTCTACAACCTGGAGGACGGCGAGCTCGTCGCGGTGTTCACGCCCCGTCCGGAACACCAGGGCTATCCCGGGCGACTGCACGGCGGTATCGCCTCGACGCTGCTCGACGAGGCGATGGGCCGCGCCCTCAATATCGCCGACCCCGAAGCGTTCGGCGTCACCGTCGAACTCAACGTCCGTTTCCGCAAGCCCGTCCCGATCGCCGACGAGGTCCGCGCCGTCTGCCGCATGACGAAGCACTCGAGCCGCCTGTTCGAGGCCAGCGGGGAGATCATCCTGCACGACGGGACCGTCGCGGTCGAAGCGTCCGGACGCTACCTGCGCATGCCGATCGAGCGCATCGCCGAGGGCGACTTCGACGAGCAGTGGTTCGCCGACCCGCGCGACACCCCGGCCTCGATCGACGTCTGACCGCGCCGACCGCGCCGAGACAGCTGACAGGCGGCGGGTTTCCCTGTCTGACTGGAACCGTCATCCAGCGGTTGCCGAGAAGCATCGCTCTCGGATGCTACGCTCGTGACCGGACGCACATACGGGGCGCGATCCTGCCGACGCGGACGGCCCCGTAGGACAGAAGGGGGAACCATGGCTCGTCGAGGCACGCCCGTACGGCTCTGGATCGTCGCGGCGCTCTCGCTTGCGATCCTGTTCGCGATGGGGGGCATCGCGAACGCGGCGGAATCGGACAAGACGCTCGGCCTGGACGCACTCCGGGCCAAGCTCGGCACCGGCCCGCTGCAGGGCTACTTCAAGACCGTGACGCGCGGACACACGATCGAGGAGATACCGGTCGAGGTCCTCTCGGTCACGGGAGACGACCCCGCCGATGCCCTCATCATGTTCGAAGCGACCGGGACCCAGATCGCCCGTTTCGGCGGCATCGTCTCGGGCATGAGCGGTAGCCCGATCTACGTGAAGGACGACGACGGGTTCGACAAGGTGATCGGCGCCGTCGCCTACGGCGACATGTTCACCATCGGCGGCATGGGACTCGCGACGCCGATCGAGTCCATGGTCAAGCTCGACGTCGACTACTCACCCCGCATGCAGCCGCTCGACCGCCCGCAGCTCACCAAGAGCGGCCTCGTGGATCGCATCATCGTGGCCCCGAACCCCTCGGCGTTCAAGGGTGCCGCCCGCAGCGGCGCGTTCGTGGCCAAACCGCTGAGCTCGGTCTTCATCGGAGGGCTCCGTCCCTCGAGCCGCACCTATGCCCAGCTCAAGAAGGCGCTCGAGGCGCGCGGGCTCTCCGTCGTCTCGCTGGGCGCCGCGCTCTCCGCTGGGCACGACACGACCTCGACCGCCCTCGTCCCGGGCGCGTCAGTCGGCGCGCTCCTATCGCGCGGCGACCTGTGGATCGGCGGGCTCGGTACGGTCGCCTACACGGCCACCGACACCGTGGTCGCCTTCGGACATCCCGCCTACTACCTGGGCGAGACGAGCATGTACATGACCAACGTCTGGATCAACGGCGTGTGGCCGAGCCAGTTGACGCCCTACAAGATCGGCCACCCGACGGCACTGCGCGGAACGTTCACCCAGGACCGCTCGGCCGGCATCTACGGCACGACCGGCGCGCTCCCCGATGAGGTCGCGTTCACCTCGCGCGCCGTACTCAAGGACAGCGGCCGTGAGGCGACCTCGAACGTGTATCTGGCGAGTAAGCTCCTGAACTCGGGCATGACCAGCCTCTTCAGCGGAAGCGCCTCGTCGATCGCCGCGTCACGGCTCTTCGACGCTGCCACCACGCCCGGGAGCGCTCTCACCACGGCGACCGTCCGCGTGAGCGACGGGACGACCGAGTACGACGTTGTCATGACCAACGTCGTGGACAGCCCCTACGACATCCCGTCGTCGGTCGGCGCGGACGTCAACTACATCGTCAGCGAGCTCCTGAGCGTGCTGGCCGACGGTGTCGAGGAGCCCAGGATCCTCTCGGTCGACACCGAGTCCGAGATCAGCACCGCGCGCAACTTCGGCCGCGTCGTAGCCGTCGCCCCGGAGGCTGGCCTCAAGATCGGCGCGAACCGCATCAAGGTCTCGGTCCTGGCCTACGGCGTGCGGGCCACGCAGACGGTCGACGCCACGATCAACCTGCCCGCCGGCACGCCGCTGACCGGTACGTTGATCGCTGCCGGCCCCGGGGGCGACACCTCCGGGATGGAGATGACGAGCGGCGATCCCGGCTCGGCGCCGCAGGCGCCGGCAGCCCGCAGATCGATCGCGCAGATCGTCGATGAGCTCAACGCCGTCCTGCCGAACAACACCCTGACCGTCAGCTTCCGAGCGGAGCCCGTCGGCGACCCGTTCTCGGACGCGCCTCCCAGCTCGGACGCGACGATCTCGATCGATGCGACGACCGCCACGCCATGGGTCATAGCCGGACAGGCGACCCTCATGGCGCCCGGCATCACAGCGCAGGCGTTCCCGAACCCGATCCCGTACGGTGACGTCGCGATCATCGCCGGCGAGATCAGCGGCATCGACAATCCCTGCACCGTCTCGATCTACGGGACGCCGGTGGGATCGGACGTCGAGACGCTGCTCGCGACGGAGACCGCCACAGTCGCCGAGGGCACGATCGGTTTCGGAGCGGAACTCTGGGACCTTGAGACGAACACGAGGATCCGCGTCCACATCGACGGCACGTCGACCTACGCTCCCGCCGACACCACGTTCGACCTCGGTGTCCGTGCCCGCGTCCTCGTCGGCACCTCCGCACGCACAGTGCGCCGCGGGCGCAGCGTCACACTGACCGCGCTCGTCGCCAACGGCGCGAACACCGGCCCCGTGACGTTCCAGTACTACAACGCCGCGCGCCGCCGCTGGACGCCGATCGGTGTCCGGTCGCTGGTCGCGGGTGACCCGTACGCACGCGCCACGATCGGGTGGCGCCCGCCCCGCGGCACCACGCGCGTCCGCGTCGTCTACGGCGGGGGCATCTTCAACGCGGGGGCCGTATCCTCGTACACGAACGTGACCGCCCGCTAGGAGTTCCGAGCGGATGTGATGAAGCCCCCGGCGGAGAACGAGCGCCGGGGGCTTCTCCGTATCGCGTGCCCACCACAGCTGCACCCATCTATACTTGTGACATCGACACCGAGGCGGAGGTGGCATGCAGGCCCTGTGGCTCGAGGATGGGAAGCTCTCCGTCGCCGACGTACCCGTCCCCCGGGTGCCCGATGAGGCACTCATCCGTATCCGCCTCTCGGGCATCTGCGGTACCGACCTCGAACTCGTCCGCGGCTACTACCCGTACACCGGCGTCCTCGGCCACGAGTTCGTCGGCGAGGTGGTCGAGTCGCCCGATCCCGCATGGGTCGGCGCCCGCGTGGTGGGCGAGATCAACGCAGCGTGCGGCGGTTGCGAGGCTTGCCGGCACGGTCGCCCCACGCACTGCGAGACGCGCACCGTGCTCGGGATCGTCGAACGCGACGGCGTCCACGCGGAGTTCGCCTCCCTGCCCCTGTCCAACCTGCACCGCGTCCCGGGCTCCGTCAGCGACGAGGCGGCCGTCTTCACCGAACCGCTCGCTGCGGCGGTCGAGATCACCGAGCAGGTGACGATCTGCCCGGGTGACCGCGTCCTGCTCGTCGGCGCCGGCCGGCTCGGCCAGCTGATCGCCCGCGTGCTCACGCGCACGGGGGCGCACGTGCGCGTGGTCGCACGACACGAGCACCAGCGCGCGCTTCTCGCTCTGTGCGGCATCGAGACGCTCGACGCGGGCGACGTGGAACCCCGGCGCTGGGACGTCGTCGTCGAGGCGACGGGCTCACCGTCGGGGCTTGAGATCGCCCGCGCCGCGCTGAGGCCCCGCGGGACGCTCGTGCTCAAGTCGACGTATCACGGCGAGGTCACCCTCGACCTGTCTCCGTTCGTGGTCGACGAGATCACGATCATCGGCTCGCGGTGCGGGCCATTCGGTCCGGCGCTCGCGCTTCTCGAGAGCGGGGCGATCGATCCCACGCCGCTGATCGCAGGCCGCTTCGCACTCGACGACGCCATCGATGCGATGGATGTCGCCGCGCGCCCCGGCACGATGAAGATCCTGCTCGTTCCGGGAGAGAGCCCCCGCGGATGAGTACGGAGACCGTGATCTGCCCGAAGTGCGGTGCGGAGAACACCGCGCGCGCCACGTACTGCTGGGTCTGCCTGGAGCGGTTCGGGCCGGCGGCCGCACCGATCGACTGGGACCGCGCGGCCGCACCGGGCGCCGGGGGGCCGATCCCGGGCAGCGGAGTCCCACGCGCATGGCCCGCCTGGATCGGCGCCACGATCGCCATCGTCACCGTCGTGGCAGTGCTGGCGGCCGCAGTCGTCGCGATCCGCTGGTTCGACGTCCCGGTCCCCCTCGTCGGTCATCCGTACGCGATCTCCCACTACACCGCGACCTTCTCGCCCCAGCGGGCATACGGGTTCCTGAGCGGCGACGCGGCGGTCGAGCTGCGCATCACCTACGACGTCCGCAGCGGCTCGCGAGACGCGGGTTTCAAGTTCGTCGGCACGAGCGGCGTCTCCGACGTGTCGGTCACCGACGGCGCCGGCGCCCCCCTGCCGTTCAGGGTCGACACGACCACGTACGACGAGGACCGCATCGATTGGTCGTTCCCGCCCCTGTCCCGCGGCGAGACGACGGTGGTCGTCCGGTTCGTGAGCAACCAAGCGCTGCGTCCGAATGGCAACGGCATCGAGCTCGCCGCCGCGTGGCCGCGCGCCTTCAGCGTTCCCGTGCACGACGCGACGTTCATGCTCGAGGTCCCGCCCGGGACACCCGTCGAGCCGTACCGGACGAAGCCGCAGGGTGGCTCCCTTCAGTACCTGGGCGGCAGGCAGGTACTCCTCGCCCATCAGTCGCGCCTCTCCGTCGACGAGGTCCTCCTGGCGGTGGGCACCGCGGAACCGCCCTCGACCGTGGCGCTCGCCACGCGTGCGTTCGGCGGGACGCCGGATCCGTTCCTCTGTATGTGGTGGAGCCTGCTTGGCATCCTGTTCATCACCACCGTCGGGGTGCTGGCCCGCAACGGTGGGCGTGCCGGAGGCCGCTGGAGCGGGTCGGGCGGCGACGGTGGCGGGTGGTTCAGCGGCGGCGGCGACAGCGGAGGCGGTTGCGGGGGTTGCGGGGGTTGCGGCGGGTGCGGAGGATGCGGTGGGTGACGTGACGCGCGTCGAACGCTTCGGAGAGCCGTTCTTCCTTCAGTGGAACCTCACGGACCGCTGCAACCTCGACTGCGCTCACTGCTATCGGGAGTCGCCGGTCGAGGACCTGGACGAGGCGGGGCTCACATCGGTGGTGGACGCGTTCGCCGCCTTCATCACGGAGAGTGGCCGCGACGGGCGCGTGATGCTGTCCGGGGGCGAGCCGCTGCTCAGCCCGCATCTCTTCCCACTGATCGAACGCAGCAGGGCGCACGGCCTGCCCGTCCGCGTGCTCAGCAACGGCACGCTGATCGACGAGGTGATGGCTCGCCGACTCGCGGCCGCGGGAGTGCAGGCGGTACAGGTGAGCGTCGACGGCGGTCGGCGGACACACGACGCGGTCCGTGGAGCCGGCACGTTCGATCGCGCTCTGGCGGGCATGGCGGCGCTGAGAGCGGTAGGCGTCGACGTCACTCTGGCGATGACGCTCTCGTCGGCGAACGTCCGGGACCTGCCGGCCGTGCTCAGGATCGCGGAGAACGCGGCCTCACGCTTCCACATCGCGCGCCACGTCCCGATCGGACGCGGCGCGGCGCTCGATGCCCGCCCGCTCTCGCCCACCGAGCTGCGGCGGGCGCTGGTCTACCTGAAACGTCGGCGCAGGCGGCTCGCCCGAAGCGGCACCGATCTGACCTTGCGCGACCCCCTCTGGAAGGCGCTGTTGCTCCGCGGGCCCGGATGCGAGGACTGCGTCAGCGGCTGCTCGGTCGGCTACAACGGCCTCTGCATCGACGCCGACGGGACCGCCTTCCCGTGCAGACGACTCCCCGTGAGACTCGGGAACGCCCTGACGACCCCGTTCCCGGAGCTGTGGGCACACCCGGCGCTTGCCCGGATGCGTGACCGCGACACGCTCGAGGGTCGATGCGGCCGATGCGAGATCAGGTGGTCATGCGGCGGCTGTCGAGCGGTCGCCGAGGCACTCCTCGGCCACCCGATGGCGGAGGACCCGCAGTGCTTCCGCCGGGTGCCGCAGCCCTGATATCCGCCGTCCACCGCGAAAGCCACGCCGTCGGGCACTAGGGGGCCGCTCGTCTGTTCACACGCCGGAGTACCGACGCTACTCTGAGTGGCGCGGAGCACACTCCGTAGCGCGATCCGGGGGGCCGGCATGCAGCACGTCAAGGCGTTCGTCCTGCGTCACTTCGAAGTCTCGGTCGTGGTCGTGCTCGTTCTCGCGACCGCGTTCGCGGTCCTGTTCGCGGACAACCGACTCGCGTTCCTGAACTTCTTCTACATCCCGACACTCGTCGCCGCCTACTTCCTCGGAAGGAAGCAGGGTGTGCTCGTCGCGGTCGTAGGCGTGCTCATGGTGTGGGTCTACGCGATCCCCGACCCGACCCGTTTCGGCGAATCCGCCGAGCAGGCTCTCGTCAGCCTCTTCCTGTGGGGCGCGTTCGTCATCGTGACCGCGTTCGTCGTCGGAACGCTTTACGAGTTCAAGAAGAGCGCCGTGGACGACCTGCGCCAGGCGTACCAGGGCATCCTTGCCATCCTCGCGAAGTTCATCGACGCCGTGGACAGCTACACGCAGGAGCACTCCATGCGCGTCTCCGGCCTCGCGGCCAAGATCGCCGAGCGCATGGGACTGCCTGAGAGCGACATCGAGAGCGTGCGCGTCGCCGGGCTGCTGCACGACATCGGCAAGATCGACGTCAGCCTCGACGTCCTGCGCAAGGCCTCGGTACTCGATGACTCCGAGTGGGCGCAGGTCCGTACCCACCCGACGAAGGGCACGGCGCTGCTCCAGCCGGTCGGCGGACTCCTGAGCGACGTCGTCCCGCTCGTCGAGTGCCACCACGAGTGCTTCGACGGCTCTGGCTACCTGGGCAAGAAGGGAGCCGAGATCCCTCTTGGCGCGCGGATCCTCGCGGTCGCCGACTCCTATGACGCCATGGTGTGCGACCGGCCGTACCGTACGGGCAGGACGCCGGCGGAGGCGCTCAAGGAGGTCGAGCGCTGCAGCGGCACGCAGTTCGATCCCACGGTCGTGGACGCGTTCAAATCGGTCATGCACCTCGAGCTCGAGTACGCCTGAGCCGGGCACGCTGCGCAGCGTCAGCACACGAAGAGGGTCCCCCTTTCGGAGGACCCTCTCTTGTCGTTCTGTCGGCTGTGACTAGCGGATCCAGAACCAGTTGTACCCGGTCCATGTCGCCGGCCCGTCAGCATCGGCGGGATGGTACGCCTTGACGCGGTACTTGCCGCGCGTCCACAGTCGCGTCCAGATGCCGTAGTGGTTCGACGGGTTGCCGTTCGCGAGCGAGTAGCTGTACGTGCCCACGCTCTTGGCGAAGACCCAGCGCTTGCCGGTCCAGCGCTCGAAGCGCAGGACGACCCACTTCGTGTGCGCCTTGTGCGCCGGAGACAGCGCGCCGTAGACCTCGAATGCGCGCCCGCGGCGGATGATCCACTTGAGGTGCGGAGTCCCGACAAGGAAGCGCGCGACCGACGTGGGCGCGGTAAGGCGGGTGGATGCACTCGCGCTGATCGCGTCGCCGTCGGTTCCCGAGAGTGTCACCGTCTTCACACCCATGGCGTTGCCGGGAACTGAGACGTTCACGGTGCGCACCACACTGCTGTTCGGCGAGATCACCTGTGCGGTATCGCCGACGAGCGACGTGCCCCAGCCGCCTGCGCTCGCGCTCAGCGTGAGGGTCATCGTGTTCTCGGTGAGGTTCTGCAGCGTGAACTGCAGCGGCACCGTCGAGCCACGGGTCACGGTCTTGGGGGCCGGCGCGAGGATCTGAAGAGCACCCGCCGGCGTCCAGATCTCGTTGGCCTTGATCGTCCAGGACTGCCCGGGGGCGAGGCCGGTGCGATCCCACTGCAGGTAGTAGCCGGCGTCCTCGAACGACGACTCCACGGAATCCGTCAGGTTGTCGCCGGCGAGTGCCAGATTGTTGCCGTCGCTATAGACGCCCTCGAAGTAGCGGCTGGACGGCGTGGTGGGATCGGCATAGAACCCCATCAGACCCCAGTTCGTGTAATCGTTGTTGCGGAGGTAGACCATTCCCTTCGACGGATCATAGAAGCCGTAGGCGTCATCCTCGCCGCCGAAGTAGGCGTCACCGCCATGATAGAAGCGCGCGCCGGTGAAGGTCGTCGCTCCGCTGTTGGTCAAGGTCCACTGCTTTGTGACGAACCGATCGCCCGTCATGTGCGTGAACACCTGGGTCATGCGGACGCCGGTCGTGCCGAGGTCGACCACGGTGGTGATCTTCGTGCCGCCGGCGATCGCCGTCTTCGTGTTGCTGACCGGGATGAACGTGGTGAGGGCGGCGGGACCCACTGCGGAGTTCTCTTCGGTCAGATAGCCCGAATCGAAGGACTCGGACGTGTCTGCGCTGGCGAGCCAGACCATGCTGCCCCAGTCGTCATCGCTGTAGTACTGACGTACGTAGGGCGCTCCTGACGTCGCAGCCTCCGACGACTTGACCAGGATCGCGGGTCGGGCGGTGTCACTCATGATGATCTTGACCAGATCACCCTCATACGTCTGCTCCACCGCGTAGGCAGTGGATGCGGACCCGATCAGGAACGCCGTGACCAGGGCGACCGCCCAGGCCGCATATCTGCGTCGTGCCATTGAGACTCCTCCCCTTGGATGGAACCGATGGGGATTGATACCCAAGACCGTGACGTGCCCCAGCCGTGACACGCGACCATGTCGACGAACGGCTGTCGAGCGAACCGGAGGCCCTTCCCGACGCGGGAAGGGCCTCCGGTTCAGCTCAGTCGTCTGTCGGTCACTTCACCTTGACCGTGCGCCATGCCGAGTACGTCGGGGCGTGTGAGTAGTCCGAGTGATAGGCACGCATCCGCCACGTGCCGGTGTAGGGCAGCTTCACCGTCGCGTTGTAGCGTGAGTTTGCGCCGCTGTCAGTGGCAGTCAACGGGAACGACTTGCGCAGGCGCCAGTGCCCGCTCTCGAGCCGGTAGCAGTAGAGTCTGCCGACGGCGGAGGTCGCCGGGTGTTTCGCCGCGAGAGAGCCGTAGACCGCGTACGACTTGGAGTGGTACATGGTCGACGGCGCGACCGGGGTACCAAGCGACGCCCGCGGCTTCACTCTCGTCGATGCGCTCTGGGCCGAGAGGTGCTCCGCATCGCCTGGATAGGTGGCGCGCACGTAGACCCCGAAGGTCATGGGCGGAGAAGCGACACTGAAGCGCCCGGCGGCGTCCGTCTTGCCCGACGGCGCACCGGCGGCGAACCACAGGGAACCGTCATACGACCACTCGACGAACACGTCGCGCCCCGCCAGCGGCGTTCCGCCGGCGGTCACGAGCGACCCGACCGCTCTCGCGACCCCGTTGTACGCGATGACGGGAACGATTGATGCCGTGATCCGAGGGGTGTTGAGCTCACACGCGTAGATCTCGAACGCGCCCGACCTAGTGTCCTGCCACACGACGGCGCTGCCCGAGATCCAAGGGAAGCCCTGTGACGATGCGTTCAGCGACAGCGGCTTCGTGCTCCCGGAGTAGATATCGTGGACGAACACGTCGCTGTTGCCGTTCGACGTGTCGCTCCACACGACCTTGCCGCCCGAGATCGCCGGGCGGTCGTGGGCCACCGCGTCGTTCGTGACCCGCTTGGATACGCCCGTGTCGGCATCGTATGCGTAGATCTCCGGCGACCCGTTGCGGTAGTCGATCCACGCGACGCGTCCGCCGGAGACCGCAGGGTAGATCGCGGCCGATGCCCCAGTGGTCAGATTCACCGGAATCGCGTCCAGCCGGCACAGCCAGACGTCTGAGTGCGCAGTGCTGGCATCCTGCCACACCACCCACTGGCCGTCGATCGAGGGCGATGTCTGCCTGTTGGTCGACGCGAGCAGCCGGCGTTGGGTCCCGGTGTCGAGGTTGTAGACGTAGATGAACGTGTCGCCGTCCCCGCCGTGCTCGTGATCCGCCTGCCACACGACATTCCGGCCGGAGATCGCCGGGTTGGTCGCCGCCGAGGGAGACTTGGAGATGAGCTTCTCGGTCTTGGTGACGAGATCGTAGGCGTAGATCCGCGAGTCGGTGCCCCAGTCGCGGCGGTCCTCCCAGACGATGGTCGTGCCCGATATCGCCGGACTGTACTGCGCGGCGGACTCGTCCGTGATCCGGGTCTCGACGCCCGTGGAGAGGTCGTAGCAGTAGATATCCGTGTTGCCGAGGCGCGTGTCGGAGTAGACGACGCGGCTACCTGATACGCCGCCCCCGATCGGTCCCATCGATGAGAAGTAGCCCGTCGCGAGGCGTTGCTCGAACGGGGTCGTGGTGCCGGCGAACGCCGCGGCCGGCCACAGGAACAGGATCGCGATGAGCGTGCTCGCGCACAGGACGGATCGGGATCGGCGTGTCATGTCGCCACCCACTTTCCACTGGGCGCTCCCCGCGCCCGTCCGCGCCCGCTGCGAGGGGCGCACGCGCGTCGGATAGCCGAACCTCGCGCATCGCACAGCGTACTCCCGCCGGCACGAGGGCGCGAGTGGGAGCGCGTCCGAGCACTCGCGTGCATCGTCAGTCGCGGGTCCAGAAGCGCGAGTTCTTGTAGAGGTCCTCGACACGGGCGCGCGCCCATGGCGTGCGCCGCAGGAACTTGAGTGAGGACTCGACGCTGGGGTCCTCCTTGAAGCAGTTGAGCCTGATGCGCTTCGCAAGGCCGGGCCAGCCGTACTTGTTCACAAGACGACGGAGCATCATCTCGAGCGTCACGCCGTGAAGCGGGTCTTTGGAGGGTGAATCGGTCACGGGGATCCCTGCTTCGGTGCGGGGCGATCGGCGATCGCGTGCCGCCGATGATACCGCGTGTGTGTCCGACAGCCCGGGCCACCCTCTCGGGCGACCCGGGCCACTTCCCGGGGGGAGGGACGTCTGGATCGGCTATTTGGTGAGGTCGCTCCAGGCCCGCTTGGCGCGGACCTCCCACTCCTGCCACTGGAGCTCGTACTCCCTGGTGGTCGATTCCCAGGTATCGTCGGCGGCGTCCCAGGTCTTCGCGGCCTGGATCTTGAGGCCGTCGAGCTGCGACTGAAGCTCGTTCACCTTCTCGCGATACGTGAGCTTCGCGTCACCGGTCGACGCCTCGGCCTTGACCTTCATCGTCTCGATGTTGCGCTTCCACTCATCGATCTGCGCTTCGAAGCGCGCCTTCGTCTCGTGCCTGTCCATGGTCTTCATGATGTCTCCTGACGATCGTGCAAGGCGGGTGCGCCGGGCCTATGAGACGCGGACGTCGGCGTCCTTCTCGACGGTCTCGACTGTCTCGGAACGGTCGCGGGGATTGACCGCGCCGATCAGGGCGACGATGCCCCACGCGATCAACGCGTAGATGGCGATCGCCACGAGCGCGCTCCACTCGAACACCGAACCGGCGATCTTATCGGTGCCGAAGATCGTCGCGAACGGCGCCATGAAGAAGGAGGAGATCCCGTAGATGAACGTCACGAACCCTGCTGCGGCGTTCGCGCCGAGCAGTCTGAGCACGAAGCGCATGGCGATGAGCACTTCGATGACGCCGAACACGAACCACACGACGCGGATCACGACGGTCTCGATCGGCGCGCGTACTTCCGTATGTACCTGGCTTCGACGGTCCGACGAAGCGGTTTCTGCGTTCTGCATGGTAACTCCCAATGTCATCACTGCGAGGATTCACAGCGTGAGTACCGTTCAGGCGTCGTGGGCTCTAGCGCCGAAGCGCCCGTGCGATCGCAAGGAGTGCGAGCGCACCGATGGTGGCGACGAGGATCGACCACACGTTGAACCCGCTCACGCCACCGAAGCCGAAGAGGCTCATGACGAAGCCGCCTATGAAGGCGCCGACGACACCGAGCAGCACGGTCATGAAACACCCTGACCGACCATCACCCATGAGCGCCTGCGCGAGCAGGCCGGCGAGGCCGCCGACGACGATCCAACTGAGGAGACCCATCTATTCACCCACTTCCACGCGATCGGTTCCGACCGGCCCGGAAAACGCCGATGACCGGGCCACTGAGTCCCGGTCATCACTGCTGTATATACCCACCCTCGCCGTAGCCTGACCGGCCACGGCCCTGCGCGCGGGCCGGAGCGCTCACGCGCCCCGAGCCCCATCCCGTCCCCGGGCGTCCGTATCGGGCCGCGAACCCGGGTGGCTCCCCATTCGTCGAAGGGAACGTACGAACAGTCGACGAGGGAGGTACCCCATGAACCACCGCACCGCCATCCCGCTCGTAGCGCTGACGCTCGCCGCCGCGATCGCGCTGACGGGTTGTGCGTCCCCGGCCACCCCCACGCCCGAGAAGCCCGCCGCCCGCGAGGAGACCGCCGCCCCCGCAGGCGACGCGGCCGGGATGCGCCTCGCTGCCGGACTCTACGACCAGACCGACGGCACGGTGCTCGCGATCGGCACGCTCGAGTGGCGGGACATCGAAGGCGGGTTCTGGGCCGTCATCGGCGGCAGCCAGGCCGGCGGCGACGCAGGCACGGTGGCCGCCGTCATCGCCAACGCGAAGAAGGATGATGGCGCATACACGGCGCTCGCCGGGAAGACGGTCGAGGTGCGCGGGACCCGGATCGAAGGGGCCTCCGTGCGCATGGCAGGCCCTGAAGTGAACGCCACGTCGATCACCGGTATCTCGGACACCGGCGGCCCCGCCGACTGACCCCCGTCGCGTGTCGCCCCGGAAGAAGGCCCGCCCGCACTCGTGGGCGGGCCTTCCGGGTGATGCCGGACCGTATGGATTCTCCATGGAGGTCGCGCTCGTCCGAGCGCGAGCCGTCGGCCGATGAGGACTGTCTCACCGCCGATTCATCGAACTCTCATCTTCAGTCCCGATGCTTCGCTCAAGCCGCGCACCCCGGTGCCCGGCTCTCCGAAGACAGGCGACACGAATGAGAGGACACCATGGAGATCACCCGGCGAGAACTCCTGAGTTGGGCGGCCGTCAGCGCCGTCGGGCTCGGACTCGGCCTGGACAACCTGTCCCGGCTCGAGCAGGCGTTGGCCGCGCCCGGCGCCCCCACGGTCATCTGGCTCCAAGGATCGTCATGCAGCGGTTGCTCGATATCGCTGCTGAACGCGGCGTCCACACCGATCGAGGACGTGCTCACCAAGAAGGTCGACCTCGCCTACCATCCGGACCTGACGGCGGCGTACGGCGAGGCGGCGATCACCTCGATGTTCGACGCGGCCGCAGCCGCGCCGGGCGGCTTCATCCTCTGCATCGAGGGCGCTGTCCCGGTCGCGGCGAGCGGCAACTACTGCATCATCGGCGAGCGCAACGGCGTGCCGCTGACGCTGCTGACGGCACTCCAGGAACTCGGACCCAAGGCGAAGGCCGTCGTCGCCGTCGGCACCTGCGCCGCGTTCGGCGGTGTCGTGAAGCCGTCGAAGGTGACGCAGGTCCGCACCGTCGCCGACGCACTTGTCGGGCGCACGACCGCGCCGATCGTCAATCTGCCCGGGTGCCCCGCGCACCCCGACACCGTTCTCGGAACGCTGATCACGGTCATCACCGGCGGCAGGTTGCCGCTGGACTCGTTGCGCCGGCCCACGGCGTTCTACAACACGAGCATCCACAGCCGGTGCCCGCGGCGCGAGTCCGACGAGGTCGGCAGCATCGGTCGCTACGGCTGCTATGAGGAGATCGGCTGCCGCGGCCCCTCGACGGTCATGGCATGCCCCTCGGTCAAGTGGAACAACGGCCGCAACTGGTGCGTTGCCGCGAACCAGGCGTGCATCGGCTGCGCCGCTCCCGACTTCCCGACCAACCCGCTGCTCTCCGGCGGTGAAGGCGGCGACGGTGGTGACGAGGGCGACGACTAGGACCTGATCGCCCTTCCGCACCTCCCCGACTCCCCTGACGAAAGGAACCCAGCATGGCGACCATCACCGTCGACCCCGTGACCCGCATCGAGGGCCACCTGCGCGTCCAGGTCGAGACCGCCGCCGAAGGCACCGTCACGTCCGCCAAGGTGGCCGGCCAGCTCTACCGTGACTTCGAGAACATCCTGGTCGGCCGCGCCGCGACCGATCCGGTCCACCTGACGCAGCGCGTATGCGGCGTCTGTCCCGTCAGCCACGCGATCGTCGCGTCCAAGACGGTCGAGGCCGCGCTCCGCTTCACCCCCAACGCCCAGGCCCAGCTCCTCCGCGCGCTGATCCAGGGCGGCAACTTCGTGCAGGACCACATCCTGCACTTCTATCACCTGAACCTCATGGACTACATCGAAGGCCCCGCCATGGCCCCGTGGAGCGGCGCGAACACGTCGGACCTGCGCATCACCGGCTCGGACCGCGAGCGTCTCATCGCGAACTACCTGAAGGCGCTCGACATCCGGCGCAAGGCACAGGAGATGGTCGCCATCCTCGCGGGCAAGGTGCCGCACGTGGCCACGGTCATGCCGGGCGGCGTCACCCAGAGCCCCTCAGTAGCGCAGATGACCGCCGTCAAGGGCTTGCTCGCCGAGGTCACCACATTCGTTCGCGACACCTACGTTCCGGACGCCGAGTTCCTGGCGTCGAAGTACGACGACTACTTCCACATCGGCCGTGGGGCAGGCGCCCTGCTCTCCTTCGGCGTCTTCGACCAGCCCGGATCCACCCCGCTGCTCAAGCGGGGACTGATCACGGCAGCGGGACGTCGGGGCATCGTCGACGTCAAGCGCATCGCCGAGGAGGTCGCGCGTTCGTACTACACTGCGCGGCCCGCCACCGCCCCCGCAGCAGGTGTGACCGCGCCGGCCTTCGGGAAGAGCGGTGCGTACTCCTGGCTCAAGGCGCCCCGCTACGCCGGAGGCGTCTACGAGGTCGGCCCGCTCGCGCGCATGACGGTCAATGGCGACTACAAGGGCGGCATCTCGGTCATGGACCGGACGCTCGCTCGCGCATACGAGGCGCGCAAGATCGTCGCCGCAATGGGCGGATGGGCCGCCCGCGTGCAGCCCGGCGCCAAGACCTTCACGCCCCTGGGAGCCGTACGCGGCACCGCGTTCGGACTCACCGAGGCACCGCGCGGTGCCCTGGGGCACTGGGCGACGTTCAGCGCGAACAAGGTCTCCCGCTACCAGATGATCACACCCACGTGCTGGAACGCCTCCCCGCGCGACGGCCGCGGTGTTCCGGGCACGATGGAGCAGGCACTCACCGGACTGCGGGTCGCCGACCCGGCGAAGCCGATCGAACTCATGCGCGTCGTGCATTCGTACGATCCGTGCACGGGATGCTCGGTCCACGTGACCGACGTCGACGGCCTCTCGGAGCACGTCACGATGCTGACGCCGCCCTCAGCCGCAGGCAGGTGACCGACCGATGAGCGAGCGAGCATCCACGGCCGCGGTCCTCGGAATCGGGAACCTCCTACAGGGAGACGACGGTGTGGGCATCTTCGCGGTGCATGAACTGGAGCGCGACGCGTCTATGCGCGACGTTGACCTGTTCGACGGCGGAACGTCGCCGTTCGACATGATGCCCGTGTTCCTCGAACACGATCTGGTGGTGATCGTCGACGCCGTCCGCGCCGGCGGCGTCCCGGGCTCGCTCTACCGCGTCCTGCCGGAAGCGATCGACCGCGTCTCCGACGGCGCCCGCTTCGCGCACGGGCTCGGGGTCCCGGACACCATCCGGCTCGCCCGCGAACTCGGATCCACAGCCCGGGTGATCGTGCTCGGAATCGAGCCGAAGGCGCTGGGCTGGTCGCTCGAACTGTCACCGGAGGTGGCGCGCTCCGTACCCGCTCTCATGGATGCGGTCCGTGACGAGTTGGGACTCGCCCGCGTGGCGTGAGACCGGGCGCCCGCCCCGCAACGGGGCGGGCGCCCGCACTACCTGACCGCCCCGTCGCCATCGGGGACGAGGGCCCCACCGAGGCCGACCCTCCGGGAGACGATCGAGTGCGCCGCGGGTGTCCACTCCGCAAGATCCCACGACAGCACGTCCTCCGCGGACGCGACACCCGCCCCCGCCGTCGGTTCGGCGGAACGGGGCGCGGGAAGCGCCAGCCGGCGCAGCATCCTCCGCCCGCTCGGAAGCTTCTTGGGACGGATGACGATCTCCGGCCCCGTCGGCCCTCCGACGCACTGGCTGTCCACATGCCGCAGGCCGACATCGTCACCGGACAGACGCCGGACGCGGCTCAGCGCCGGCTTGCCCGTCCCCGCCTCCTCCATGGTGCGGTACGTGCCACGCGACTTGCTCACCCAACCGGTGAAGATGACGACGTGGCCCGGCATCAGGACCGCATCGCCGGGAAGGAGCCCCGAGACGGGGATCCTCTTCGACACCGACGGCAGCGTGGCGGTGGTGTACGAGCCCCGAAGCCGCCATGCCATCGACACGAACCCCGAACAGTCGGTCCGGTATCCGCCGAAGTACTCGCACTGGCTGTACGGGACCCTTCGTGCGACCCAGCGCTTCGCCCGCGAGACGACGCGCTTCCCGGTCAGCGCGTGCGCGGTCGTGGGGCTCATCGTCAGGATGCAGCACGCGATGAGGAGGCACGCCGCAACCGTGCGCCGACATGGGCGCGCGACGATACTGCTCGAACCGGCTCGAGGATCCATGTGATCTCCCTGATGTGGTCGCGGCACAGTAGGTGCCGATCGGCCTCTGCTCCGACGTCGGTCGGCGCATGCCCCTCAGGGAGTCTGAATGAACCGCGATCTGTTGTGACCCGAAGTCACATGAAGGCAACGAAGGTCTTACGTACGCCTTGCATCCTGTCTCAGCGCTACCTCCACACCCTCCGTGCGCCTGCGAAGCGGGGATACAGGCGCCTGACGCCGACACCGCCCCGGGCGTTGTTGCAGTCGATCATCATGCCGTTGCCGACGTAGATGCCGACGTGACTGACCGGCGAGTAGAAGAAGACGAGGTCACCCGGCTTCAGGTTGCGGCGGCTGACCGCGATCCCGCGACGCGCCTGCAGTCGTGCGGTACGCGGCAGCGACACACCCGCTCGACCGTAGACGTACCGGGTGAATCCTGAGGCATCGAACCTCGCGGGGCCGATCGCACCCCACTGGAAGCCGTTGTTGATATAGCGCCTGGCGGTGTCTGCGGCAAGCTGGCCTTGGGTGCGGACGTTGAGTGCGGTGACGCCGGACCACGCATCGGCATGCTGACCGTCAGCGAAGCTGTAGGCGCGCAGGCGCCACGCACCGGCGTATGGCAGGGCGATCGACGCCGCGTAGCGCGAACCCCATGGACCGTCCGAGACCGGGGCTGCGAAGGACCCGTACAGCCTCCACTTCCGGGCGACATAGCGGTAGGCGTAGATGCGCACGCGCCCGGTACCCGCGGCGTGGGAGGGCAGGAGCGTACCCGCGACGATCACACGCCTCCCGCGATACGCCACAGGTGCGACCGGGGCGGTCAATCCAGCCCGCGGCATCACGCGCACGGCGTCGGTGAACGACTCGGTCAGGACGTTCGTCTGGCCGGCGAAGCGGGCGCGGTAGAACGTCAGATCATGCGGCGCGACCACGAAGGCGAACGTACCGTCAGCTGCGGTGGTCGCCACCGCAGCCGTGTCCGCGAATCCGGTCGCCTCACCGGAGGACTGCAGGACGATCCTCTGCCCCGCGAGGGCGGCACCGTTGCCGTCGAGCCGCCCCCGGAAGGTGTATGCGTCGCCGTAGGCGGCCATCGTCGTCGATACCGAAGTAGCGGTGAGTACCGTCAGGTCGTCCACGGGGGTCACAACGAGCGTGAAGGTCGTCGTCGCGCTCAGCGGAGCGCCGCCGGCCGTCCCGTCATCGGTCAGCGTCACCTCGACTGTCGCCGTCCCGTTGGCATTCGGCGCGGGCGTGAAAGTCAGCGTACCGTCGGAGCCGATGGCCGGCTGTGTTGAGAACATCGTCGTGTTGTCGTTGCTCAGAGAGAATGTGAGCACCTGGCCGCTCTCGTTCGCGGCGCCTGCACTGATCGCAGTCGCCCACGACGCGGAGTAGGAACCGCAGTCCTCAAGGACGGTGACGTCCCCGCCCGACGTGAAGCTCGGCGCGTCGTTGACCGGCGCGACGTCGATGGTGACCGTCATGGGCTCCGAGTAGGCCGCTCCGTCAAAGGCGCGGTACGCGAACTCATCGACCCCGTTGAAGTCAGCGGCCGGCGTGTACGTGAACGCTCCGTCCGTCCCGAGCGACAGCGAACCGTGCGTCGGGTCCGTCGACACGATCGACGACAGTGTCGGACTGTCTACATCGACGTCATTCGCGAGCACCCCGGGCGCGTCGATCACGAGCGCCACGTCCTCGGTGGTCTCATAGGAGTCCGCCGCGGCGACGGGTACGTCGTTGACCGGGTTCACGGTGATGGTGAAGGCCCTGGTCACGCTGAGGGCCGCACCGCCGGCCGTACCGTCGTCGGTGAGCGTCACGGTCACATCGGCCGACCCGTTCGCGTTCGCGGCGGGCGTGAAGCTCAGGCCGCCGGCGACGGACACGGCCGGCTGCGCGGAGAATAGCGAGGCGTTGTCGCTCGTGATCGAGAACGACAATCCCTGGCCGCTCTCGTTGGCGGGACCTGCGGCGATACCGGTAGCCCAGGCGGCCGAGTACGCACCCGAGTCCTCATCGACGGCCACGTCTCCACCCGAGGTGAACAGCGGGGAGTCGTTGACGGGAGACACGGTGATCGTGACCGTCGTCGGCGAGGAGAAGAGCCCCCCGTCGCCGGCCCGGTAGACGAACGTGTCGGTCCCGTTGAAGTCGCCGACAGGCGTGTAGGTGTACGTGCCGTCGGAATCGAACACCAGCGCGCCGTGCGCCGGGCCCGCCGACAGGGTCGCGGTCAGCGGGTCGTTGTCGATGTCCGAGTCGTTGTTCAGCACACTGCCGGCGGCGGTCACGATGAGCGGGGTGTCCTCGAGGGTGGTCGTCGCGTCGGCGCTGGCCAGCGGCGCGTCGTTGACCGAGCTCACCGCGATGACGAACGCTGCCGCGTATGTGCGCGCGGGACCACCCGCGTTCGCGTCGTCCGTGAGTGTGACCGTGACCTCGGCCGATCCGCTCGCGTTGGGAGCCGGCGTGAAGGAGAGCGTGCCGTCCTGCGCGATCGCGGGCTGTGCGTCGAAGAGGGCGGCGTTGTCGCTCTCGATCGAATAGGTGAGCGACTGCGCGCCCTCGTTGGCCGGACCGGCCGACGCGCCGCTTGCCCAGGCCGCTGAGTACGCGCCGGAGTCCTCCGCGACGGTCACGTCGGGGCCCGGTGTGAACACCGGCGCGTCGTTGACGGCATCGACGGTGATGCGGAATGCCTTCGATACCGACAGCGCCGGTCCGCCGGCCGTGCCGTCGTCGGTCAGGGTGACGGTGACATCGGCGGAACCGTTGGCATCGACGGCCGGGGTGAACGACAGTCTGCCGTCGGCAGCGATGACGGGCTGGCTGCTGAAGAGCGCCGCGTTGTCGTTGTCCGTCGAGAAGGAGAGGACCTGCGCGCCCTCACCCGCCCCACCGGCGCCGATGGACGTGGCCCACGCCGCGGAGTACGCACCGGAGTCCTCGTCGACCGTGATGTCGGCGCCCTTGGTGAAGACCGGAGCGTCGTTGACCGGGTCCACCGTGATGGTGACGGTCGCCGGTGCGGAGTAGAGCGTCGAGAAGAGTCCGGTCCCGATCGCCCGGTATGTGAAGGTATCGGTGCCGTTGAAGTCAGCAGCGGGTGTGTAGGTGGCGTCCCCCGTTACCGAGAGCACCACGACACCGTGCGCGGGTCCGTCGAGCAGCTCTGCGGTGAGCGGGTCGCCGTTGGGGTCGGAGTCGTTGGCGAGCACCGTGATGGTCGCCACGGCGTCCTCGGCGCACGTCGCCGCGTCATCCGATGCGACCGGGCGACCGTCGACGACGATCGTGAGCGTCTGGTCGGTGGTGCCGACCGTGTTGGTCGCGCGGAGTATCGGCGAATACGTGCCCCCCGAGCCGATGACCGGCGTGCCGGTCACCTGGGCGGATCCGTCGCCCCGATCGATCAGTGCGACACCGGTCGGCAGGGTGCCTTCCCTGCTCACCGACGGCACAGGGAAGCCGAGCATCGTCACGTTCAGACCGTTGCGCTCGCCTTCCACGAACTGCGCCGACGCGCCCGACGTGAAGGAAGGTGCCTCGAGCACGGCCACCCTCAGGAGCTGGACGGCCGAGCTGGACAGACCGTTGGCCGCCACGATGCGAACCGTCCGCACTCCCCCTGAGCCCGCGGCGGGCGTGCCGCTGATCGAGCCGGTGCCGTCACCGTCGTCGATGAAGGTCATCCCGGCCGGGAGCGCATCGGAGGACTCCAGGGCCGCGACCGGGAATCCCGATGCGGAGACCTCGAACGAGTCCGACGTGCCGACGGTGAAGGTGACCGCTGCGGAGTTCTTGAACGCGGGCGCCTCCACGACGGTGATCGTGGTCGGCGTCGCCGCATCCGGGACGATGCCGTTGGTGGCCACGACGCTGACGGCGTACCTGCCACCGGAGCCCGCAGCGGGCGTGCCGAAGATCGTGCCGGCACTGCTCGTGACGCCCGTGGAACCCCGATATGTGTACGAGAGGCCGACGGGCAGCGCACCTGAGAGCGATATGCGGGGAACGGGATAGCCCTTGGCCGAGACGCCGACACTGCTCGTCGCGCCGACGGTGAACGTGGACGAGGCGGCCGCCGTGATGACAGGCTCGCCCGCCACGCCGACAGCGCACGTCGCGAGAACACCGTCGAAGGTCACACTCACGATCTCCGGGCCCGCGATCTGCCCGGCCGTGAAGGTGCCGGCGGCCTGCCCGGACGTCAGGACGCGGCTCGCAGGCGAGACGGACCCCAGAGCTCCCGAGGCGAACGAAACGGCCGTGCCGCTGTCCGGAGGCACGAGGCCACCGCTGCCCACACCCGCTGTCAGGTTCGTGGTCTGACCACGGAGGAGCATCGTCTGAGACGCGACCACCGACAGCCGCATCCACGGATCGGCGACGATGCCGCCGATCACGCGCGCGGGCGCCGCCGTCGTCGGGCTGCTGTTCGTCGCCCACCAGTTGTGGGCCGCATCGGGCGCGTAGAGCATCCCGTACGCTTCGGGGGCTTCGTCCGCGGTGTTGCCCACGATCCGGTTACCGCGCAGCGTGACGGTGCCGCCGATGAAGAGCGCGCCGCCACGGTCGGCGCCCAACGCTCCTCCGCTCGTCACGACGTTACCGGTGAAGGTCGAGCCGGAGATCGAGCTGACGCCGCTGCCGACGCGCGCGTAGACGGCGCCGCCTTGCCCGGCGGTCACACTACCGCCATCGGCCGTGTTCGTGGTGAAGACGCTCCCGGTCACCGTGAGGCTGCCGGAGCCGGAGTCGGCCATGAACACCGCGCCGCCGACGCCGCTGGCGTTGTTGCGCGACAGCACGCACGAGTCGAGGACGAGATCCACGTTGCGTCCCATGCTCAGCGCGCCACCGGAGGAAGCGCTGGTCTCGTCGGCGCGGTTATCCGTCATCGTGCACCGCAGCAAGGACACCGTGTCACGCGCAAGCGTGTTCGTCATGACCGCGGCCCGGATCGCACCGCCGCCGACCGTGCCCTCGGCCCAGCCCTGCGTGAGCGTGACGTCGAGCAGCTCGAAGACCACACCACCGGTGAGCCCGGGGTCGATGTCGAAGATGCGGTCACGGTCCGCGAGCGGGATACGCGGCGTGATGGTCGAGCCCGCACCCACGATCCGGACCGAACACGTCACGTCCAGCGATCCCCCCCGGGAGACGCCCCCGGGCAGCGTGGTCGTGCGGCTCTCGAGCACGTACGTGGAGTCTGCGGCCAGCACGATGGTGCGCGGTGCGGGCTCGCCCGCGAGCGCCAGGATCGCCTCACGCAGGGTCACGCCGTCGCCACCCGGTGAGACGAAGAGGGCGCTGAAGTCACGCGTATCGCCGTCGACCTTGTCGCTGATCGACGTGACGGTGATGGTCCCCGCTGATGCCGTCGCCGGCACCGCGAGCACGAACGAGAGCGCGAGGACACAGACGGCGACCACGCCGATCCGGCCCCTCGTCACCTTGCGGATGATGTCGCTGACTCGCACGTCTCGTCCTTCCGTCTGAAGACCCCTCGAATCCCCGGCGATGCGCCTAACCTCGCGGCGGGAAGACGCCCGCAAGTGCGATGCAGAAGTTCAGCGTCAGGTACGGCTGCATGTTGTTGTGCGGCTGTTCGCCGCCCGCGGGCGAGATCGCATCCCCCATGGCCGTGTCTCCCGGCCCTGCTGCGTACAGCGGCTGGTTCGGCACTGCCGTGGCAGCGCCCCAGGCGGCTCGCTCCGGCGACGGGGTGCTGGCCACGCCCCCCGTGCCGAGCGTGTGACCGTGGCTCGGGATCTCGCTCGCGAGCAGCGACACGGTGTCGGAGCCGCCTGTCTCCCCGAGGTCGTGGGGCGATAGTCCCGGCCCCTGACCGGGGTGCATCGGCACGTTGCCCTGCATGTCCGGCAACTGGAAGGTGCTCCTGCCGTCGCCGCCGTAGTTGGTCCCGAGCAGCGAGAACAGAGCGGTGTTCTGCGAGATCGGCAGGATCTGTCCGTCACAGAACGCCCACCACTTGGGGGCGAAGCTGAACGGGAAGATGCGTATCTCAGCGACGAACCAATCGGACATTGCGCGCGCCCCCTCTAGATCGAACTCGGGAAGATGCCCTGCAGTGCGATGCAGAAGCTCAGCACGAGATACGGCTGCATGTTGATGTGCGGCTGTTCGCCACCCGTGTTCGAGATCAGCGCCGGGTTCATGGCGACCCTATCCTCGCCGTCCCCGTAGACCGCCGCACTCGCCGTGGCGAACACATTGCCGCCGGGAGTGGTCCGGTCGGCGCCGGTCGTACTCGCCGACACCGCGTGGACATGCGCCGGGACCTCGGAGATCGAGAGCGTGTGTGCCTGCTCCCCGCCGCGCTCGCCGAGCGTAGAGCGACTTCCCATATGTATCGGCGCTCTGCTCTGCAGGTCGGGCAGGCCGAAGGTGACTCGCCCGTCCCCGCCATACGTGGTCCCCATCAGTGAGAAGAGCGCCTGGTTCTGGTTGATCGGCATCAACTGCCCGTTGCAGGTCGCCCAGCCCCTCGGGGCGAAGCTGAAGGACATGATGCGGATCTCACTCAGATACGGCTCGGCCATCGTGCGCTCGCCTCCTAGCTCGGGCTCGGGTAGATGCCGTACAGGGAGATGATGAAGTCCACGCACAGGTAGGGCTGGAAGTTCGTGTGCGGCTGGTTGCCTCCGGTGTTCTGCACGGCACCCGCGGCCATCGGAGCGGACGGCACTGCGAGGTCCGTCGAGTACTGGACCGCGCCAGCCGAGTTCGCCCAGATGTGGTTGCGCGGATCGGCACTCGTGCCGGCGTGAGCGTCCGCGACTGCACCGTGCGCGTGGGAGGGGATCTGGTTGACCGTCAGAGTGACCGTTTCGACCCCGCTGGTCTGGGCCAGAGCGAAGCCGTTCCCCTGATGGAGCGGGATGCGCCCGCGCATGTCCGGCAGCGCGAACGTGTTCTGCCCATCACCGCCGTACGTGGTCCCGATCAGGTTGAACAGCGCCTCGTACTCGCTGATCGGCAGCAGCTGGCCTTCGCACAACTGCCAGCCGGCCGGTGCGAAGTTGCCCGCGAACATCCGGATCTCTCCGATGTAGGGCGTCGGCATCTAGCCCTCACTCCCCTTCGCCACGTTGAAGACGGCCTCGTAGATCGTCCGGGTGCCCTCACGAGCGACCGGGACGATGAAGATCGCGTGCGTGCCGAGCGCGTCGTGCGCGATGGAGTAGGTGGCCTGCGACAGCGGCTCACCCTCCCCCGAGAACTCCACGGAGAACGGCGCGTAACCCTCGGACTCGTAGCCTGCCCGGACCGCGTCGAGCACGAGCGGATATGGCCCGCCGGCCGTGTCGGCGGTGAACGTGGTCCCCATGTTCTCTGTGAACTGCGCGCGGGTCGGATAGGCGCTCATGCCCTCACCCCGCACCGCAGGACCATGCGCCGGTACGCCCCGACCTCACCGTCGTCGACGAAGCCGAACCGCTCGTAGAGGCGCTTCGCCGGATTGAACGACTCGACGTGCAGCACGACCGGCAGTCCGATCCGACCCGAACGCTCGATCACGCCCTCGATGAGAGCGCTTCCGATACCGCGGCCGCGATACTCGGGCAGCAGCCCCATATCCATCAGCCGCAGGTCCTCACCGCGATGCTCGACGAAGATCCGCCCCACATCGACGCCATCGACAACGACGACCGAGTACTCGGCGCGCTGGTAGTGATCGCGGTAGTAGGCGAGCTGGGCCTCGGACTGGAATCGCAGGAACGCCGCCTTCTGCTCATCCGTCCACGGCACGGCGGCGAGCTCATCCGTGCGCCCGCACGCGTACACGGCGTGCAGGAACTCGACGTCGGACTCGCCCGCCGGCCTGAGGGACGGGACGCTCACATCGCGCTCCCGTAGACATCGATCCAGCCGGTACGGGGACTGGCGACGATCGTGTCGGCGAAGGCGGAGGCCTGCGCGGTGGTGTTCTCATCCGCCACCGGCTTCATGGTGACGCGCCCCCCGCTCGACGATGCACGGTGGATGCGCACGGATACGTCGGTGCGACCCGTCGCGAGGTCGAACTCGACCCGGCCGCGGGCGCCGGCGAGGCTGGTCGAACCAGCGGGAAGCGCCTCCCGCCCGCCCTCGACAGCGACGGCGATGAGTGCCCCGACGTCCTCGCCGAGCATCTCGAACGCGCCGCGCGAGGCGACCGGCCAGGTGAGAGCGGTATGTGCGGTCGATCCGGGCGCTGCGACGAGCCGGTCGACGGAGAGGCCGGGCAGCAGGAGCGGCATCTTCGACGCCCGCTCGTCCGCGGCGAGCGCGCTAAGGATCTCGTCGGCCTCGTGACCGCTGGCCGCGACGAAGATCGCGTCGGCGCCGGAGGCGGCAGCGGCGCCCGCCGCGACGGAGGCATCGCCGGCCTTCACGTGCGTCACCGATGTGCCGACCACGGTCCCGCCCGAACGCTGCAGGCCGTGCTCGAACGCACTCAGGGTGTCGAAGCCGCTCTCGTAGAGCGATGAGATGACATAGGCGCGCTTGCCGAGACCACCCGCGGCCCACGAGCCGAGCGCCCATGCGCTCTGCCAGTGGCCGAGCGAATGCGAAAGCACGCGAGGATCGGCGTCCGCTGTCGTGACGATATGCGCCCCGGGGTCGATCACGATCACGGGCACGCCGGTCTCCTCCGCGAGATCACCCAGGAGTCCTGTGCGCGTGGGATTCGCATAGACGAGCACGACATCGACCTTCTCGCGCTCGATGAGCGAGCGCGCCGCGGCGGCGGCGCTGCTCGGCGCGGAATTCGGTGCGGTACGCGCGAACACGGGGGCGTCAGCCTGCCCGCTTGCGGCGAGTCCTTTTCGCACGCCCGCGGTGATCTGGACGAGCAGGTCCGGATAGCGTGCGGACGAGGGTGCGACCACGCCCACTGCGGGCCGGAGCATGCGCGAGAAGGAGGCGAAGAGGTCACCCAGGAAGGGGGTCGAGGCAAGCGCCGCCGCACCGAGCACGATGCCCGTTCCGGCTATCGCCTGACGCCGCGTGGGGGCTCGGAAGGCCCCCGCCGGATCGGTCTGTCCACTCGAACGTGCCCCGTTGCTCGTCGGCGTGTCGGCCACCGTTCCCCCTCATCAAGAGAAGCGAGGGAGCGGCCCGCTGTCGGCGCCGCCCCGCCATCCCCATTCTGAGGGCGACACTAGCACATCAGCGCGTCGCTGTGAGCGCGCCCTCCCGTGACTGGAGGAAGCGCTCGGTGAGCACGAGCGCGAGCGAGAGCGCGACCTCGCCGGCGTTGCTCGGGAAGAAGCCGACGACGCTCGTCGGGATGGCCGCCGCGACGAACATGACGACGCCCCCGGCGAGCATCCAGGCCCAGCCGGTCCGCCGCAACACGCTGACTCCGGCTACGATCAGCACGACCACCATCACCAACGCCGGGATCGGCGGGCCGGGAAATCCGCCGCCGTTCGTGTAGTAGAAGAGGTCGCCCTGTATGACGGGCTTGAACTCGAGCAGCACCACCGAGCGCACGAAGCCGAGCACGGCCATGGCGATGTAGAGCGCCCACTCGGCGATCCTCGTCCAACGGGCTCCGAGCCGGACCGCGCCCGCCCGGCGGGCGTACTCGAACGCCGTCAGGATCCAGATGGGTGTGAGCAGCGCGTGCCCGACGAACCGCGGCCACGAGAGCGCGACCAACAGGGGCCCGTCCCCGATCGTCGCGCCGAGCGCGACGATCGCGTTGTCCCAGACGAGCAGTGCGATGGGAAGCGCTACGGTGAACGCGCCGAGGGAGCGCCTGCGCGCGAACAGCACGAACGCCCACACGGCGAGTGCGGATTGGGCGAGGGCGAACCCTATGTAGGCGGCGGTCAGCATCGTGTGTGCGTTTGTATCACAAATGCAGCGCCGATTAGTCGGCCGCCTATCTGACCCAGACCGTCACCAGCGGGTCCTTCAAATCGACGGTCTTGTCGAGGCGCCAGTCGATCTGCGTGCTCATGTACTCGTAGACCGGGCCCTTCTCCCATTTCGGTGAGACGACCACGATCCTGTCCCGTCCACGGAGCTGGTCGGCGAGTTCGATCTCGTCGGTCGAGCCCCACTTCGACAGGCGCGCGCGGCCGTCCGCGGAGTCGACCCGTCGGACCCATGTCATGTCCAGCGCATCGCTTCTGCCGAGGATGTCGGCATAGGTGACGAGCTGCAGTCCGCCCTCGTACGTCTCCGCGATGACGGCCGTCCCGCGCTGATCGAGGACGTAGGTCGTCGCGTCCCGCCAGTACCCCTTCGACTCGCTCGCGAAGGATGCCGGCAGGGCCAGGATGCTGAACGCGACCACGGCGCCCAGGAGCGCGACGGTGACGCGACGCGGGAAGCGCACGCCTCCCCTCGCGACGAGCAGGCATGCCGCGGGTAGCGCGACGAGCGTGTTGCGGTAGGTGGCGACCATCGTGATGTGCTTGGAGATCACCACGCCGATGATCACCGGGATGATACTCACGGCGAAGAGCGTCCACGTGCCGTCGCCCTCCTCGACCCCGTCGACGCAGCCGAGGCCGCAGTCATCCCGGGTCCGCTTCAGATGGAAGGGCATCCCGAGCAGGAGCAGCGAGGCGAACAGGATGCTGGGCACTGTCTCGCTGGTCGGCGCGAGCCGCATCAGTCGTTCGACCGAGTCGGTGACGATCTCATCGACGGGCTGCCCCCACCAGGTGCCCGCGGACGATGCCGCGAGGACCTTGCCCACCTGCGTGGGCAGGGCGAGCACCCACGGCAGGAAGAGCAGCCCCGCGACTCCGTACGAGAGGATGGTGAGGCGACCGACCCGCCTCCGGACCCGTGGGATGGCGATGATCGGCACGAGGAAGAGCGCTGCGACCATGTAGCCGTAGACATGCGTGTACGCGACCGCCGCGAGCGCGACGCCGAACAGCGCCGCCCGGCCCCGTCCCGGCTTCTCGAGCAGAGCGACGAACGCGAGGACCGAGACCGCCGAGAGCAGCATGAGCAGCGAGTACATACGCGCTTCCCGCGCGTACTCGATAGACAGCGGAGAGACCGCGAACAGAGCCGCCGCCCACAGGCCGACCTCGCGGCTGAACATCCGCTTCCCGAGCAGATAGACGACGCCGACTGTCAGCACCGACGCGATGACGGGCAGCACGCGCATGGCCGCCTCGGACCGCCCGAGGAGCGGCGTCACGAGCGCCTGCAGGACGAAGTAGAGGGGCGGGTTCGTGTCCGCCGCCGTCCCGGCGATGGCCTGCCAGACGCCGTTCGACGTCACCGAGACCGTGAAGAGTTCATCCAACCACAGGTTCTGATGCCCGAGCTGCCAGACACGCAGCACCGCGGCGATGACCATGAGCCCGATCGGAGCAAGGACACCCAGGGCCAGCGGAAACGAGCGCTCGCTCCCGCGGCCGGTCGGACCAAGCGGGCGATTGCCCGCGTCAGTCGTGACCATCATGACACCCCCATACACGACGCTCCCGTGCTCCGGCGCACCATCGATACAGGCGCTTGGCACGCTCCCGTCGCCTACTATGCCCCTACCGGGCGTCGGGCGACAGGGCATTCCGCGACACCGAACTACCGCACGACACCCCGTCGCTCCATAATCGGTACCGGACGACGGCTGAGGACAGGCACGCGGTTCGCTCGCTCATCGCGGGTAGAACCTTGAGCAGGCGGAAGCGGAACCGGGAGTCCACATGGCGGTACAGCGCATCGTCGCGGTCGACGACGAGGAGTCGATCCTCAAGGTCGTGCGCTACGCGCTCGAACAGGAGGGCTACGAGGTCCACACCGCCGGCGACGCGGCCGGCGGGGCCTTTCTGGTCGGCGAAGTCCACCCCGACCTGCTCATCCTCGACGTCATGCTCCCGGGCAAGAGCGGCCTCGACCTAGCCCGCGAGATCCGGCTGACTTCGAACGTGCCGATCATCATCCTGTCGGCGCGCGGTGACGAGGTCGACCGGATACTGGGCCTCGAGTTCGGCGCCGACGACTATGTGACGAAGCCGTTCTCCCCCCGCGAGCTGGTGAGCCGCGTCAAGGCGATCCTGCGCCGGGCGGGGCAGGGCGCCAACGACCGCTCGCGCATCGTCCTGGGCGACCTGGTCGTGGACCTCGAGTCGCATCAAGTGTCGATGCGCGGCGAACCGGTGCACGTCACGACGTCGGAGTTCGGGATCCTGCAGCTGCTCGCGCCGCACCCGGGGCGCGCCTATTCGCGCGTGGAGATACTGCGCGCGCTGTGGGACGAGTCGCCTGTCGGCGACGAACGCGCCATCGACGTCCACATCCACAACATGCGGGAGAAGCTCGAGACGGATCCCAAGAACCCCGAGTATCTTCTGACGGTGCGCGGCTGCGGCTACCGGCTGAGAGAAGCGTAGCCGGTGGCCGGGCTCAGGAGGCCCTCCGTCCGCCTGTGGCAGACAGAGCTCTTCGTCATCGTGATCGTGGTGGCCATCCTCATCCTGTCGGTGTCACTCTCACAGGGGCTTCAGCAGACCCTCAAGCGGCTCGGCGAATCGGACCGTCTCAGTGACGCCTCCGCGCTGGCATCGCAGCTCAGTGCCGAGTTCCCGCTCACGGTCGAGAGCCGCGCCCGCATCCGGACGCAGATCCGTCACCACCGCGAGATCTATGGCGACGAAGTCTGGGTCTTCGGCGTGGACGGCTCGGTCATCGACTCGGCGCACACGGGAGGGCCCCCGGCGAACGTGCTCGAAGAGGCGCGCATCCAGGGACTCGCCGATTCGCCGCCGTACTCACAGATGACGCTCAAGCCCGGCGGCTATGTCGTCGCGGGGAAGGCGATCTACGAGCGCAACGGCCGCAGGGCCGCCAGTGTCGTCATCGCCGGACCCGTCACCCAGTCGCTCGCGGTGCTCGACTCGGTGCGCGATCAGCTGTGGAACACCTTCTGGATCGCGCTGATCGTCTCGGGCCTCCTGGGACTCGGCTTCGCGGAGTTCATCGGCCGGCGCGTGCGGCAGATGTCGAAGGCCGCAGCGGCCATCGCGGGCGGCGACTTCGACCAGCAGCTGCCCACCGGCCTCATTCCCGACGAGATCTACGAGCTCGCCGAGTCGTACAACCGCATGGCCATCACGCTGGGCGAGGCGTTCTCGACGCTCCACGAACGCGAACAGGAGATCGCCGCGGTCGTCGAGTCCATGGGCGAGGGGGTGGTCGCCTTCGATTCCGCGGGCATGATCCGCGTCATCAACCCGGAGGCGATCCTTCTGCTGGGGCTGGAAGGCGAGCCGATGGACATGGCGTCGCGCCATCTGACCGACCTCACGGCGGATCCGGCGATCCTCGACCTCGTGGACCGGGGGCTCGCCGGCCCGGTCGTCTCCGACATCGTCACGCTCGAGGACCGGACCGTGCTCCTGCACAGCACGCCGATCGTCTCGACCGAAGGTACCGTCGAGGGCGCCGTCCTGCTCATGAGCGACATCACGGAGCAGAAGCGCCTCGAGGAGGCCCAGCGGCGCTTCGTCGCCAACGCCAGCCACGAGATGCGCACGCCGATCTCGGCGCTCAAAGGGCTGCTCGAGCTGCTCACCGGGGGCGCGAAGGACGATCCGGACGTCCGCGACGACTTCCTGCGCACCATGACGCTCGAGGTCGACCGCCTCGGTCGTCTCGTCGCCGACCTCCTCACGCTCGCGCAACTCGAGGCCGGCAACCTGATCCTGCATCGCGAGCCGGTCCCGGTCGCCGGCCTTCTCGACGAAGTGGCGACGGTGATGCGGCCGCTCGCCGACCGGTCGAGCGTGGCGCTCGTCGTCGAAGCGCCCGACGACGGCATCGAGGCGCTGTGCGACCGCGACCGCGTCATGCAGGTGCTGCTCGGCTTCGTCGACAACGCGCTCAAACACTCGTCGAGCGGCACCGTGGTGACGCTTCGGGGAGCCGTCGACGGCTCGGTCGTCTCGCTCGAGGTGCAGGACCAGGGCATCGGGATCGACCCGGAGTCGGTCCCCCGCCTCTTCGACCGCTTCTTCCGCGTCGACGAATCGCGCGCGACCCCGCGTGGCACGGGCCTGGGCCTCTCGATCGCGAAGGAGATCGTCGAGGCGCACGACAGCACGATCGCTGTCCGATCGCGCCTCGGTGCGGGCGCCACGTTCTCGTTCGACCTGCCCCTGGCGAAGCGTAGCTAGCACAACCCTAACGTGACGCGAACCTGCGCTTCATCATCCGTGCGTAGACTCATCGGTATGGACACCGAGCCGAGGGCCGCCTCCCGGGGCCGCCTCGAGCAAGGGGGGACGACGATGAGTGACGACAGGCCCGATCCCGGGGCTGAGACGGAGACCGAACAGCTCGAGCGCCTGGTCGCCAGAGCGCTCGTCGCGTCCGGCGGCGCGTTCTGGATGATCGCGGCGTTCGCCGGTCCGTACGTCTACCGCAACATGAGCCTGACCGACTCGATCCGGACGGCGACCTGGCCGTTCCTGACGGCGGCCGTGATCCTCGCGATCGGATGGCGCTATCAGCGCCTGGCGGCCGTCCTTCTCTTCGGCGCGTCCGCCGCGGTGCTCGTTCGCGGGACGCTCTACGGCTGGGAACCCGGCGTCTGGATGATCATGACCTGCGTCCTCATCGCTCCCATGGTGATCGCCGGGATCCTGTTCCTGCTCGCCGCGCGCGCCGAGGACCGCCGATCGACCGCCGCCGAGCAGGAGCATGCCATCGACGCGCGCTCGTTCCGCGGGCACGCGGTCCCGGGCGCGCACGCGAGCTCGCGCGGCTGACACGCGTGCGCCCGCGCGCACGGTCCGGCCCCTGTGCATCACGCCGTCCCGACGGTATCCTCGGCCGTGAGGATCACCGGGAGCGACGAAGGCGGGTGCGCCGATGAGCGACGAGGCCGAGGGGACCGACACGCCGCGTTCGCCGTGGCCGAGTCTCGGTGAGCTCGCGATCGCCGCGCTCGCGCTCCAGGCAGTCACCGGCGCCGTGATGGCCTTCGCCTACCAGCCGACGCCGGACCACGCGTATGCGAGCACGTACGCCATCGTCCACCTGATGAACTACGGCTGGCTGGTGCGCACCATCCACTCCTGGGGGGCGTTCGTGCTCACGGCGATCGTCGCCGCGCACGCTTTTCGCGCCTTTCTCGCCGCCGCGCACAAGCACCCGGGAGAGCGCACCTGGGTCCTGGGAGCGCTCTCCGGGCTGACCGCGGTCGCGCTCGGGTTCGCCGGGCGCCTGCTGCCCTGGGACCAGACCGCCTACTGGAGCACCGAGGAGGCCCTCTCCCTGCTCAGGCAGCTTCCCTACGCCGGAGGGACGATCGCCCGCGCGCTGATCGGGGGCGATGCGCTCGGGGCGACGACGCTGACGCGCTTCCATGCGGCCCACGTCACGCTGCTGCCGGCCGCACTCGCAGGGCTGCTCGTCGCGCACGTATGGTCCGCGCGCTCGACGCGTCGATCTGCGGACGCGATTCCGACTGCCACCGTCGCCCGCCGTGCGGCGATGCTGCGGGCGGCGACCGCGACGGCCTCGCTGCTGTGCCTCTACGCCGTCCTGGCGATCGTGCGGCCGGTGCCGCTCGAGCTCGTCGCCGACCCGGCTGTGGCTCCAGCGCAGACCGGTCCGGCCCTGCCGTTCCTCCTGCAGTACGGCCTGGGCCGCTACCTGCCGGATGCCGTCGCCGCCACCGTGCCCGTGGCGCTTGTCGCGCTGTTCATCGCGGTACCGTTCATCGACCGCGGCCCGTCGCGCGCTCCGCGGGACCGCATCGCCGCGATCGCCATCGGGTCGGTCGGGGCTGCGGCCGTCATCGCGTTCGTCGTGCTCGGAGCGCTTCGCTGATCTTCGCGCTGCACGCTCGTCCGGCTGACCCGCCATGGCACGCAGCGAGGGCCGGCGTCTGCCGGCCCTCGCGGGAGATCGTATGTCGGTGACGCCTACCGGTTGGTCGCCGCCAGGGCCGGCTCCGGCTGCAGCGCCATGCTGAGCTCGTACGCCTCCTGCTCGCGGCGGGCCATCCAGAACAGCGCGGATGCGGTCAGCATCGGACCGATGAGCGCGATGGTCACGAGTGCCCAGACGCCGGCCTCGAACCCGGCCGCCACGCCCCAGTAGATCGCAGCGCCCGAAGCGACTGCCAGCATGACGGACGCCACGCGCTCCCAGTACCAGCCCACGGCGAGCGTGGCTGCGGCACCGAGCAACGGGATGGCGGCCGCGACGAACGCGGCGCGCATGCCGGTCTGCTGGAACCAGTAGAGTCCTGCGAATGCCGTCGCGCCCCAGAAGGCACCGCCAGCGATGACGAACGCCCGGGCGACGCCGCGCTCGAGGACGATGCGGGCCTCGGCGGCCTCAGGCGAGAACTCCTTGGCCGGCTTGACGCGCTGACGCGTCGAGACCACGTCGTAGACCATGTAGCTGATGAGTGCCGCTGCGCCGACCACGAAGATGATCGCTCCGACGGGTCCGCCGATCATGAGAATGGCTGCGAGTATCGTTGACATGTCTCTCACCTTTTCCACGTGTTCGTCGCCCTCAGGCGTCGAGTCCTTGGGGTGAGTATCACCGCTACGGGGGGCCGGTAGGTTCGCAGGCCGTTTTCCTCTTGTTAGGGTTCTGTGAAAGCCGGCGCGGCATGGCAGAACGTGCACGACGAGAGACTGTGGCATTCGGTGCAGCTGTCCTGGCCGTGCTGCAGGACGAACGCGCGATGGCTCGTGAGCCATCCCTTCTCGTGGTTGACGTGGCATGTCTTGCACCAGCTGGTGCGGTGGCACGTGTAGCACACGCGTGTGTCCGTGCGTGCGGCGTCCGAATGGATGGTGCGCCAGTGCTCCGCGGGAAGGTGAGAGGGCGGCTTCTTCGCGTGGCACTCGTCGCAGAAGGTCAGCCCGAAGTCATGGCAGGCGAAGCATGCCTCCGTGCCCGTCCGGAGCGCCTCGGCGCCGTGGGTCTGCGGCCAGTCGGCGTGCTCGTGACGGGGTGTCCACGGCAGGACACGCCCGCCGTGGCACCCCCGGCAGTCGCGCGACGGGATGACCTGCGAAAGATACGGCTGGGCGTGCCTGATGGCGCGCTCACCCGTGTGGCACATCGTGCAGTCGGCGTCGAAGTCCTCGGCACGCATCCGCGATCCCGCGACAAGGCCCGGGAACGGCGAGTGACAGCGCTTGCAGAACGCCACGTCGACCCACTCGACGGCCACGGTGGCGCTCCGCGAACCAAGGTCGACGCGCTGATGGCACTCGTGGCATGCGAGGTCGGGGAAGAGCGGGCTGCCGAGATGGATCCGGTGGACAAGCAACTTCGAGCCCGTCTTGTCGCCGTGACAGGCGACGCACTGCTCGCGGCTGCTCGCCTGCGCGTCCCGGTGCAGGCGCTTGAGTTCGGCCTTGTCGGGCGCCGCCAGCACGCGATAGCGCAGCTCCCACGCCTAGGTCGTCCAGGTGCGGGCCGGTCCGCGCGTCGGCGTGCTCGTCAGGTAGACCGCCGATGCCAAGACGGCGAGCAGGAGCGACAGCACGACGAGCCCGGTCCTCGGATCCCCGGCCGCGCGACGCATGGGGCGTCAGGCCTCCCCGAGACGGTAGCCGTAACCGCGCACCGTCAGGAGATGCGTGGGGTTCTTCGGGTCGGGCTCGAGCTTCTCGCGGATGTTGTGGATGTGGACGTCGACGACGCGCTCGTCGCCGAACGCGGACGCCTCCCCGAGCGCGGCAAGGATCGCCTCGCGGGAGAACGCCGTGCCGGGATGCCTCGCGAGGTGCAGCATGATCTCGTACTCGGTCCGGGTCATCGGCACGACGGCATCGGCGACCCGCACCTGCCGTGAGAGCGTGTCGATCTGCAGATCGCCGACGACGATCACGGCGAGCCCTTCCGGCGCGGCGCCCGCCCGTCGCAGGACCGTCTTGACGCGACTGACCAGCTCGCGCGGCGAGAACGGCTTCGTGACGTAGTCGTCGGCGCCGAACTCGAGCCCGAGGATGCGGTCGACCTCGTCCGCCCGGGCCGAGAGCATGATGATCGGGACGTTCGACAGCGCACGCAGATCCCGCGCGATCTCGAGCCCGGACTTGCCGGGGAGCATCACGTCGAGGATCACCAGGTGCGGCGAGATCTTGAAGAACAAGGCCTCCGCGGCCGTGTGGTCACCCGCGGTGTGGACCTCGTAGCCCTCCTGCGTGAGTGCGTAGTCGACGACTTTGAGGATCGACTCCTCATCGTCGACGACCAGGATGCGTTGAACCGTCATCGACGCCCTCCGGCCGCGGGACCCGCCTATTTCACGACCCTGAGGGCCGGGTTGAAGTTCTGCTTGGGAAGCTCACCGTGGCACCGCACGCAGAACGCCGCGTCGTGGCACGCCTCGCAGTTGCGGTGCGTCTTGACCTTCTCGCCGTGCGTGCTGCGCCACTTCGCCACGTGCGACCTCGGCCGCTTCGAGTGGCACTCCGCGCACCAGTCCGCCCGCCACTTGTGGCACTTCGCGCACTCGCCGCCCTGCTGCTTGTCGGGGTGGACGACCACCCAGTCAGCCGCGCGGTGGCTCGCGGGCGCGGCCTTCGCGGTGTGGCACGTCGCGCAGGCGTTCTTCGCCTGCTTGCCGTCATGGCAGGTGAGGCAGGCGGCCATCGGCGGCACGTGCTTCCCGTCCGAGCTCTTGGTGTGGACGAGGTAGGTGTGGCAACGCACACAGTCGAGCTTGAGCACCGAGACGTGTGCGCGGTGCGGGATGTTGAGGTCTCCGGACGGCGAGACGGTGCGCAGATCGATGTGGCAGCTCGAACATGAGGCGTTCGTCGGCTTCGCGAAGACGTCCAGCTTGCGGTTCGGCATGACCACGGAGAGGTACGCCTCTCCGAGCATGCGCGCGCTGTACGCCGCCTGAGCGGGCAGGTCGGGAGCCGCGTGGCACTGCTGGCACGCCACCTTCGCGTGTACCGAGGTGGACCAAGACGCGTATTCGCCGTCGAGATACGAGTAGCGCTGGAGGAAGCCGGGCTGCGAACCGATGTAGCCGGGGACTCCGACGAGGGCGACGAGGACGAGCGCCACGATCCCGACGCGGATCAGCAACCGGCGCCTGCCGGGTGTGAGGCGCATCGCATCCCGCGCGCGGATGAGCCCGTCACGCCAGGATCGCTTCTGCGAGTTCCCGTGTTCGTCCGACACCGTTCCTCCTTCGACGCATCAGGGGCGGACCCCGTCAGTCGTGGCACTTCCTGCAGGACTTCCCGCCCTCGTGACACACGAGGCACCCCTTGTCGCCACCGGCCTTCGCGACGGCGCCATGGAGCTTCTTCCAGTTGCCGGCGTGCGACGCCGGCCGCTTGAGATGGCACTCGCGACAGAAGTCCGGCGACCACGCGTGGCACGATCCGCAATCGATCGTCCGCGCGAGCGTGCTGTGCACCTCGAGCCAGTCCTTGCGGCGATGGTTGTCGGGCACCTGCTTGCGCGTGTGGCACTTCACGCACTTGTCCGTCGCGCTCTTGCCGTTGTGGCATGCGCTCAGGCACGCCGACATCGACGGCTTGTTGTAGCCCAGCGTGTTGCGGACGTGGACGAGGTCCTTGTGGCATACCGCGCAGTCGAGTTTGAGCACCTCGACGTGTGCGCGATGCGGGATGAGCAGATCGCCGTTGGGCGAGACCTGCCGGTAGCCGGTGTGGCACTCCTGGCAAGCGGCCCTGCCCGGGACGCCGAAGAGGTTGGCCGGCCGCGGTCCGTGGAGGAGCTGCGAGTAGAACGCCGGGATCGACTTCGCCGCGAACGTCAGGAACCCGCTGACGCCCGGTTCGACATGGCAACCGGAGCACGGCACCTTCGCGTGTGTCGACTGGGACCAGTTGTCCATGCGCGGTCCGAGGTCGGCATAACGCCGGTAGTAGCCCGGCTGCAGGAGCGAGAAGACCGGCAGCCCGACGATGACGATGATCGCGAGCGCGATGACGCTCTTGATCGGGAAGTGCAGCCGGCGCGCGGGAGCAGGTGCGCTCCCGTCATCCGCCACGCGTGTGTCGTCATCTCGACCGCTCACTTAGCGCATCTCCTTGAACTGCTTGTGGCACTCGTCGCACCACGGCTTCTTGTGGCAGGTCAGGCACCGGCGCTCGTCCTTCGACACGGCCTTGTGCCGCGCGAGCCACGTCGACTTCGGCCCGTGGAACGCCGGGCGCTGAGCGTGGCAGTCGTTGCACTCACCCTCGGAGACGTGACAGACGAGGCACTTCGCCGGATCCTGCAGCGCGATCGTGCCGTGCTGCGCGATCCAGTCCTTCTTCACGTGCAGCCGCTCGATGGCCGACACGCCGGCGGTGGCGACGTTGGACGAGAAGACCGGGGTCTTGCCGGTCGTATGGCACAGGCGGCACTGATCGGCGGCGTGGCACTTCTCCAGGCAGGCGTTCGGCCCGTAGGAGCGCACCGTCGTGCGATGACTCGCCTTCCAGGGGGTGCGACCCTCCTGCAGCACGTGGTGGCAGTTGGCGCAGTCCTTCAGGGGCTTGGTGCCGACGTGACAGGCGAACGAGGCGCACACGCCGCTGAACGGCATCGACTTGTGGCGCTCCTGGTACGTCTCCTCGTGCGCGGTCCACTTGTGGCACTTCACGCACTCGCGCGTCTCGCTCACCACGCGCAGATGGGCGGGATGCGGGACCTTCATCGTGCGCGAGGAGTCCTCGCTCCAGTCGTACCGGTGGCACGCGAGGCAGGCGCCGTTGCTCGGCGCGGGAAGCGCGACGAAGAGCGGCTCACCCGGCGTCGCGACCAGCCCGCGGTAGAAGTCGCCCACCTTGGCGGCGGCCGACACGAGCGTCCCGCGGCTGTCGACGTGGCACGCGTCGCACGGCAGATTCTTGTGCGCCGAGGTCTGGAGGGTCGTGTGGCGCCGCGTCAGGCTCGAGTACTTCGCGAAGTACCCCGGCCCGGCGGTCAGTACGAGTGCTGCCACCACGGCGACCGCGATCGCCGCGACGATACCGGCGCCCGCCCACAGCGCGATGCGACCGGAGCCGCCTCGTGTCTCCTTGGCTTCGGGGCTCACAGCGTCACCTCCGCTTCAAGCACCGGCTCGGGTGCGGGATCGCCGTGTGCCGCGCGCTCGTCATCCCCGTGCTCGGGCACCTCGAGCGGCAGGACCTTCGCCGCCGCGGTCACCGTGAGGAGTCCGAGCGACAGGATGAACAGGGCGATACCGACCTCGGTCAGGCTCGGGACGAAGACCGCCGCGTGCTGGCCGAGCGGGTCGATCGCGAAGCCCATCGCCATGAGCGAGTAGCGCTTGAAGTAGACGGCGACGACGTAGAGCCCGGAAGCGGTGAGCTGCACGATCGGCAGGTGCCGTGTCTTGCGTCGCTGCAGGATGAAGAACGCGGTGAACCCGAGTACGAAGACGGGCAGGACCGCCCACGCATAGCCGCCGGTGAAGAACACGGCCATCCGCATCGCGTGTCCCGGCTGGGCCGAGGTCGGCCAGAAGATCGCGATGACCTCGACCACCAGCAGGAACAGGTCGATGATCATGACCGTCGCGAGCAGGGTCGACAGGCTGCGGAACATGCTCGATTTGAACTTGAGCACGCCGAAGTGTTGCAGGGTGTACGCGAAGATCATCAGCAGCGCCACGCCGGATGCGGTCGCCGAGGTCAGGAAGATCGGCACCATGACCGCCGAGTTCCACAGCTCGCGCGACTTGTTCATCGAGAGCACGAACGCGGTGGTCGTGTGCATATAGATCGCCAACGGCAGGGCGACGAGCGTGAGGCGGAACGCGAGCTTCTCCCCGCCCCAACCGGTGAGCAGGACCCACAGGTCGAAGAAGGCGATGAGCATGTAGATCGTCGCGGCGCTGCCGGTGTAGACGAACGGCGACGTCGGGTTCGGCGTCACGAGCATCCACACCGCACGCCACGGGCGCTCCATGTCGGTGATGATGCCGAGCAACGCCATCATGACGAGCACGCCGGCCTGGAGCACCGCGATGCGCGAGAGCGGATGGAACTGGTGTGCGCCGAAGAGGTGGACAGCGGCGTAGACGATGAGGCCACCGGCCGCGAGCCCGACGTAGTACATGTAGTTCACGAACCACAGGCCCCACGGGTAGCTGTCGCGCATGCCCATGACACCGCCGCCGCCGCCGAGAGCGCTGCCCCAGGCGGTCAGGCCGAAGGTGGCCACGACCAGAAGCAGCGACACGAACGCCCAGTAGCGCGGGCTTGCGGTCTTGAGGGCTCCGAGGTCGAGGTCGACGCCGATGATGCGCTTGACCCCGGGACGCGTGATCTTCGAGTCAGTCATGTCCCGTCACCCCACATACCAGATCATGGGTTCGGAACCCATCGACTCTTTGAGTCTGAACACGCGCCGTGTCTTCAGGAGCACCGAGACCTCGCTCTCCGGGTCGTTCAGGTCACCGAACTTGCGTGCTCCCACAGGACAGGCCTCGGTGCACTTGGTGGTCATCCCGTTGCGGGTGCGCTGGATGCAGAACGTGCACTTCTCCACGACGCCCGCCTTGTCCTCGAGCGGAACCTTCGGGTTGATCTCGTTCTCGGGGACCTCGGGCTCGACCCAGTTGAAGTGCCGGGCGCCGTACGGGCACGTGACCATACAGTTCCTGCACGCGATGCACTTGTTGTAGTCGATGACGACGGTGCCGTCAGGCTCCCGCCACGTGGCCTTCACGGGACAGCCGTAGACGCAGGTCGGCTTCGCGCAGTGCATGCACTGGACCGGCATGTACCACTTGTCCGGCCGGCCGGCCTCTGTGTAGTTGAGGTCCGCGGTCTCCAGGTCGATCGCGCCCTGCTCCATCTCGAGCACCTGGATGTAGGTGAAGCCGGAGTTGCGGCCGATGTTGTTCTCCTTGACGCAGGCGTAGACGCACTTGCGGCACCCGACGCACGCCTTGACGTCGATGACCATCGCCCACTTCTGCTTGCCGGGAGGGTCGGCGTAGTAGACCGGCTTTCCGGGGTAGTTGACCGGGCCGTCCTCCTCGATGATCCGGGCCAGCGGGTTCTCGCCGCCCGGCGCTTCGGACGAACCTTCCGCACCCTCGGCACCCGACGCGGATGCCGGAAGCGCGCTGATCACTGCGGGCACCGTGCCCGCGGCGATGACGCCGGCCGAGATGCCGAGACTGCGCAGGAAGTTGCGCCGCGAGAACGTCGTCTGAACGGGAGCGTCGTCCCGGGTCTCGTCGTGCTCGATGTCGTGGCTCATCGCTTCTGCCTTTCGAGGACGATCCTGCCGGCCAGGCCGACCACGAGCACTGCGGCGACCGCGGCGACCGCGGAGAACCAGAGGGGCGTGGAGACCGGGGGGGCCGGCGGGGGCGAGGCGAGGGGCGAGAAGACGGCCCGCTCGGAGAGGACCTTGAACTGGAACCCGCTGCCCGTGAACGGAAGGAGCGGGCCCGCATAGATGTAGCCGGGAGTGTGGGGGTCGTGGCATCCGGCGGCGGTGCACTTGGGCTGGCCGCGGCCGTGCGTCCCGGCCTTGAACTCCTTGTACTTCGCAGAGTGGCAGCGGTAGCAGACCTGCGAGACGTCGCCCTTGATGTCGACGACCCCGCCGCCGGCGATCTTGAGCTTGCCGGGATCCTTCGCGGGATCGTCGTGACACGTCAGACACGCCACGTCGTCGCGGCCGAGCTTGTCGTGGCCCTCGAGCGTCACGTCGTGGCCCTTGAAACCATTGGGGAGGGGCCGCGACGGATCCTCGGTGCCCGGGATCATCGTCACCGGGTGGCAGCTCGTGCACGGGTAGAAGAACAGTTCGCCGGAGCCGGCCTGCCCGGCGAACGCCGGCGTCACCGACGCCCACAGCGCCGTGGCGAGGACAAGCAGTGCGACGGAGCGGCGCATCAGAACCGGCCCGCCCCTGCCGGGACTCGCCGCCGAACATGACAGTGATCCAGCCATGTGCACTCCTGCCCGTCTCGTGGAGCCCATCGCGTCCCTGCGGGCTCCGGCCGGGTCGAGCCCGGTCGAAGGGTATGCAAGAACCTAGGCAGGAGTATGTTCCCGGGCGCGCCTGCCATTATTGGCTGTCGGTTGGCGTCATATTAGGGTTATGTGAGCACCGTGCACGACGGCCGTCAGGCGGCACGAGCGCTGCTTGACGCGATGCCAACACCGTACGTACCGTCGGGTGTGGCGAAGGGTCCGATCGGGGCACGCCGGGACCGGATCACGGCACCGGATTGGATGTCATGGGCACTCCAGAAGATGGCGCATCGAGATCACACGCGGTCGTACGCGCCGCGTGGATCACCGTCGCTGTGATCGTGGGCGTCCTCGCCCTCGGCGCCGTCGCGACCTACGTGACGGCCTCCCCCACCCTGTGCGGTGCGTGTCACGAGATGAAGTCCGCCGTGGTGACCTGGGAGCAGTCTCCCCACAACCGCGTCGGGTGCCCCTCGTGCCACGAGACGCCGCGCCCCTGGTACCAGTTCCCGCAGACACTGCTGGCTCGGGGTGCGATGCTCGGTCGCGACCTCGACGCGCACTTCTCAGCCGGCTACGCGGCGACGCCGGGCACCTCGATCATGAGCACCGTGACCGTGCCCGACTCGACCTGCGAGCAGTGCCACGACCCCTCCCGCAAGGTGACCATGCGCTACGGCACCCTGATCGACCACAAGGAGCACGCCAAGCGGAACAAGTCGTGCATGTCGTGCCACGTGTGGACGGCGCACCCCACCCCGGGCTACGAGAAGCCGCTCCTCCTGATGGAGCAGTGCTTCAACTGTCATGGCAAGCCGAGCAACCCGAAGGCCTCCGGCGCCTGCACCGCATGCCACCCGGCGTCGTTCAACAAGCGTCCCGCCTCACACGGCCCCACGAAGTGGACCTCGCTTCACGGCAAAGCGGCGCTCAAGGGCATCCAGCAGTGCTCGATGTGTCATGCTGCCACGTTCTGCGGCGACTGCCATGGCGTGCCGATGCCGCACCCGGTCGGCTGGGAGGCGGGCAAGACGGGGCACGGCGTCACCGCTACGCGGGACCGCTCCATCTGTGCGAAGTGCCACACCGGCAAGGCCGACATGTGCGGGATGTGCCACCACAAGGGGTTCGAGCCGACCAAGGGGCCGTGGCTCGCCCAGCATCCCGCCATGGTCGAGAAGCGCGGCGTCGCCTTCTGCCTCGGGTGCCACGCCCCCACCTACTGCGTCTTCTGCCACGCCCGGGAAGAGCAAGAGGAGACCGAGCCGGACGCCGATAACGAGTAGGCGACCGATCCGATCCTCGCTATCTGACTCGCATGGAACGCGCGGGCGACACATCGGGCCTCTTCCCGACATCCGCGTGCTGCGCGATGAGGCGCCAGCGGCCCGCTGCCGGCAGCCGCACGTAGCCCGCATAGCGGGTCATGCGGCCGGAACGGACGATACGCATCGGGACCCGGCGAACCAGTGTCCAGACCCCCTCGATGGAGCGATAGCACAGCAGTGTGACCGGCCTCGTGCCGATCCGGTGCCGGGCGCTGAGCGTACCGAACACGAGGAACGGTCGCCCGTGGCGGACCGAATGCGGAGACAGAGGACGTCCGACGGACACGCCGCTGTTCGGCAACTCGCTCGGGGGCTCGGTCGGGGGCTCGCTCGGAGACGCAGTGCCCAGCGTGATCACCGCGATCTGTGAGAGCGAGCCGGCGTCGCCGCCCGTGTCGCAGTTGCTCGAGGTCGCGCCGGCGGCGTCGATGGCGGAGACCTCGATGGTGGTGGTGCCCGGTGCCGCCGGGGTGTATACGATGCGCCAGGAGGCCGTGATGGTTCCCAACCCGGACAGGATCTCGACGTCGCGCCAAGCCGTCTCTCCGGGCAGGCGCCAGTAGACGCGTTGGATCGGCAGAGCGACCGGCGTGCGGACATCGATCGCCCGTCCGGTCACCGTGAGCGACCCGTCCGGACCGGGCGTCGAAGAGTCGACCACGAGTTCGACAGGCGGCGCGTACGAGGGACTCGACACGCCCGGCAACGGGGCAGTGAGCGGGAGCGCGAGCGGGCCCAGCGGAGCCGGGGCCGGAGTGGGGGCCGGGGCCGGCTCATCGATCACGCTCACTGAGTCGCCGAGGGTGTTCGTGACGTAGGCCTTGTGCGGCGTGTTCGCGGCGTCGACGGCGATCCGGGACGGGTCGAGGCCGACGGGCACCGTGCTCACCGTCAGCGACGCGTCGATGATCGAGACCGTGTCGCTCTGGTAGTTGGCGACGTAGAGCTTGCCCACCACCTCGTCCAGCGCCGGCGACTGGGGCTGCGTGCCCACGGTCAGCGTCGCGATATGCGAGAAGTCGGTGGTGCTGATCACGCTCACGGTGCCGCCACCGGCGTTGCAGACGAAGAGGCGGTCGCGCGAGGCGTCCACGATGAGCCCGCGTGGCGTGGCGCCGACATCGACGGTGGCCAGCACTGTCGCGGCGGGTCCGATGACCGTCACGTTGGAGGACGTCTCGGCCGTGGCGTACGCGTTGCCGGAATCCTGGTCGACGGCGACGGCCTTGGCGCCCGCCCCCACCGGCACCGTTCCGATCACCGCGTAGGTCGAGGCGTTCACGACCGTCACGGTGTTGTCCGCGCGATTGAGGATGTAGAGCCGCTGTGTATCGCCCGCGCCCATGTACAAGGCCATCGAGCGCGGCAGGTTCCCGACGGGGACCGTGGCGATCTGCGACATGGTGCCGGCATCGTAGACGCGCACCTCCCGGCGGCCGTAGATCGCGGCGAAGAGACGGTGCGGGGTACTGGCCATGTCGACGGCGAACGAGAGCGGGCCGCCGCCGTGGCTCGCTCCGACGGGCACGGTCTGCGTGATCGTCCGGCTGCCTTCGTCCAGGACATCGATCGTGCCGGTCCAGAAGTTACCTACGAAGGCGACGGGCGCCGGCGCGAGATGATCGACGACGACCGCGATGGGAAACTTCGACGCCGACGCACCGATCGTCGCCTCATACGTGTCGGTCACACCGTCGATCAGCGACACGTCTCCCGCGTTGTAGTTCGCGACGAAGACGTGGTGCGACAGCGGGTTGAGCGCGATCGCGATGGGACCGTCCCCGACCGGGACCGTCGCGATGACGGAGTCCCCGGCGCTGGCCGCCGGCACGACGCAGGTGAGCGCGAGCAGCAGGGTGAGGGATGCGAACCCGAGTCCCCGGGATCGCGAGAGGGAGATGCGCATGGAGCGCCTCCAAGGTCTGCGGGAGGGCCCCCGGCGGAGGCCGCACGTTGCCCTCCCATTGTACGCCCGGCCGTCCAGTCCCCGGTCTCGCGAGCGCACACGCGCACCTCGCGCTCGTCGGATTCAGCGTCTCACAGCAGCACGCATGCGGGTGCTTACGGGAATAGCGATGTTCAGGGGGGCTGGAGCACCCAGGATGAAGCGACGCCGCGGTGCCGTTTCAGCAAGGGCAAGGGGGCGATCGTGGACAGCGGCCGCACCGGCACACTCATACGCACCGTCGTCGAATCCATCCCGGAGCCGTCGTGGCTCAAGGATCGCGACGGTGTATACGTCGCGTGCAACGAGGCTGTCGCGCGTGCGTTCGGCCTCACCCCCGATGAGATCCTCGGCAGGACGGACGATGACTTCGTCGACGCGGAGTCCGCACGGGCCTTCCGACGTCACGACCGTCGGGCCATCAAGTCCGGACACGCCGTCACCTTCGAGGAGTGGTTCACGTTCGCCGACGACGGCCGCCGCGCTCTCGTGGAGTCGGTGAAGACCCCCGTCTATGACGAGGCCGGTGAGTTGATCGGCGTACTGGGCGTCGCGCACGAAGTGACGGACACCCGAAGGATCGAGGCCGCCGAGACCGCCTTGCGCGAGAGCGACGAGAACTTCCGCGCCTTCTTCGAGACGATCGGCGACATGATCGTGGTGGGGCGGCCCGACGGGACGATCCTGTATGCGAACCGGGCCATGTGCGACAGCCTTGGTTACAGTTGCGACGAACTCAGCACGATGCACGTGCTCGATCTCCATCCTGCCGACAAGCGCAGCGAGGCGGAGGAGATCTTCGCTCAGATGTTCCGGCGCGAACGTGAGACCTGCCCGTTGCCGCTGCAGGCGGCGAGCGGCGCGCTCGTCCCGGTCGAGACGCGTGTGTGGCTCGGGAAGTGGAACGGCTCGGACTGCATATTCGGTATCTGCAAGGACCTCACCGCGGAGCAGGAGGCGCTGCAGCGCTTCGACCGGCTGTTCCGCCGCAACCCCGCGCCCATGGCCGTCAACGACCTGCCCGACCGTCGCTTCACCGACGTGAACGACGCCTTTCTGCGAACACTGGGCTACGAACGCGATGAGATCATCGGAAAGACCAGCGCAGGCCTCGGGCTGTTCGCCAGTGAGGCGGCGCAATCGGACGTCGCCGAACAACTGAAGAAGAACGGGCGGATCGTCGACTGCGAGCTCCAGGCGCGATGCAAGGACGGCTCGATCATCGATGGCCTGTTCTCCGGCGAGATCATCCGCAGCCAGGGCCGCGACTGCCTCCTCACCGTCATGGTCGATATCACGCAGCGCAAGCGCGTCGAGGAAGCGCTGACCTACGCCGCCGAGGCCGCCAATGAGGCCAATCGCGCCAAGAGCGAGTTCCT
>JAUSAU010000076.1 GCA_030652345.1 Coriobacteriia bacterium
ACATCACCGAGCGCAAGGAGTCCGAACTCGAGCTGGACAGCTACCGCCGTGACCTCGAGCGTATGGTCAAGGAGCGTACCGAGGAACTCATGACGGCCAACCGGCGCCTCCAGCAGGCGACCGAGACCCGGATCCGCTTCCTCTCGAGCATGTCGCATGAACTCCGCACGCCGCTGAACTCCGTCATCGGCTTCTCCGGCGTGTTGCTCCAGGAGATGTCAGGCCCGCTCAACGTCGAGCAGCGCCGTCAGCTCGATATCATCTATCAGGCGGGCCGACGCCTCATGGACACCATCGAGGACGTTCTGGATGTGGCTCGTATCGAGGCGGGCAAGACCGAACTGCTGTGGGAGCAGTTCGAGATCGATACCGTGATGAGTGCGCTCGTGGACAGCGTCCAGGCGCAGGCCGACACGGCGGGATCCGACCTGGTCCTCTCGCTTCCGACCGAGCCGGGGCAGATCGTCTCGGACCGTCGCAAGCTCGTGCAGATCGTCCGGGGGCTGCTCGAGAACGCGATCAAGTTCACCGGCGCCGGTCGCATCGATCTCATCGTCGAGCGCGAGAGGGATGTCGTCAGGATCCGCGTGCGCGACACCGGCGCCGGGATTCCCGCTGAGGAGCTGCCCTACGTCTTCGAGGAGTTCCGGCAGGTGCGGCTCTCGGACGGTTCGCGTCCTGAGGGCGCCGGTCTCGGACTGTCGATCTGCGCCAAACTCGCCGACCTGCTCGGAGGCGGCCTGACAGCCGCCAGCGAGGAGGGTGTCGGTTCCGAGTTCGTGTTCACTGTGCCGATCGGTCCGATCGTGGACCTCGGGAGCGAATCGTCGTGAAAGTGCTCGTCGTCGATGACGAAGAGGCCTCTCGGTACCTGCTCGAGTCGATCCTGCGCTCTCAGGGTTACGAGATAGCGAGTGCCGTGGATGGCCTCGACGGGCTGGAGCGCGTCCGGGAGTTCGCGCCGGACCTGGTCGTGACCGACATCCTGATGCCGCGCATGGACGGCTACAAGATGTGCGTCCGGCTCCGCAGCGATCCGGAGACGCGCGACATACCGATCATGGTCTACACCGCCTCGTTCGGCGACGCGGCTGACAAGCGCTTCGCACTCTCGATCGGCGTCGACACGTTCCTCATCAAGCCGCAGGAGCCCGACGTGATCATCGCCGAGGTGGCGCGCCTGCTGGGTGCCGCCCGCGTGGCGGCGGAGCATGAGACGGTCGAGCCTGAGGACTCCGCGATGCTGCGCGAGTACGGGGAGCGCATATCCAACAAGCTCTACGAGAAGCTCCTCGAACTCGAGACGGCGAACGAGGAGCTGCACGCGACCGCGCGACGGCTGCGGGACGAGAGCAACGCGAAGACGCTCCTCGTGCAGGAGCTGTCGAGCGCGGTGGCCAAGGAGCAGGAGGCTGAGGAGGCGCTGCTGGTCAGCCAGGAGCGGTATGCGGCTGCCGTTCGCGGCGCGAACGACGGTATCTGGGACTGGGACCTCGACTCGGGGTCGTTCTTCGCCTCGCCGCGCTTCCGCGCGCTCCTCGGCCTGCGCGATGACGAGCCGCTCATCCGCGTCGGACAGTGGATCGACCGCGTCGTGCCGGAGGACGCCGAGCGCCTCGACCTCGAGATCGATCTGCACAAACGGGGGCTCACGCCACACTTCGAGAGTGAGTACCGGGTACTCGACGCTCATGGAGGAACGGCGTGGATGCTGTCACGAGGGCAGGCGCTCCGCCGCGACGACGGGACGCCCTACCGGATGGCCGGCTCCCTGACGGACGTGACCGACCGCAAGCGGCAGGAGGAGCAGCTCCTGCGCAACGCGCTCTACGACGAACTCACCGGCCTCCCGAACCGCAACCTCTTCCTGGACCGCCTCCGCTTCTACCACCGGCTTCGTGATCGCCGCGAGGGGTACGCGTTCTCGGTGCTCTACGTCGACCTGGACCGCTTCAAGACGGTCAACGAGTCGTTCGGTCACGGGGCGGGCGACGCCCTGCTCATGACCGCCGGGACGCGCCTCGGGGCGATCGTCTCGCAGGGCGATACGGTGGCGCGCTTCAGCGGCGACGAGTTCGCGATCCTGCTCGACGATCTCGACGATCCGGCCGATGCCGAACGCTTGGCCGAGCAGGTCGTCGCGGCCTTCGAGAAGCCCTTCGATGCCGGCGGCCAACAGGTGTTCGTGACGGCGAGCGTCGGGATCGCGATGTCGGGCCACGCGGATCAGGGGGCGGAGGAGCTGCTGCGCGACGCCGAGACCGCGATGTTCCGCGCCAAGGAGGCCGGCCGCAGCCGCTACGAGGTCTTCGACACGCTCATGCATGCCGAGGCGGTCAAGGCGCTGCGGACCGAGGCCGAGCTTCGGCGGGCGCTCGAACGCGGCGAGCTCGAGCCGTACTACCAGGCCGTGACGTCGCTTACGACCGGCGAGATCATCGGGTGCGAGGCGCTCGTGCGCTGGAACCACCCGGAGCGCGGACTGCTCGGTCCGTACGAGTTCGTGCCGGTCGCGGAGGACACGGGTCTGGTCGTCCCGATGGGGCGCGTGGTGATGGAGGCCGCGTGCCACCGGGCGAAGACGTGGCAGGACGCGGGGCGCGCTCTGCGCGTTTCCGTCAACATCTCCGCGCGGCAGTTCGCTCAGCCGGGGCTGCTCGACACGGTCCGTGATGTCCTGCGCGAGACGGGACTGTCGCCGGATCGCCTGGTCCTCGAACTGACGGAATCGGTCGTCATGAGCGACCCGAAGGAAGCCGCGGTCGTGCTGGCTCGGCTCAACGAGCTCGGCGTGGGGCTGTCGGTGGATGACTTCGGTACGGGCTACTCGTCCCTGTCGTATCTGCGGCGATTCCCCTTCGACACGCTCAAGATCGACCGTTCCTTCGTCATGGACATCCCGAACGACCCCGACAACATGACCATCGTCGAGGCGGTCGTCGGCCTCGCGCATTCGCTCAAGATGAAGGTGACCGCGGAGGGCGTCGAGACCGAGGAGCAGTGCCGGTATCTCAGGGACCTCGGGTGCGATGAGATCCAGGGCTTCCTGGTGAGCCGACCTGTGCCCGCTGCGGAGTTCGAGGCGCTGGCCGCGCGCGGCGTGGTGCTTCCGGAGTGAGCGGCAGCACCTACACCGTCCCGTTCCACGTGCACATCCCCTGCGCGCCGCACACCGGGACGTTCCGGTTCGGCAAGCCGGACGGGTACACCTTCGTCCCCGGTCAGTACTTCTCCCTCACGCTCCAGACGCGTGAGGGGCCCCAGACCAAGCACTTCTCCCACGCCGACGCCCCGGGTGATCCGCACATCGAGCTCACGACCCGGCTCACCGGCAGCGCGTTCAAGGATGCGCTGCTCGCGCTCAAGCCACACGATGATGTGACCTTCACGGGTCCGCGTGGGCGCCTCACGGTCCCTGACGGCGTGGGGCGGGTGGGGTTCCTCGTCGGGGGTGTCGGTATCACTCCGGCGCGGTCCATCATCCGGGACGCCGTCGGGCGTTCCTCCGGCCTGGACGTCCTGCTGTTCTACGGCAACCTGGACCAGTCGTGCATCCCGTTCAAGCTGGAGTTCGATGCGGTCGCTGCCGATGTGCCCGGGATCCGGGTCGTGCACGTCCTGCAGGTGCCGCTTCCCGGATGGGAAGGCGAGCGAGGGTTCATCACGGCCGACGTGGTCCGGAACCACACCGACCCGTGTGACGGCCGCCACTGGTTCGTGTCGGGCCCGCCACAGATGGTCGAGGCGATGAAGCGCGTGGCGGCGCAGCTCGGACTGCCCGACGATGTCATGCACATCGAATCCTTCGCCGGGTACGCACCGGCATGAGCAAGGGCCCCGACGTAGCGCCGGGGCCCTTTGCTCGAGTGCGGATCAGAGCCGTCTCACCCGACCGGTACGATCTCGACGAGTTCCACGGCGAACGTGAGCGTCTTGCCGGCCAGCGGGTGATTGAAGTCCAGCGTGACGTCGTCGCCATCGATGGCGACGATCTCACCGGGCAGATGGTCGCCGTCAGGAGACGTCAGATTGACCATCATGCCGATGAGGGGCTCCTCGGCGAAGTCGCGCTTGGATACAGTCTGGGCCAGCTGCTCGTGCCTGGGTCCGTACGCGTCATCCGGCGCGATCGTGACCGTCGCCGTCCCACCCGGTTCGAGGCCGAGCACTGCCGTCTCGAAGCCGGGGATGACCTGGCCGGCGCCGACCGTGAACTCGAGCGGCTCCCTGCCGGCACTCGAGTCGAACTGCTCGCCATCATCGAGCGTCCCTGTGTAGTGCACTCGTACGGTGTCCCCGTTGGTGACCGACATGGCGTGGCGCCTCCTGGTGGCCGATGGGTCGATGCTGTCGGGGAGACACTACACCAGGTTCGGGGACCGGGTCACGCCTGCCGTTCAGCCGACCGTTCATCAAGCCGTTCGTCCGCTCACAGTAGCGCTGAATGTGCAATACCGCCCGCTCGCACGGTACGCGCACGACCACCTAAGGGGTTGGGTTACACTCTGCCCGGACACGTCTCGGTCAGGTAGCCGTTCGTCGCCCTATCTGCGACGGTCGTCACATCGGCAACTCATCCGCAGGCCGATACCACAACAGGAATACTGCACTCCGGGCGGGGAAGGTGTGGGGTGTACGAACTCGAGGGGGTCCTTGGCCCCTCCATCATGAAGTTCGTGGACAGGTATGTCAGGTCTCTCCTGACCTGGGACATCCTTGTCTTCTTCCACCGCAACCCCGAGGCCGTTCTGGACCTGGAAGGACTCGCTTCGCGCCTTGGCCGTCGGGTCGAGGAGCTCCAGGGCGAGGTCGACGAGCTCTGCAAGGACAAGATGCTGCAGTGCGCGGGCGGACTGATCCGCTACCGGCCTACTCCCGAGATGCGCGATACGGTGGGGAAGTTCGTCGACGCGTGTCAGGAGCGGGGCCGCCGGCTGGCGCTGATCGCACTCGTCCTGCACAAGATCAACCCGCACGGATCCTAGGGCTCCGGACTCGTCTGGCAACAGGACGGCCCGCCCCCTCGGGGACGGGCCGTCCGTTCGTTGTCTCGTGAGTCGCGCGCTAGATCTTGTCCGCCACGTTCAGCCGCAGCGTGTCGGCATCGACCACCTCGACGATAGTGCGGCCGTCGTCGGCCAGATCGACGTCGACCGGACGCTCGAACTCCTCGCCATCGGGCCCGTACACGACGCTGACGCTCGGTGCCAGGAGATCCTCGCCCTTCGCGCGTACGACCGCGATCGACATATCCGAGAGCCGCACGACACAGCCGACGGGGAAGACCCCGAGCGCCCGGACGAAGAGCCGCGCGAAGAACGGGTCGAGCGACTTGCCCGCCTCGCGTAGGATCTGCATCACGCCACGGTCGGGCGAGAGCGCGACGCCGGCGTCGCCCTTGGTCAGGTGTTCGTAGCGGTCGGCGATGGCGACCATGCGGGAGTACGGATGCCCCACGTACTCGGCCGGCCGATCCGGGTAGCCCGAGCCGTCGATCCCCATATGGTGTTCGTAGGCGACGAGCATGGGCGTGCGGTCCGCATCAGCGATGCGCGCGAGGATCTCGGCCCCGACCTTCGGGTGCAGCGCCTGTGCGGCGCGCGCCTGCTCCGGGTCGCTCGCGTCGAAGGCCGCTTTGCCGATGTCGTGCAGCATCGCGGCCATGCCGAGCGACATGAGGCCCTCGTCGGGAAGCCCGAGACCCAGCCCGAGCGTGAGCGCGTAGATCATCACGTTGACCGAGTGGAACAGCGACGAGTCGTCCTTGGAGTTCATCATCGCCATGCCGAGCACGGCGCTCTCGTCCTCGACCATGCGGCTCATGATGTCGCCGACCATGCGTGAAGCGTTCTCGAGGTCCGGCGAGGCTCCCGAGCTCGCGCCCTGGTCGATGCCGCGCAGGGCGGTGATCAGCTGGCGGTACAGCGCCCGGTCCTGCTGGCGGCGTCGGTCGCGCTCCTCGCGCTCCACGCGCTCCTCGTCGCCGACCTTGAGAGCGGCCACGATGATGAACATCGCTCCGCGAGCGCCGAGTTCGCTCTCCACATCGAGTTCGGCGGACGGGCGCAGGTTGAGGACGTCGGCGAGTGCCACGGCGTCGGTCGGGGTGAATCCCGGTTCGAATGTCAGCGACTCGATGTGGTGGCGCTCCATCGTCTCGGAGAGCGACGCGGCCGCCGGGCTGTCACCCGACAGCACATCGGAGCCCGAGTAGAGCCGGCCCTCGTGCAGGTTGAGCACGAACGATCCGTCGCACGTGAGCTCGGTGACCGCCTGGACCAGTGAGGAGATGGACTCGACGTGGCTGGGGTGCGCGGGCGGGTAGAGCTGGACGGCACGACGGGAACCCGATACGGCGGCGACGAGGTGTTCAGCGCTCATCTAGACACCACCGCCCTTCTGCTGCTGCGCGAGGGCCTGACGGGCCAGCTCGTTGATCTCAGCGAAGTGGCCGCGCTTGATGAGGGCGCGCCGGTTCGCGATCGCGGACAGCGCGTCGGTCGCCGCCTGATCCGTGCATCGAGCGAGCGCGATGATGACCTCGCGGGCGACCGCGAAGTCCTTGTTGTCCATATCCATGGACGCCAGTCGCTCCGCCAGCGTGGCTGCCGCGCCCGGCGCGTCGATGCGTCCGAGCGCGCGCGCGGCCGCGATCGCGACCTCGGTCGACGAGTCCCGCAGCAGCGTGGCGAGGTGACGGACGGCGAGCGGTCCGCCGGCGGCGGCCAGCCCGGCGGCCACCTCGCGACGCGTCTGTTCGTCCGGGCGATGCATGAGCATCTCGATCGCGGCCTGCGGCCTCGCCTCGGACTCCCTTCCGAGCGTGGCGACGAGCGGAGCGACCTGGAACCACTGCGCGCGGGAGGCCGCAGCGGAGAGCATGTCGATGAGCCGGCGTCCGACGACTGCCTCGGCGATCCGCAGCCCGTCGGGCTTGACCGCGAGTGCCTCCTCGACGAATGCGGCCTGCGATGCGTCCCCGGCGCGCTGGACGATGTCCCGCGCCGCACCGACCTTGGTCGGATCCGCCGCCGCCGCGGTGATGAGCGCCTTCATCGTCCTCGGGCCGGTCGCCTCGGCGACGGCCGCGCGCAGCATCTCCGTGAGCTCAGGCCATGTCTGCGAGCCGCGGGACTCTCGTTCGACCATCCCGTGGAGCGCCTGCGCTGCGATCTCGATGTGGCCGCTCTCGATCAGCGACGGGACCATCCCCGCGAGGCTATCGAGCGTGCGTCGGTACAGCGCGAGGTCCTCCTGCTGGTCCAGCAGGCGGAGCAGTGTGGCCACCGCGGCCTGATCGGCCCTGCCGGCCGACCGTGTGACCGCGTCACGCGCCCCGGCGATCTGCTCGGGAGCGAGAGCGGCCAGTTCGGCGACCTTCTGGTAGACGGGCTGCGATGCCGCGAGCGCAGGCTCAGCGACGCCGCTCATGCGCACCTGCACCATGTGATCGAGGAACGACATCTCCTTGGCCTCGCGCCCCAGCGTCGGCAGGATGTCCTTGACCTGTGCCATGACATCGCCGAACCGCTCGGCGAGCGGCAGGCGGGAGAGCGCGTTCGACATCGAGAGCATGTTGTTGCCGTACGCGCCGAACGCGAGACTGCCGGCGACCTCGCGCGGAGGGACCCGGGAGAAGACGCTCGCGAGCAGGTCGCGTGTGGGCGTGGTCTCGAGTCCCAGGCCGATGAGCGAGTCGCGACCGTCGTTGTCGAGTTGCAGGAACGCGGTCGCGATCGAGGAGGTCAGCGCTTCTCTGTTGCCCTCTCCGGCGGCGGCGGCCAGATCGGCCAGACCAGCCGAGAGCGCCGTGAGGTCGCCTTTCACGGCGACACGCAGCCACGCCGCCACCTTGTCGGGATCGGTGGCGAGGTCGCGAAGGAAGCCGTCGAGGTCCTCGATCGCCTCGGGCTTGTTCATGTCCATGACCGTGAGGGTCACCGCTGCGGTGCGGATGTGCTCGCAGCCGGCGCGCTGGAGTACGGCGCCGATACCGCCCGCGTCGCGCAGTTCCTCGGGCTTCTCACCGATGGCAGTGAGGAAGGCGATGAGTTCGTCCAGCGAGATCCCGGGCGTGAAGTCCAGCTCCGCGACGCCGTGGTCACGCAGGGCCGTGGCGAGTTCGGCGGCGCCCGGTGCACCGGGGGCGACGGTCTGGCCGTCGTAGGAGAGTCCGTCCCGGGCGACCTTGAACGAGAGGACCGGCTCGACCGAGAGCGCACCGGCGAGCGCACCCGCGGCGAGGTCGACCGCCTGACGGGGGATCGGGCTCGTCGGCGGGTACAGGCGCAGCGCTTTGGAGGCGGCGGTCAGCCCCCGAACGATCTGCTCTATGTCGGCGCCCTGTCCGGGTCGCTCCATCGTCGCCTGCACCTTCCGGCACTCATGCTGGCTCTCGTGTCCGTGGGCGATTGTCCTTCAACCGCGAGCGCGCGTCCACGACGAGGGACGGGGGCCCGACGCATCGCGCACGAGACCGGGCGCGCACGCTTCCGCACGCTCCCATTGGTGTTATCGGCTAGCAGGTCTTGGTAAGGTAGACCCTATGGGCCCCTACGGAGTACAGATCGTCGCCATCGCGCTCCTGATCGTGGCGCAGGGGTACTTCGTCGCGGCGGAGATCGCACTCGTCTCAGCGCGTCGAACCGCGCTCCAGGCGGCCGCTGAACGGGGTTCGACCGGAGCCGCCGCGGCCATCCGACTCGTCGACGATCCGACGAGGCTCCTCTCAGCGATCTCGGTCGCCATCACGCTATGCGGCTTCGGCGCCTCGGCGTTCACCGCTGTCACGTTCGAGGAACCCGTCGCTGCCTGGTTTCGTTCGGCCGGTATCTCGTGGATGGGAAACGGGTTGGCCTCGGGCATGGCCGTCTTCGTCGTGACGCTGCTCGTCACCTACGTCACGGTCGTCTTCGGAGAGCTCGCGCCCAAGCGCCTCGGGCTGCAGCGGGCGGAGAAGGTCGCCGCGTCCGTCGCCATTCCGATCACCTGGCTCTCCCTGGCTGTCTCGCCGCTCATCTGGGTGCTGTCGCGCTCGACCGATCTCGTAGCTCCGCTGATCGGCGCGAAGCCGGGACAGGGCAAGTCCGGGGTGACCGAGGAGGAGATCAAGCTCCTCGTGACCGAGCAGGGCAGCCTGCTCGACGAAGAGAAGCGGATGATCCACGAGGTGTTCGAGCTCGGGGACACCGTGGCGCGCGAGATCATGGTCCCGCGTGTCGACGCGCAGATGCTCGAGGACACGCTGACGGTCGGCGCGGCGCTGCCGCACTTCCGCGGGACGGGCTTCTCCCGGATGCCGGTCTTCCACGACGATCCCGACACCGTCGTCGGTATCGCGCTGCTCAAGGACCTGCTCGGACCGATCGCAGCCGGGAGGGTGGACGAGCCGATCGCCGGCGTCATGCGGCCGCCCGCGTTCGTTCCCGAGACCAAGCCCATCCTCGACCTGTTGCAGGAGATGCGCGGGTCGCACAACCACATGGTCATCGTCGTCGACGAACACGGCGGGACCGCCGGTGTGGTCACGATCGAGGACATCGTCGAGGAGGTCATCGGCGAGATCGCAGATGAGTTCGACCGCGACTATCGCTACATCAACCAGGTCAGCGACCGGACGTGGCTCGTCGACGGGCGCCTGCCCGTGGAGGATGCGAACGAGAAGCTCGGCCTGGATGTGCCTGAGAGCGAGGAGTACGACACCCTCGCGGGTTGGGTTCTCATGGAGCTGGGGCACATACCTGAACCGGGAGAGCGTGTCTCCGTCGACGGCGCCGAGATCCGCGTGCAAGCCGTCCGGAGGCGCCGCATCGCGCGTCTGCGTGTCACGCGCGAGCTCCCATCGGGGATGCCCGAAGCATGAGTTCGCCGAAGGAGGAGTCGCCCATGTCAGACACCACGCCCACGCCCGCGTCCGAGGCCCCGGTCCCGCCGCCCGTGACGCCGATCGAGCCGACGCCTGCGGCCGCCGCTCCTACGTACACGACCCCGCCGCCGTATGTCACACCCGAAGCTCCGCAGCAGCCGGCCGCCGGGCCGGTCGACGGCGGACCCGTGAAGGAGGCGCGCAGCGGCGGCATCATAGGCGGCATCGTGCTCATCGTCCTGGGCGGCATCTTCCTCGCCGGCCAGTTCCTGCCGGGTATCGACATCTCGAAACTGTGGCCGCTGATCCTGATCGGCATCGGTGTCGGCATCATCGTGCGGAGGAGATAGGCGATGAACCGCGTATTCGACGGGCTGTCGCTCGTCGCACTCGGCGGGGTCCTGCTCGCCTGCACGACGGGCTATCTGCCCTGGGCCGTCTGGGTGTCGATCATCTCACTCTGGCCGCTCCTGCTGGTCTCGGCCGGCCTCGACCTCATCGGCAAGGCGACGGACCGCGACTGGCTGCGGGCGCTTTCGAGCGTCGTCTTCATCGCGGGACTGCTCTACGGGGCGCTCGTGATGCCGGCCGGATCGTGGGGCCCTTCGCGGATGATCGGCTCCGGGGGACCTGTCTACTCGCACAGCGTTCCTCATGACGCCGCCGTCACGGAGGGGACCGCGAAGATACAGGCCGTCGCGACCCGGATGACGCTCGTCGCCGGTCCCCGTCTGGCATCCATCCGGGGTGAGGCGCCCGCGGGAGCCGCACCGGAGCTGCGCACGACGAGCAGTGACGGCGTCGCGGATGTGCGTGTCGAGGGGCCGGGCGGCACGATCACGATCGTCGGGCCTTCGACCCGCAACCGTCTCGACATCGAACTCGACCGCGATGTGCGCTGGAAGATGCTCGAGATCGACGCGGCCGCGGCCCAGAGCGACATCGATGTGAGCGGCCTGCGGGTCGACAGACTCACCATCGATGCCGGCGCGTCCGACGCGCGCATCACGGTCGGTGAGAACACGCCGAGCATCGTCGTGTCGGCCGGCGCAGCGAACGTCACGGTGCGCGTTCCGAAGTCGGCGCGCGTGATGATGAACCTGTCCGGCGCGCTCACCGCGCCGGGCATGCCCGCCGACTTCACCCGGACTCACGGCAACGGATTCATCGGTGACGCCGTGTGGACGGGCGACGGGAGCGGTGCCTCGATCGATATCGCGGTCCACGCCGGAGTCGCCAGCGTGTCCGTGCAGCGCTACTAGGAGGAAGCCAGGAATGGGAACCTTGAACGACACCCGCTCGAAAGCAGGCGTCGCGGCCGGCGTCGTCCTCGTCGCGCTCGGGGGCTGGCTGCTCCTGAGGACGACCGGGATCGTCCCGGGCTTCGTCTTCGACCTGCTCGACCGCATCGCGTGGCCACTCGCGCTCATCGTCACCGGTGCCGGGCTCATCTTCGTCGCACAGCGGGCGAAGGCGCCGGCGTCCGGTGCACGGCTGTACCGCTCTCGCGACGACACCTGGCTGGGCGGCGTCCTGGCCGGGATCGGCGACTACCTCGCCGTCGACGCCACCGTGCTGCGGATCGCCTTCATCGTGTTGGCGAGTCTCGGCGGCCTCGGGGGCGTGCTGGTGCCGGCGTACATCGTCTTGTGGATCCTGGTGCCGGAAGCGCCGATCGGGGCCGTCCCGGCTGCCGCCGACGCCGCTCCGGTGCCGCCCGTGCCACCCGCTCCACCGACCGAAGGTGCGTGACGCGTGTCCGAATGCCCCCTGCCCCCCGAAGGAACCCTGCAGCCCGCCCCGCCGACCCGGCCTGGTGACGTGATCGACGGCCATACCCACCTGTTCACGGTGGGCCTGCTCCGGGAGTTCGTCGAGTCGATGGAGAACCCGCCGGAGCGCTTCAAGGACGCGTTGCGTCGCAAGCAGTTCGGCCGGCGCGCGGACGTGCTGCCCGACCTCACCCCGCAGGAGACCGCGTGCTGGTACCTCGAGCGGCTGCAGGCCGCCGGGGTGAGCAAGGCGCTCGTGATGTCGATCGCGCCGGACAACCAGTGGACGCGCGACTTCCTCGTCGCGGCGAACGGGCACGTGCACGCGCTCGCGTCGATCGATCCGCGCGACCCCCGCGCGCCCGTGATGCTCGAGCGCGAGGTGGCAGCGGGTTTCCGCGGCGTGAAGCTGCTGCCGGTCAACCGCTGCTACCACCTCTCCGACCCGGCGTGCCGCCCGTTCTTCGAGAAGGTCGCCGAGCTCGGGGTCAACGTCACCATCCACTACGGCGTGACCGTGGACCCCACCGGGGATCTGCGATACGCCGACCCCATCGACCTCTCGCCGGTGGCGCGGGACTTCCCGGACACCCAGTTCGTGATCGCGCACTTCGGCGCGGGGTGGCTCGACTCGGTCCTGCGCGTCGCCTACCAGTGCAAGAACGTCTGCGTCGACACGTCCGGCACGAACAACTGGATGGACTACCACGTCCCGAAGATGACCCTGCCGGAGGTGTTCGAGCGGGCGCTGATGGCGATGGGGCCCGAGCGCGTGATCTTCGGGACCGACGCCGGCACCACCGCGCCGTACCGGACGTGGATCAAGTTCCAGCAGGTCCGCACGCTCGAGGAACTCGGGCTCTCCGACGGCGACCGCGACCTTGTGCTGCGCGGCAACGCCGCGCGCATCTTCCGCCTCGACGAGCCGCTGCTGCCATGACGTTCGGAGACGGACGGGACACACCCGGCGCGGTCGTCGAGCCGGCGGCCGACTACGACCGCTTCGTCGACTGGAACAAGCGGCTCGCCCGTGAGGCGCCGTTCTTCCGGCATGAGTTCGGCGCGCACGCCGTGCGCCGTATCATCGACGTCGGGTGCGGGACCGGCCAGCACGCGATCATGTGGGCCGGATGGGGCCTCGAGGTGGTCGGAGTCGATCCGAGCGCGTCGATGCTCGCGCAGGCCCGGATCAACGCGAAGGCCGAGGCGGAGCGTGTCGCCGCGGCCGGCGGTTCGGTGACCTTCGTCGAGGGCGGCTTCGGCGAGCTCGCCGCGCTCGGCCTTGCACCTGCCGACGCCGTCACGTGCACCGGGAATGCGCTTCCGCACGTCAGCGGCCTGCCAGGGTTGCGTGAAGCGATCGCGGATTTCGCGGCGGTCCTTCGGCCCGGCGGCGCCTGCATCCTGCACCTGCTCAACCACGACCGCCTGCTCGCCGGGCGGATCCGTTCGATCGCCCCGGTCGTGCGAGAGACCGACGACGGCACCTGGGTGTTCCTTCGCGTCATCGACTACGTCGAGGCCGGGATCGGATTCGACTTCGTCACCTTGCACAGGCCGACGGGCGGCTACGCCTCGGATGCCGCCTGGGAGACCTCGTCGCGGCGGTCCGTGCACACGGCGCTGCCGAGCGCCGTGCTGCGCGGCGAACTCGAGGCGAACGGGTTCAGCCTCGTGCGGGCGTTCGGCAATCACGAGGCGCTGCCGTTCGAGGCCGACCGGGACGAGTCGGTGATCCTGGTCGGGACGAAGGGCTGACGCGCGGGTGGTGTGATCGCCGTTCAGCGCACCGGCGCACCGCAGATGCGCGGTCCGAGCGTGCAGCGCGTCCCGCGCGACTCGTCGCACGCCGCGACGGGCGACTCGGCGGAGATACCGAGGCGCGTCAGTTGCGCGTAGACGTGGCAGAGCGGCAGGCCCGCGACGTTCTGGTAGCACTCGCCCTCGTCGACGGAGGCGAGCATCGCCTCGATGTTGTAGGCGCCCGCGCAGCCCATCGCCTCACCGCCCGCGATCCACGTCGAGATCGCCCCGTCGTCCAGTTCACGCATCAGCACGGGCGTGACGACTGCGAAGGTGCGCGGCTCGGACTCGCCCGCGGGCAGCAGTGCCACGCCGGTGGCGACCTCGTGCGTCCTGCCCGACAGCGCCGCGAGCATACGGAGCGCGTCGGGTTCGTCCGCCGGCTTTCCGAGGATCTCGCCATCGAGCATGACGATCGTGTCGCATGCCACGATGAGACCCGCGTCCGGCGATGCGGCCCGGGCCGCACGGGACTTGTCCGCGGCGATCGAGCGAGCGAGCACCGGGGGCACGTTCCGAAGCGGCCCCGTCAGGTCCTCATCGGTGTCCGTGGCCGTGACGTCGTACGGGAGCCCGAGCCACGCGAGGAGGCGCCGACGGCGCGGCGAGGCTGAGGCGAGCGTGATGGGTGTCTGTTCCATGCCGCGATGATACACGGCGACCGGGAGGATGCGCACAGGCGCACGCGTGTACGCGTGCACGCGGGGCCGTCAGGGTTCATAATCGATGAGGGCGGCGCTTGTCACCGGCCCCGGGGGATCCGACCGCAGTACCGCGAGACGAAGGGGGGCCTCGATGTCCGCATCCGCAGGGGACGCCGTTCCGCGCGCTCCCGAGAGCATCGAGAACTTCGTCAAGCAGCTCAACATCACGTACAAGGCGGTCCACCTCTATCCGGTCTCGAGCGCCATCCCGCGACAGAGCGCGTTGGAGGCGGTCGCAGCACTCAAGCTCGTGCTCGAACGTCAGCCCGTGGCGCTCCTTCAGATCGCCAAGGACGGCCTCTTCCACGAGGGCGGCGCCATCTTCCCGAACTCAGAGGCCTTCGCCGCGTTCGGGCGCGAGTTCTACGCCCGCAACCTCGCCGAAGTGCGGTTCCACGCCGGTGCGAACGAGACCGACATCGCGAAGTTCCTCTCGGTGCTCGATGCCGCGCCCGAGGACATCACCGTGCAGGGCGGATTCGAGTCGATGCTGTGGGAGATCGGCGTCAGCACGGTGACGGTGACCGAGGCGTCGGCTCGCATCGTCGACGCCGACACGGACGTCGTCGAGGCCGAGCTCGCGACGATCGAGGGAGAGCCCTGGCCGCCGACCATCGAGCGCATCGACGAGCTCATGGACGGGGCGGCGGGAGGGCGCCCACGCGACCAGCGCGTCCTCGTCCGTGTCCTGCGCGACCCGCACCTCCTGTCCCGGTACCTGCGCGAGTCGCTCGCCTCGTCCCGCGGTGAGGCGCCCGAGGTCGAGCTGTCATCCCGCATCAGCGCACTGTCGCACTGCGTGCAGTTCGAGCTTCCCGAGGATCAGGCGTCGCTCCTGCGGTCCATCGCCGACGCGGTCATGGACCTCGATCCGTCTCTGCGTGAGCGCCTCTTCCGTACGCGCCTGCTCGAGGAGGCGCGGCGTGACGACTCGGTGGCCGAGGTCATCGAGCAGATGGGGCTCGAGGAAGTCCTCGATTCGATCATCGCCCAGATCGATGAGACGCCCGAGTCGCTCGCAGGACTGTCGCGTGCGATCCGCAACCTCGCCCTGATCAACGTGGCGACCAGCCGCGACGCCATCCTCGGGATGGCGGGGGACAAGATGCGCGCGGCCGGTGCCAGCGAGGGCTACATCTCCCAGGTGCTCGAAGGTGCTGCTCCCCAGCGGCTGACGGTCGGGGAACGCAAGCGCCCCAACGAGTCGCAGCCGGTCGAGAACATCCTGCGGCTCATCGACATGGCGCCCGGCGGCGGGGGCGTGCATGCCTACGACGAGGCGATCGCCCCCCTGCGAGCCGAGGCGGCGCGTGGGACGACCGACGGTGACGTCGTCGCGGCCCTGGTGACGCTGGCGACCGTCGAGCGTCGAGAAGACGCCTTCGCCTCGATCATGTCCCTGCTCGAGGACAGCGTGGGCCTGCTCGTCGATCAGCACGAGTTCGAGATCGCTGCGGACACGGCCGAGGCGCTGATAGCGGCGTCGAACGAGCCCGGGGTCGACGAGGCGCAGCGCACGCGCATCGGACTCGTCGTCCAGGTGCTCGCCCGGCCTGAGGCGATGCGCCGGGTGACCGGCGCGCTGCGACTCTACCGTCATGACTCACCGGAGCACGCCGCCTGTCGGCGCCTGCTCGCGATCCTCGGGTCGTCGACCATCGACTCGTTGCTCGAGGTGCTCGCCGATGAGCCCGATATGGCGGCGCGCAAGGCCGTCGTCGACCTCGTCTCGGGGATGGCAGACCGCTTCATCCCGCAGCTCGGCAGCCGCATCAACGACCGGCGCTGGTACTTCGTGCGCAACGTCGTCGCTATCCTCGGCGCCACGCGATCGCGCGAGGCGCTCCCGTACCTTCAGCGCACGCTCAAGCACACGGATGCCCGTGTGCGGCGTGAGAGCATCCGCGCTCTCTCGGCGGTACGGGAGCCGGTCGCGGATCAGATGCTCGTCGCGGCGCTGGCCGACGATGACGCCGGCAACGTACAGATCGCAGCGCGCTACCTCGGTTCGACACACTGCTTCGCCGCGATCCCGGCGCTCGAGGAGATCGCGAAGGGTCTCGGTCACTCGGGTCGCGAGAGCGGGCCGCGCATCGAGGCGATCGAGGCGATCGGCCGCCTCGGACAGCTGTCGTCAGTTCCGGTGCTTCAGGACCTCGCCCGCAGGCGCGGCATCCTCGGCGGCAAGGATCGCGACATCCGTGCAGCCGCGACGGCCGCGCTCGGTGCGATCGCCGCCAACCGTGCGGGGGGAGGTGCGTGAGCATGAGCGATGAGCCGACCGGCGAAGAGCAGGTCCCTGAGATGACGGCCCTCGAGATGGCCGAGGAGCTTCTGCGCGCCGAGGCCGCGGAGGTCGCGGAGGCGGAGACCGCCGGCGAGCCGACGGTCGTCGTCTTCTCGTCGCGGCAGGTCCGGCGCATGCGCGATCTGCTCGCTCGATTCTCGGGCGCCCGCCGCTCCGTGCGCTTCTATCCTTCGGGCCACCCCGCGGTTCGCGACGGTGTCGACGGCCTCCTCGACGTCATCCGCGCCTTCCATGACGAGGGCGTCGATGTGCCGCTCACGTTCTTCGAGAACGAGGTCCTGCTCGGCGAGCAGCTCCTGGCGGAAGAGAGCATGCTCTTCGATCAGCTCATCCGCGACATGTCGGCGTCGGGCACCAACAGCGTCACGTTCCTGCGCGGCCTCGATGCTGACGAACTCGAGCGCGCGCTCACGATCCTGGCCGCCGATGACGCGACGATCGATGCGATGGGCGGGGTCGAGCAGGCTGTCGCCGACGCCCACTGCCCGCACGTGCAGATCGGGGCGGTGCGCGTCATGGATCGCGGCGAGGAGGTGTCGGCCGGCAAGGAAGGCACCGACAAGGAACTCGCGCGTGAGAGCTACGTCGGCGCCCTCGATCTCATGCGCGAGCTCGATCGACTCATCAAGGCGAACAAGGTGGCGTCCGCCGAGCGGGTCCGCGGCGTCGTGCGCTCCCTGGTCGACAACATCCTGAGCAACCGCTACGCGATGCTCGAGCTCACCGGGCTCAAGGACTACGACGAGTACACGTTCTTCCACTCGGTGAACGTGGCGATCCTCTCGCTCGCGCTCGGCTCGGCGGTCTCGGCCGACCGGCGTTTCCTCAACTCCCTCGGCGTGGGCGCGCTCATGCACGACATCGGGAAGATGACCGTCGACCTCAAGGTGCTCAACAAGCCGGGCTCCCTCTCGGCGGCGGAGTGGGAGCTGGTGCGCAAGCACCCCGTGTACGGCGCCGAACTGGCCGCCGTGCTGCCGGGGCTGGACCGGGCCTCCATCGTCGTCATCCTCGAACATCACATGCGCTACGACCTCGACGGTTACCCGGAGCGCCGACCGCGCCGCCGCCAGCATCTGACCAGCCGGATCGTCGCGGTCGCCGACGCCTACGACGCCATGACCTCGCGCCGGAGCTACTCGGCGGCACGCCTGCAGGACGAGTCGGTCGAGGTGTTGTCCAAGAACGCGGGGACGGCATTCGACCCGGTGCTCGTGCGGCTGTTCGTGCAGATGATGGGCGTCTATCCGGTGCGCTCGGTGGTGCGGCTGACCGGCGGTGAGGTCGCCATCGTGATACAGCCGACCGACGACATCCTCGCTCCCGTGGTGCGCATCATCGCCGACGCCGTGGGCGGGCTCGTCGAGCCGTCAGATGTCGACCTCTCCGACTCCGACGCGGCCGCCGGCCGGCGCGTGGAAGCATGTCTGGACGCAGCGGGCATGAACATCGATGTGGACGAGTTCCTCCTGAACTAGGGGCCGTCCCTCAGCAGTCCGTCACGAAGGAGTCCTCTGAATGGCCACGAGTCGCCCGACGTCCACCCCGATCCCGCTCTCCAGCCGGCTGATCGCCGCCACGATCTTCGTTCTCGTCGTGCTCATCGGCGGCTCGGGTGTCTTCTCGACGTTCTACACGGACCTGCTGTGGTTCCGCGACCTCGGCCAGGAGGCCGTGTTCTGGACGCGCATCTGGAGCGAGATCGCGCTCGGTATCGCGTTCGGGCTCGCCTCGTTCGCGCTCATCTACGCGAACCTCGTCATCGCGCGCCGGGTTCGCCCGACGTTCGTGCCGTCCGCCTTCGTCGAGGGCGTCGCGGTCACGCCGCAGCAGCAGGTCGAGGAGTTCATCGGGCGTGTCCGTCTCGTGCTCGAGCCGTTCATCGGCTGGGTCGTCTTCGTCGTCTCCGTGTTCGTCGCGTACAGCATCGGCAGCGGCATGGCGGGGGAGTGGGAGCTCTTCCGGCTCGCGCTCGCGAAGGTGCCGTTCGGGCTGGCCGACCCGCAGTTCGGGATGGACGTCGGCTTCTTCGTCTTCCTGTTGCCGGCGCTGCGCGCTGTGGCCGACTGGTTGTTCTCGACGCTCTTCGTCACCCTCGTGCTGACCCTTCTCGTGCACCTCTATGACGGTGGTATCCGCCCCGTGGAGAAGCTCCAGGGCATCGACGAGCACGTGAAGGCGCACATCTCGGTCGTGCTCGCGCTCATCGTGGCGGCCAAGGCGTTCGACTACTGGCTGGCCATCTACGAACTCAACTTCTCGCCGCGCGGGCAGGTCATCGGAGCGTCGTTCACCGACGTCAACGCGCAGCTGCCCGCCTACTGGATCCTGATCGTCATCGCCGCGGTCACGGTCGTACTGCTCATGGTCAACATCCGCTACCGCGGCTGGCGTCTCCCGATCGTCGCGCTCGGCGTCTGGATCGGAGCGAGCGTGCTCGTGGGTGCGATCTATCCGGCCCTGATCCAGCAGCTGCAGGTCGCCCCGAACGAGCTTGTGGCGGAGAAGCCCTACATCAAGCGCAACATCGAGATGACGCGCAAGGCGTGGGACCTGGAGGCCGTCGTCGCGACCGGCTTCCCGGCGGGGTCCGATCTCAAGGCCCAGGACCTGCTCGATGCGACCTCGACGGTGCAGAACATCCGCCTGTGGGACCCGAATGTGGTGGTCGACTCCTACAAGCAGCTGCAGGAGATCCGGTTCTACTACGACTTCAACGACGTCGACATCGACCGCTACAAGATCGACGGCCAGACGCGGCAGACGCTGATCTCCGCCCGCGAGATGAACGTCGAGCAGCTGGCGGATCAGTCGAAGACGTGGCTCAACAAGCACTTGGTCTACACGCACGGCTACGGAGTCGTCGTCAGTCCCGTGAACCGGGCGAGTTCCGATGGGCTGCCGGAGTTCATCGTCAAGGACCTTCCGCCGAAGTCCACGACCGATCTCAAGGTCTCCGTTCCCGGCATCTACTTCGGCGAGGAGACCAAGGAATACGCGATCGTCGACACCACACAGAAGGAGTTCGACTACCCCGTCGGCGGCGAGAACGCGACCACGAGCTACAGCGGCAAGAACGGCATCCAGGTCGGGTCGCTGCTCAACCGGCTCGCCTTCGCGATCCGCAACGGAGATGTGGAGATCCTCTTCTCGACGGCGATCACCGATCGCAGTCGGATGCTCTACCGCCGCACCATCGCCGAGAGGCTCAACGAGATCGCTCCGTGGCTGCAGGTCGACGCCGACCCCTATCCGGTCATCCTCGACGGGCGCATCGTCTGGGTCATCGACGGCTTCACGATCTCGAAGTACTACCCGTACTCGGAGCGCTATTCGAGCGCGGGCATCAACTACATCCGCAACTCGGTGAAGGTGACGGTCGACGCGTACGACGGGAAGACGACCTTCTACGCGTTCGACGACAAGGACCCGGTGCTCAAGGCGTATCGCGAGGTCTTCCCGGAGATGTTCACCGATGCGGCGAAGATGCCCGCAGCCCTGCGGGCGCACCTGCGCTATCCCGAGACCCTCTTCCGTCTGCAGGCCGAGGTCTACAAGACCTACCACATGCTCGACCCCCAGGTCTTCTACAACAAGGAGGACCAGTGGGCGCTCCCGGGTGAGACGACCGAGGAGCCGATGGCGCCCTACTACGTGCTCATGACGCTTCCGGGCGAGACGCACGAGGACTTCATGCTCATGATCCCGTTCACGCCGCGCAACAAGGACAACATGATCGGGTGGATGGCGGCGAAATCGGATCCGGGCGTCTACGGCCAGCGCATCGTCTACAACTTCCCGAAGCAGCGCCTCGTGCTCGGTCCGCAGCAGATTCGCGCGCGCCTGAACCAGGAGCCGGACATCAGCAAGGAGCTCACGCTGCTCAATCAGCAGGGGAGTGCGGTGCGCTTCGGCAACCTGCTCGTCATCCCGATCCGGGATTCGATCCTCTACATCGAGCCGCTCTACATCCAGGCGTCACAGTCGCCGATGCCCGAACTCAAGCGTGTGATCGTCGCGTATGCCGACCGCATCGCGATGGACACCGACCTCAAGGGTGCGCTCATGAAGGTCTTCGGCGCGGCGCCCGCGGGCTCCGAGACGACGACCGGCTCGGTGCCGTCGACCGGGACGGTGACCACCGGAGGGACCGATCTCGAGCGAGCGCGTCAGCTCTACGACCAGGCCGTGAGCGCTCAGCGCAGCGGCGACTGGGCCGCCTACGGCCGCTACATCAAAGAGCTCGGAGACGTGCTTTCGCGGCTCGTTCCGAGCACGCCGAAGAAGTAGGATCGGCCCCTTTCGATACCCGCTGTGACCTGCGGGGTTTTGACGATGGCACGGTTCCTGTTACAGTTCCGTGACGGTTTGCCGAGTCCGGCGGGCCGGGAAGGTGCTCCATAAGCGTGCGGCCGCCGAGAGGTCGGCAGGTCGCGGGACCGGCGCCGGAGCACGACGACGTAGCAGAGGCGATCGACACCGCCGCGTGAAAAGCGCGGGTGACACGGTGCGTTACCGCCGGAGGCAGCAGGATCGGTCCGCGCCCACAAAAGCATACTCGTGCTCTGTGACGGCGCACGGCGGCGACCGCAAAGGTCCCCTGTGAGTCGAGGTACGAGGCAGCTTCTCCACCCAGCGCCTGGCTGAACGGCGCAACCACCACCCCCTTAGCTGTCTTGACGCGTGCCATCCGCGTGCTTTCCGCACGCCCCGCGCTCACCTCACCTTCGCGCTTGCCGCCCGTCATGTACCCGTACTGGGAGGTTTCGTGTGAAGGTACGCAACGTAAACGCTCGTTCGATGTTCGACCGCCTGACGAAGGCCGCTGTGGCCCTCGTCCTCTCGGCGGTCCTGCTCCTCGGAGGCGCTGTCACGGCGCCGGTCCAGGCTTCGGCCGCGACGCACCACACACATGTGTCGGCGTCCAAGGCCAAGGCCGCCCGCCTGGCTCGCAAGAAGGCACGCGCCAAGGCCCGCAAGATCGCGGCCCGTAAGGCGAAGCTGCGTCGGGCCGCCGCGAAGATCGCAGCCCGCAAGGCGAAGCTGCGTCGCGTCAAGCCGACCGGCTGGCGTTCGGCGAAGGTGTCCTGGTACGGCCCCGGCTTCTACGGCCACGGCATGGCGGGCGGCGGCAAGCTGTATCCGCGCAGCATGGTCGTCGCGCACCGATCGCTGCCCTTCGGGACGAAGATCCAGTTCACGTACAAGGGCAAGTCGGTCACCGCGATCGTCAAGGACCGCGGCCCCTTCGTGTCCGGCCGCGTCTTCGACCTGGGCCCGGGTACCGCCAAGGCGCTGAAGTTCGGTGGCGTCGGCAAGGTGCGCTACCGGATCCTCAAGAGCAGCTAGCAGCATTCGAACGGCGTCACGTCCGCGTGACGGTCACTCGCATCGTTCCGATGGCCGCTTCCCTCACGGGGGCGGCCATCGGCCGTTTCGGGGTATCTTATGGACTGACCTGCCCGACGGCTGAGGGGGATGCATGAGCGACGAGACGCGCGCGCCCGAGGGCTCTCCCTCGCGTGACGACTTCGTCACGCGTATCCTCGACCAGCTCGTCGACCTGCTGCAGACCGCGCGCGACTGGATCCAGCAGGAGGCCGAGGCGACGGTCCGCACCAAGATCGTCCCGCCGCTGCAGGCGCTCGGCATCACCGTCGCCGCCGCCACCGCAGCGGCCACGCTGCTCGTCCTGGGCCTCATCTTCATCGCCGTGGCGGGCATCGTGTGGCTGTCCCAACTCCTGGGCGTGCCGCTCGCGTTCCTGAGCATCGGCCTCGTCTACGTCTCGGGCGCCGCCGGGTTCACGTACCTCAAGGTGAGGAAGATGCAGCGATGACCCCCGAACCCACCGGACCTCCGGTCGACCCGATCACACTCGACGACCTGCGCCACAAGGCGATGCGCATCCGCGACGAGGTCAAGGGCGAGACGAAGCGCGTCGTGGACCAGCGCAGGACGCAGCTCATGCTCGCCGGTGTCGTCGTGATCGCGGTGGCGTTCGGCGTCGCGTACTTCATGGGCACGCGCTCCGGACGCGCGAGCGTCGAGCCCGCGCCGCCCACCGTCTAGCGCGCCCGTGCGCGTCGAGCGCGTCACCGTGTCGCCCACCTCCGTCGAGGCGCGCGTCGTCTTCTCCCCGGGAGAACCTCTGCGCACGTCCGCGAGCGCGCGCGACCGCGCGCTCGCTCTCCTGCCCGGGCTGCGAACACACCGCTGCGACAACGACGCCGGCCTGGCCTTCGGCGACGAGCTCGCCGACACCGAGATCGCCCATCTGCTCGAACACGCCACGCTCGAGGTCATGGCGATGGCGGGCTCCCCGGTCGACCTGCGCGGCACCACCTCCTGGGACTTCGCGGCCGACGGGCCCGGCATCTTCCGCGTCAGCGTCGCGTACGACGACGACCTCGTGGCGCTCGGGGCGCTCAAGGCGGCCGAGGAGGCGGTGCGCTGGTGCCTCGCGGACTCGGGCGCGGCACCGGGCATCGAGGCGGAGGCGCGGAGACTGCGGGGGCTTCGGGGGCGGTAGGAACGCGGGGCGTGTGCGGGCACCGGGGGCCGAGGGAGGGCGGCATTCCGACACGCCATCCGCGCGCGCGTCGTCCGGCGATGACATATGCTGGGCGGTGAGCGCGGGGCGACGGCAGCCGGCGCACGGGGTGATGGGGGAGCGCATGGTCTTCGGATGGCGAGGGCGGGCTGGCGGCGGGGAGCAGCCTGCGGTTCAGGACGCTGCCACATCACGGGCGGTCGTCCTCGCGGGCGCCGCTGCGGGGGCCACGATCGCCTGCGTGATCGCGGCGATCGTTCTCGGGGCGCTGGCGATGGTCTACTCCGGTTCCGCACCGGTATTGGCGCCCCATTCCCTGCAATCGGGGATGCTGGCGTGGCCGATGCCGCTGCTCCTGGTGTCGGCGATCGCCTATCGGCGATGGGTCGGCGGCTCAGTGGTCGCTCTAGCAGCTTTCGCTGCGGTAGCCGGATTCGTGGTGCTTCTCGACGGGCTGTCGGCAATGGTTATCGGAGGGGGCCTGGTCGGGTCGACGGCGGAGTCCGTTCGCGTCGTCGTGTGGGTGCTGACCATCGGCGCCGCCCTGGCGTCAGCACGGGGACTCATTCGCTCCTCGCGCGAATCGGGCGTCGTCGGCGATGCGGCGGCGGCTCGGTCGCTGGCCCTTCGTTTGGTCATTCCGGGAGTGGTGGTGCTCGCGCTCTTCTCAGTGCCGCTCTGGGTTGTGGCGACAGCCCAGGCTTTGGCACTCGTCGGAGCGTTGAGCGGCGGCATGTTGTTCATCCGTGGACATAGCGGGCGGCGGCCGATCGTACCTGTCGTGTGTGCTGCGCTGTGTGCCGGCGGAGCGGCGGTTCTGACAACTCTGGGCAGCGGCCCGGGGCTGTTTCTGTGGGATCTGCGGGTCGGTGTGCTCGGGGCGGTCGCGGTGTGTGCGCTGGTCGCGGCGGTCTACTTCCTTGTGATGGGGCGCAGGAAGACCTGAGAGCCGCGCGCTACGCTCCCCATTCGACTGGCTGCTGTTCGCTGGGCGGTGAGCGCGGGGGCGTCGGCAGTCGGCGCAGGGGATGACGGGGGAGCGCATGGTCTTCGGATGGCGAGGGCGGGCTGGCGGCGGGGAACAGCGTGCGAATCAGGACGCTGCCACGTCGCGGGCGGTCGTCCTCGCGGGCGCCGCTGCGGGGGCCACGATCGCGTGCGTGATCGCGGCAGTCGTTCTCGGGGTGCTGGAGATGGTCTACGCTGGCTCGACGCCGGTGTTGTCGCCTCAGTCTGATCCGTCGGTGATGCTGGCGTGGCCGATGCCGCTGTTGCTGCTGTCGGCGATCGCCTATAGGCGATGGGTCGGCGGCCCGGTTGTCGCTCGCGCTGCCTTCGCAGCAGTCGCGGGATTCGTGGTGCTCATCGACGGCTTGTCGGCGTTCATTCCCGATGGGGGAGATGTTCTGTACGACCTCATAGGGTGGCCAGCCCGACCCCTTCGCGTTCTCTTGTGGGTGCTTGCGATCGGCGCCGCCCTGGCGGCAGCACGGGGTCTCGTTCGCTCCTCGCGTGAATCGGGCGTCGTCGGCGAAGCGGCCGGCGCTCGTTCGCTCGCCCTTCGCTTGGTCATTCCGGGAGTCGTGGTGCTCATGTTCATGTCAGTGCCCCTCTTCCCCTGGTCCACGGCCCCGGCGGTGGCACTCACCGGAGCGTTGGGCGGCGGCATCGTGGCCATCCGTGGCCTCACCGGCCGGTGGCCCATCGTGCCGCTCGTGTGCACCGCGCTGTGCGCGGTCGGAGCGACCTCTCTGGTCCTGTTGGCCGTGCTGGGAGCCTGGCTCTGGAGCAAGGGTCTGCAGGTCGGTGTACACGGGGCGGTCGCGGCGTGCGCACTGGTCGCGGCGGGCTACTTCCTCGTGATGGGGCGCAGAAGGGCCTGAGAGCCGCGACCCGGTGGATCAGGCGCCTTAGCTCGGCACAGCGATCGCCTCGGCCACGGTCAGGATCCGGACTTCCTCGTGTGATCCGAGCGCGAGCAGGTGGCGATCGCCGCTGACGATGATCGTCGCACTGCCGGCCATCGCGGCCTCGAGGACGCGGTTGTCCGCGTCGTGGGCGATGACGTCGACGCGCGTCTCCGGTCGCACGATCGTCGCGATGCGTGCGATCTGGAGGACGACTGCCTCGACGCGTTCGTGGTCCCAGAGGAACTTGTCGGCGAAGATGCGGGCCAGTTCCGCGAGCAGCGTCGGCGAGGTCACCAGCGTGAGGTGTCCGGTGATGGCCGCCCGCATAAGCGCCGCGGGGCCTCCGCCGAACACGTAGGCCGAGATCAGCACGTTGGTGTCGAGCACGACGACCGGTGTCACCGCGCCTCGTCGATCAGGCGCTCGATGTCCTCCTCGGTGCGCGCGCCGGCCGCGCGGGCCGTGTCGCGACCGTACACCGCGAGCTCCTCGAAGACCTCGAGCTCCCGCTGCTCGCTGTAGATGCGCACCATGTCGCGGAACAGCGCGCTCCGACTCCGACCCTCCCGCGCGGCCATCCGCTCCACGCGCTCAGCGATCTCAGGCGTGACCGAGAACCCGATAGTAACCGCAGTCCGTCCCATCCCCGACCCCTCTCCTCGCCCCCGATTCTACGCCCGTTGTAAACCGTCTACAACGCGCTCGTGCCGGCGACCCGCCGCCGGGGTGGGGTGGGGAGGGTCCCGCGCGCAG
>JAUSAU010000078.1 GCA_030652345.1 Coriobacteriia bacterium
GTGAGCAAGAAGACGTCGTTCGTGGTGGCGGGTGAAGAAGCCGGTTCCAAGCTGACGAAGGCGGTGGAACTCGGCGTGCCGGTGCTCGACGAGGCGGCGCTCGTCCGGATCATCGAGACGGGCGAGCCGCCGGCGGGCGGGACGGCGTGACCGACCTTCCCGAGCCGCCCGCGCCGATCGCCGCACCGGGCGTCCGACCCGACACGGCGCCCCTGACTGCGGCGCCGTGGAGCGTGCAGTCCGCCCTCGCATTCGCCGGACTCGCGATCCTGTTCAACATGGCGATGTCCGTCGGGCTGCGCTGGGCGCCGGTGGTCGGCGCTGTCCGCTCGGCTGTCACGTCAGCCGCGCGACTGACCGGACTCGACCGCGCGACGCTCGGGGTCGCTGCGACCGTCGGCGTGATGACGGTGCTCTACGCGCTCCTGCTCGTCGCGCCGGTGCTGGTGGCGCGCTCGCGCGGTGTCGGCTTCGCCGAGGCGGTCGGCCTCCGGAAGGCGGCACCCTCGTCCGCGGCAGGTGCCGTGCTCGGCGCGGTCGGGCTCGCGCTCGGCGCGTCGGCGGTCTACGGGTGGGTCGTCACGGGGCTCGGGTTCGAGGTTCCCGGAGGCGGGCAGGAGATCGCCCGCCTCTACGGCACGAGCCCTGCCGGCATCGTGCTGATCTTCGTGATGGTCGCGGTCGTCGCGCCGCTTGCGGAGGAGATCGTCTTTCGCGGCGTCGTGTTCGCGAGTCTCCGGGATGCGTGGGGCGAGCCGTGGGCGCTGGCGATGTCGTCGTTCGCGTTCGGGATCATCCACCTGCAGCCGCTCCAGATGGTGCCGACTGCGGTGATCGGGCTGGTGCTGGCGCGGGCCTTCTCGCGGACGCGCTCGCTGTGGCCGGCGGTGGTGGCGCACGGCATCTATAACGGCCTCGTGCTCGCGGCGGGACTGGCGCTCAACGCGGCTGCGCGTTAGGCCCTGAAGCAGGGGCGCCCCTACAGTCCGGTGTCCACGACGACCCCGTCGCGCATCCGGATCGTGCGGTCGCACGCGTCGGCGACTTCCGGGTTGTGCGTGACGAGCAGGAACGTCGTGCCGGTCTCCGTGTTGAAGCGGCGCATCATCCCGACGATCTCCTCGGAGGTCGCCGTGTCGAGGTCGCCGGTCGGCTCGTCGCCCAGGATCAGCGACGGCCGGTTCACGAGCGCGCGGGCGATCGCGACGCGCTGCTGCTGACCGCCGGACAACTCACTCGGGACGTGCTTCTCGCGATCGGCGAGGCCGACGAGCTCGAGGAGCTCGTGCGCGCGCGCGACCGCGGGACCGCGCGCAGCGCCCGCGTACTCGGCCGCGAGCGCGACGTTCTCGAGCGCGCTGAGTGTCGGGATGAGGTTGAAGCCCTGGAAGATGAAGCCGAGCTCGGTGCGGCGCAGGCGCGTGAGGGCGCTGCCGCGAAGGCCGTCGACCCGCCGGCCGTTGAGCCACACCTCGCCGGCGTCGGGCACGTCGAGGCAGCCGATGATGTGCATCATCGTCGACTTGCCCGAACCCGACGGGCCCATGATGGCGCTCATCTCGCCGGAGCGGATGTCGAGCGAGGCACCGCGGAGCGCGTCGACGAAGTTGCTCTTTCCCAGCTGGTAGCGCTTCGACAGGCCGATGGTGCGGATGACGCATCCGTCCGCCGGGATCGGCACCGAGGGCCCGACGTCGGCACGCGCGATCGCGGGGGGTGCGCTCGGCGCCCCGGCGGGATCGGGCACTCGCGCGTCCTGGCCGTAGAGCGCGTCCACGGTCCGGGCGGCCAGGTCCGCGGAGGGCTCGATGCGCGCGCGCTTCTTGTCGGTCATCGGGTCCTCCTCACTCGTATCGCAGTGCCTGGACGGGGTTGAGCTGGGACGCGTGCCACGCGGGGTAGAGGCCCGAGACCGTGCCGAGACCGACCGCGAAGCCGAGGGAGCCGAGCAGCAGCCGGTTCGAGACCAGGAACAGCGCGCTTCCGCTCGCCTCTCCGGCTGCGTTGCCCGCGCTCGTGACCATGAGACCGAGCAGGATGCCGATCGTCCCGCCGATGAGTCCGATGATCGCCGACTCGGAGATGAACTGGACCATGATCTGCAGGTCGGAGGCGCCGATGGCCTTGCGTACGCCGATCTCTCGCGTCCGTTCGCTCACCGACATCGTCATCGTGTTGATGACCGACAGCCCGCCGACGAGCAGGGAGATGGCGGCCACCGCATAGATGATCGACGAGAAGATCTCGAGCGGCTGCTTGATCTGCTGCTCGAAGTCGGCCGGGCTCATCGCCTTCACGGTGTTCATGCGGCGCTCGATACGCGCCTTGAGCTGGTCGGTCGTCGTCCCGGGTTCCGGATAGACGACGAACGAGGAGACGATCGTGTCGGGGTTGACCGTATCGCGCATCGAGGGTGACAGGTCCTCCGCGGCGAGCGCCTGCGCGTCCTTGAGACCGATCGCGAGCGAGTTGTCCGGTGCCGTGAGCGTCTTCTCGTAGATGCCGACGACTTCGAACTTCTTGTCGCGGATCTCGATCGTGCTGCCGATCTGCGCGTCGTACTTCTTGACGAGGTCGGCGCCGATCACGACCTTGCCGGAGTCCGTCGGCTGGATGTCGCGGCCCTCCGCGACGTTCACCACGTAGGATTCGTAGCCGCGCTCGCGGCCGTCGGTCGCCTGGTAGGAGCCGGGGCTCCCGAAGCTGATCGACGACTGTTCGGTCGAGAGCAGACCGGAGACCGACCCCGCCACCCGCGCGACACCGGGGACCTTCTCGATCTCGCGGCGCATGTTCGTGGTGAGCGGTTCGGTCGAGTACCCGGCGATGCCGCCGGACGCATAGACGACGACCTTGCCGACGTAGTAGGTCGTGCCGCCGTCGACGAGCAGGGTGAGCTTCTCGGCGAGCGCTCCCATGACGACGAGCGAGAACACGCCGATCGAGATGCCGAAGATCGTCAGGAACGCCCGGAGCTTGCGGCGGAATATGTTGCGCAGTGTGCGCATAGGATCGCGGATCCCCTTCGTGATGACCGGTGCCGACTGGATACGGTAGCACAGGGCTTCGCGAGTGCGCGACGCCTCCCGCGCGCCCGCGCTAGACTGCAGGTATGAGCGCCGCCCGTACTCCCCTCAGGCTCGAATCCGGACGCTGCGACGATTGCGGGCGCTGCGTCGGGGTGTGCCGTGAGAGGGCGCTGAAGGTGGGTCCGAGTTACATCTACGTCGACTGGTCGCGCTGCGACGGCTGCGGTCACTGTGCCGACGTATGTGATCGGGGCGCCATCGAGGTGCGTGAAGCACCCGGCCGGTCGCTTCCCGAGCGGCCCGAGGAGCCACGGCGACCGGAGGCCGTCAAGGTGAGTGTGCGCGCGAGCGATGAGCGCGCGCCGGTCTGGAGCCTGCCCGAGGCGCTGCTCGTCGCAATCGTCGGGTTCGCGCTGCTCATCGGCGTTCAGGCGATCTTCGGCGAAGCGTCCCGGCAGCCCGTCAGTGCCGGGCTCACGCTCCTGGGCTACGACATCGCGCTGGGCGTGCCGCTGTTCTTCCTCGCACGCCGGCACGGGGTCGGCGTCCTCGAAGCGTTCCGGCTCGACCGCCTGCCCGAGCTGCGTACGGTCCTGCTCGCGGCGGTCCTGCTGGTCGTCACGATCGTCTTCTCGCCGACGTACCGCATCGTGCTGACGCTCGCCGGCGTCCGCGCTCCTGCGAGCGACGGGCCCGCGTTGCCACAGCTCTTCGGCGATGGCCCGCTCGCTGTGGCGATGGCCGTCCTCGTCGTGGTCATCGTCGGCCCGCTCGTCGAGGAGGTCGCGCTGCGTGGCGTGCTGCTCGGCGCTCTGGACAGCAGGATCGGCGGGTGGCCCGCCACGCTGGTCTCCGCGCTGGTCTTCTCTCTCCTGCACGCGAGCGTCTACTCGTTCCTGCCGCTGCTGGTCCTTGGGATCGCGCTCGGGCGCGTAGCGGTCGGGCGCCGCAGTCTGTGGCCGGCCATCGTGTTCCACATGGCGTACAACGCGTGGTTCGTGGTCGCCGCGCTCTATATGGCCGGACGCTAGCGCGAGGGGTAGGGCCGCGCGGCTCGGGTATCATTACGCAGTCCAACACGCGTGGAACCGAAAGGACCGAAGCATGTCCATCTCGGAAGAGCAGGTGCGCCACGTCGCCAAGCTCGCACGGCTCGGACTCACCGACGAGCAGATCGTGCGGCTCGGCGTCGAGCTCAACGGTATCCTCGAGCAGGTGGACGCGCTGCAGTCGCTCGACCTCGATGACATCGAGCCGACCGCGCACGCCGTCGCTGTGACCAACTCGATGCGCGCCGACGTCGTCCGCCCGGGACTCAGCCGCGAGGACGCTCTCAGGAATGCGCCCGAGCAGCAGGACGGCGCCTTTCTCATCCCGAAGTTCGGCGGGTGAGCCTTCAGATGACCTTCGATCTCTCCACGCTGACCGTCTCAGCCATCCGCGCCGGACTCGCGAAGCGCGAGTTCTCCGCGACCGAGATGGTCGCATCCGCCTTCGCGCGCATCGACGCCGTCGAGGGCGAGGTGCACGCCTTCAACCAGACGACGCGCGAGCTTGCCGACGACGCCGCGCGCGCCGTTGACGTCATGGTCTCTCGCGGCGAGGACCTGCCGCCGCTCGCCGGCGTGCCGGTCGCCTTCAAGGACAACATGAACCTGATCGGCACGCGGACCACGTGCTCGTCGCGCATCCTCGAGAACTACGAGTCGGTCTACGACTGCACCGCGGTGCGCCGCGTGCTCGACGCCGGCGGTCTGCCGATCGGCAAGTGCAACATGGACGAGTTCGCGTTCGGCTCCTCCACGGAGAACTCGGCGTTCGGTCCCACGCATAACCCATGGGACCTCGAGCGCGTGCCGGGTGGCTCGTCGGGAGGCAGCGCCGCGTGTGTCGCGGCGGGCGAGGCGGTCCTCTCACTGGGCTCCGACACGGGCGGCTCGATCCGCCAGCCGGGCGCCCTGACCGGCACCGTCGCGATGAAGCCGACCTACGGCCGCGTCTCACGCTACGGTGTCGTCGCGTTCGCCAGCTCGCTCGACCAGATCGGGCCGTTCACCAAGACGGTCGAGGAGTGCGCGCAGGTCATGAACGTCATCTGCGGCAAGGACGCGATGGATGCGACGAGCGTCGATCGCCCCGCCGAGGACTTCACGGAGAACCTGCATGA
>JAUSAU010000091.1 GCA_030652345.1 Coriobacteriia bacterium
GTCTGCCGTCACGCGTTCGCCCCCCTGTCGGAGGGGTTCACCGAGGGGTACTTCGTCATGTGCCCGTGGCATGGGTGGCGCTACGACGTCAGGGACGGGACCACCGACCATCCCGGTGCCGACGTGAGGACCTACCCGGTCACGGTCCGCGGCGACGAGGTATTCGTCAGCGTCGCGGTGTAGGCGCCTCGGGGTCTACTCGACGATGTCGTCAGCGCGTCCCCGTCCGTGGCGTGCTCGGTAGCGGTGCCGATTCACCGCGATGAAGACCACCGACGACACGACGAGGAACGCGCTCCACTCGACGGCCGGTGAAGCGCGGAACGCCTCGAGTGCGGTCGCGGTGAAGGCACCGGCGGCGAAGGGAGCGGTCGCGCGGTCGCGCGTCACGAGGCTCACGAGCGCGAGCGCCGCCGCAGCGATCAACCATCCCCAGAACCACGGCCGCATCAGTTCCCCTTCGACCGGCACAGCGTAGCGCACCGGCGCGTCCGAGTGGGAACAGCACGAATCGCACATCAGTAGTGCGTGAACGGTTCGGTCGGGGCGGGTAGACTCCACTCACGATCACATCAGGCGCGTCACCGGCGTCGGCTCACCACGGAGGTCCCCATGTCGCATCACATCCCGGACGTCGTCGAGACCATCGGCGGAACGCCGCTCGTCCGCCTGCACCGTCTCGATGCGGACCTGCCCGGCAAGGTCTACATCAAGCTGGAGTCGCGCAACCCCGGCGGCTCGGTCAAGGACCGCATCGGACTGTCGATGATCGATGACGCCGAGGAACGCGGTCTGATCACGCGCGGCGTCTCGGTCATCGTCGAGCCCACCAGCGGCAACACCGGTATCGCACTCGCGCTGATCGGCGCCACACGCGGCTACCGCGTCATCCTGACGATGCCGGAGTCGATGTCGGTGGAGCGCCGCAAGCTGCTCGCCGCGTTCGGTGCCGAGCTCGTCCTCACGGACCGCGCGCTCGGCATGAAGGGCGCCGTCGCCAAGGCCGAGGAGGTCGCCGCCGGTATCGAGAACGCCTGGATACCCCAGCAGTTCGACAACCCCGCCAACCCGGCGGTCCACTACCGGACCACAGGCCCCGAGATCCACGCCGCGCTCGAGGGCGAGGACCTCTACGCCTTCGTCGCCGGCGTCGGGACGGGCGGTACGATCTCGGGCGGCGGTCGCTTCCTGAAGGAGGTTCGCCCCGGGACGCTCGCGGTCGCCGTCGAACCGGCGGAGTCCCCGATCATCTCCCAGCGCCTCGCAGGCGAGGATCTGACGCCCGCCCCGCACGTCATCCAGGGCATCGGCGCGAACTTCATCCCGGGCACCCTCGATCTCGAGATCCTCGACAGCGTGGAGCACGTCGACGGCCCGACAGCGATCGCAACGTCCCGCCGCCTTGCCGCAGAGGAGGCCGTCTTCGTCGGCATCTCAGCCGGGGCCAACGTCGCTGCCGCGCTCCGGCTCGCCGCGCGACCCGAGGCGGCCGGCAAGGCGATCGTCACGGTCGCGCCGTCGACCGGAGAGCGCTACCTGTCCACGCCGCTGTGGGAGGGTTACGGGTCGTGAGGGTCTCTCAACGCCTCGACTACACACTGCGCGGCCTGACCTCGCTGGCCGAGCGTCCCGCCGGGACGTTCCTCGCGGCAGGGGAGATCGCCGACAGCCTGAGTCTGCCGCGGCGGTTCGTGGAGCAGCAGTTCACCGCGCTCGCCCGCGCCGGCCTCGTCGAGTGCCGGCGCGGTGCGGGCGGCGGGTGCGCCTTGGCGCGGCCCGCTTCCGAGATCAGCGTCGGAGAGGTCGTCAGGGCGGTGCAGGGCTCGGTGCTGGACGTTCCCCGGGTGACCGGCTCCGCCGTCTCGGAGATGTGGGCGGACTCCGCGGCAGCTCTCGACGAGGCGCTCGAGGAGGTCACGATCGAAGAACTCGCGACGCGACAGAGGGAGCTCGACGCCGAAGCGGCGCCCATGTACTACATTTAGCTCATGGCAGCCGATGCGACGCAGGCACTCCAGATAGGCGCGGCCGCGTTCGCGATCGCCCTGACGGGTGCGATGGCGCCGGGACCGCTTCTCACCGTCGCGGTCGAACAGACCCTGCGCCACGGCAAGCGCGCCGCGATGCTACTGATGGTCGGTCACGCGCTGCTCGAGGCGGCGCTGCTCACCGGTCTCGCATTCGGACTCCACAGGATCCTCGTGCTGCCGGCCGTCTCGACCGGACTCTCGCTCGTGGGCGGCGCGTTCCTGCTGTGGATGGGCGGGACGATGCTGCGCGACGCCGTGCGGGGGCGCATCTCCCTCGATCTGAAGGCGACCGAAGCGGCCCCCGGCAGGTTCGGACCGATCGTGCGCGGTGCGGCGGTGAGCCTCGCGAACCCCTACTGGGTGATGTGGTGGGCGACCATCGGCCTCAAGCTCGCCTCCGACAGCATCGCGATCGGTCCGCTCGGCATCGCGGCGTTCTTCCTGGGGCATGAACTCGCCGATTTCGCCTGGTACTTCGTGATCGCCCTGGCAGTCGCGTCAGGACGTCGCTTCATCTCGGATCGCGTCTACCGGTGGGTCATCGGCGGCTGCGCCGCTCTGCTCGTCTACCTCGCTGCGGTCTTCCTCATCGCCGGGATCAGGGGCCTCGGCGTCCTCTGACATATACCGTCCCGACCGTTCACCGAGCATGCGGTGCCGCTCCCGTTATGCGATAGAACGTGCGCGGATGGAATAGGTTCCGCATCGGCTGTGCACGGCGAGTCGCATACAGCGGATTATCCACGCACGCGGTACCCGTCACAGCGCGAAATCCAGTCGCAGCATACGAAAGAGTGGATTGCCGTATGCACGCGCAAGGTGCGGTTTCGTGTTGTTAGTCGAAGAAACGCTCTGCTACACTTCTTGAATCCTGACGGTCGGGTGTATTCAGGGAGCGCACGGCACAGTACCTCCGACCAGCAGATCCGGCAGTCGAGTACGGAGGAAAGGGATGAGCATGGCTAAGGCTAAGAAGTATCTGGCGATCGTCGCCCTGCTTGCCGCTGTGGCGCTCGTCGTCACGGGTTGCGGTGGCAGCACGCCGGCGCCGACCGAAGGGGCCGCCAAGGCCGTCACGGTCAAGATCGGTATCGGTGCCCCGATCACCCAGGGCGCAGTCGCACTCGGCAAGGGTATGGAGCGTGGCGCCAAGCTGGCCATCAAGGACATGAACGCGTCCGAGGAAGCCAAGAAGCTCGGCATCACCTTCGCCAGCGTCACGGGCGACGACCAGGGCGACCCCAAGACGGGCGTCACCGTGGCCAACCAGTTCGCGTCCGACCCTGAGCTCGTCGGCGTCATGGGCCACCTGAACTCTGGTGTCTCGATCCCGGGCTCGAAGGTCTACAACGGTGCGAACCTCGTTCAGATCTCGCCGGCGTCCACGAACCCCGCGCTGACCCAGCAGGGCTTCAAGAACGTCTTCCGCGTCTGCACGATCGACTCCGTCCAGGGCCCCGCGGGCGCTGACGACGCAGTCGCCAAGCTCGGCAAGAAGGCCGTCTTCGTGGTCGACGACTCCACCCCGTACGGTGAGGGTCTGGCCGAGGAGTTCGCCAAGGAGTTCGAGGCGAAGGGCGGCAAGGTAGTCGGCAAGGAGAAGACCGGCGACAAGGACACCGACTTCAAGGCCCTCGTCACCAAGATCAAGTCCAAGGGCGCCGATATCGTCTACTACGGCGGCATCTACAACGCCGGCGCGCTCCTGAGCAAGCAGCTCAAGGAGGCCGGTGTCAAGGCTCCGCTCATGGGCGGCGACGGTCTCTACGACGGTGAGTACATCAAGCTGGCCGGTGCCGCGAACGCCGAGGGCGACCTCTGCACCTCCGTCGGCCTGCCGCTCGACCTGCTCCCCGAGGGCGCCAAGTTCAAGGCCGCCTACAAGGCCGAGTACCCCAATGACGAGATCGCTGCCTACGACGCGTATGCGTACGATGCCGCGACCGTCATCATGAAGGCCACCCTCGAGGCCGCCGGCAAGGTCGGCGCCGACAAGGTGACCTCGACCGAGGGCAAGGTCGCCATCATCGCCGCCACCGCCGCGTTCAAGGGCACCGGCATCACGGGCGAGATCGCGTTCGACGCCAACGGCGACACCACCAACAAGGCAATCACGCTGTACGTGGTCAAGGGCGGCGCGTGGGCGCCCTTCAAGTAAGTCTGTAAGGATCCATCGCTTGTAGTTCACCGGGTAGCCCGGGCGGGTGCACGAATCGACCCGCCCGGGCTTCGCGGTGAAGGCGGCGCACCCCCGTTTCCCCGGTTCCGGGTCGCGTCCGTCCTAACGTGCTACCATTCCCGCGGTCTCGATCGGGCCCGCAGGCAGGAAACGAGGAACAACTGGTGTCTGGAGATGTCCTTGTCCAGCAGCTGATCAACGGGATCACGCTGGGCGGCATGTATGCCCTCATCGCGCTGGGGTACACCCTCGTGTACGGCATCATGCTCATGATCAACTTCGCTCACAGCGAGATGTTCATGGCCGGCGCCTACGTCGGTCTGTTCACGCTCAATGCACTGACGATTCCGAACGCGGTCATCAGCAAGCAGACCGCGGAGTACTTCACGACCAGCGGCATCGGACTCACGATCCTGTTCGTCATCGTGTTCGGTGTCGCCATGATCGCCGTCGGCATCATGGGCGTGCTCACCGAGCGGCTCGCCTATCGGCCACTGCGCAACGCACCCCGCCTGGCGCCGCTGATCTCCGCGATCGGCGTCTCGATCTTCCTGCAGAACGCGGTTCTGCTGTGGGTCGACAGCAAGGCGCTTCCGTTCCCCCGCACGCTTCCCGTCATGGATATCCCGCTGTTCGGGACCGCATCGGTCTCGACGCTGCAGATCTTCATACTGGTGACCGTCGTCGTCCTGCTCATCCTGCTCGACACGTTCGTGAGCAAGACCAGGATCGGCAAGGCGATGCGCGCCACCTCGCAGGACCGTGACGCGGCCGGCCTCATGGGCATCAACATCAACAACGTGATCGCCCTGGCCTTCTTCATCGGCCCGGCTCTCGGCGCGGTCGCCGGCATCTTCAACGGCATGTACTACGGCACGGTGAACTGGAACATGGGGTTCATCCCCGGCATCAAGTCGTTCACCGCGGCCGTCATCGGCGGCATCGGCAACCTGCGCGGCGCGATGCTCGGGGGATTCACCCTCGGCATCATCGAGTCGCTCTCAGCGGGCTTCCTCTCCGCCGGCTACAAGGATGTCATCGCGTTCATCATCCTGATCCTCGTCCTGATCTTCCGTCCGGGCGGTCTGCTCGGCGAGTCCGTCGTGGAGAAGGTGTAGCCCCGTGGGTGGATCGAAGATGGACATCAGAACGACGGTCGACACGGGTACGTGGACGACCGGCAAAATCGTGTTCGCGATCCTCATCGGGCTGCTGATCGTCGCATCCCCGCTCGTGCTGCAGGGATTCCAGACGCTCAGCTTCTTCGTGCGCATCCTGGCCGTCATCGGCATCTACGTGATGCTGGCCCTCGGCCTCAACATCGTCGTCGGCTACGCCGGCCTGCTGGACTTGGGGTACGTCGCGTTCTACGCGATGGGCGCCTACGCCGCGGTCGTCGTGGGCGACCTGTTCGTGAAGTTCGTGGCCGCCAACGCCACGGGTGATATGGCGACGTTCTGGACAGCGAGTACGTGGATCATGATGTTGCCCGTCGCGGCGATCGTCGCGGCGATGACGGGCATCGCACTCGGTACTCCGGTCCTGCGCCTGCGCGGCGACTACCTCGCGATCGTCACGCTCGGCTTCGGTGAGATCATCCGGATCCTGGCCACGAACGACTTCCTCGGTCTGACCAACGGTGCGAAGGGCCTGCCGCGCGTCGGGCAGTCGATCCCGAACCCGATCGGCCTGACCTGGATGCAGGACAATCTGCGCTTCAACATCGATGCGATCAACTTCAAGTTCATGTTCTCGGTGAACCTGTACTGGTACTACGCGGTCGTGCTGTTGTGCATCCTCACGATCTTCATCGTCCGCCGGCTCGACAACTCGCGCCTCGGCCGCTCGTGGGTCGCGATGCGCGAGGACGAGGTGGCCGCGAGCTCGGTCGGCGTCAACATCATGACCGCCAAGCTGTGGGCGTTCTCGCTCGGGGCGGTCTGGGGCGGACTCGCCGGCGTCGTGTTCGCCAACTCACAGGGCTTCGTCAGTCCCGAGTCGTTCACGTTCATGGAGTCGGTGTTCATCGTCTCGATGGTCGTGCTCGGTGGTATGGGTTCCATCCCGGGCGTCATCGTCGGCGCGTGTCTGATCGCCGGCATCCCGGAGCTCATCCGCGGGCTGGCACAGTCGCCGATGTTCTCGTCGGTCATCCCCGCCGAGACCGCTTCCGCGATCGCCAACTACCGCTACCTGGTGTTCGGACTCCTCATGGTCATCATGATGGCGTTCAGGCCTCAGGGCATCATCCCCTCCCAGCGCCGCGCTCTCGAGCTGCACCCCGACGACAGCAAGATCCTGCACGATGAGGATCAGTCGATGTGGGACATCGAGCAGGGCGACAAGCGCTCGGAACATGACCTGTAGGCGCCGGGAGAGCTGAGGAAACCATGGCGCTTGTCGAAGCAAAGAACATCACGATGCAGTTCGGCGGCCTCAAGGCCGTCAACGACGTCACCCTGAACATCGGCGAAGGTGAGATCGTCGCCCTCATCGGCCCCAACGGCGCCGGCAAGACGACGTTCTTCAACATGCTCACGGGCATCTACAAGCCGACCGCGGGAGAGCTCTCGTTCGACGGGACAGCGATCCCCGGCAAGAAGGCGCACCAGATCTGCCGCATGGGGATCGCGCGCACCTTCCAGAACATCCGGCTCTTCGCCAACATGACGACGCTCGAGAACGTCATGCTCGGGCGGCATACGCGCACCAACGCCGGCCCCTGGCAGGCCATCCTGCGCGGACCGGGATTCCGCCGCGAGGAGCAGCACACGGTCGACGAGTCGCTCAAGTGGCTGCGTTTCGTCGGCCTGGTCGACAAGGCCAACGAGCTGGCGAAGAACCTCCCGTACGGCGCCCAGCGTCGTCTCGAGATCGCCCGCGCGCTGGCGACCGAGCCCAAGCTCATCCTGCTCGACGAGCCGGCTGCGGGCATGAACCCGCAGGAGTCGGCCGACCTGACCAAGCTCGTCGGCAAGGTCCGCGAGTCCGGCGTCACGGTCCTGCTCATCGAGCACGACATGAAGGTCGTCATGGACATCGCGGACCGGATCTACGTCCTCGACTTCGGCGAGATGATCGCCGAGGGCAAGCCGGCGGAGATCCAGAAGAACCCGAAGGTCATCGAGGCCTACCTCGGCAAGGGCGCCGAGGCTATGTTGGCCCAGTCGTGAGTGAGGCGGACCACATGACCGACGAAACCACCACCACCACCACCGTCCCCGTGACGGCATCGGACGCGGCCCCGGCTGCGGCCGGTCAGCTCGTTCTGGATGTCGAGAAGATCCACACCTTCTACGGTCAGATCGAGGCGCTCAAGGGCATCAGCGTCAAGGTCCGTCAGGGCGAGATCGTGACGCTGATCGGTGCGAACGGCGCCGGCAAGTCCACGACGCTCAAGACGATCTCCGGCCTGCTCGCACCGCGAGAGGGCTCGATCACCTTCATGGGCCAGACCATCTCCGGCATGAAGGTGCACGACGTCACCAAGATGGGCGTCATCCAGGTTCCCGAAGGCCGTCGCATCTTCCCGCGCATGACCGTCGAGGAGAACCTCGAGATGGGCGCGTTCCTGCGGGTCAAGGACGCGGCCGCGGTCAAGGAGAGCATGGAGCAGGCGTACACGCTGTTCCCGCGCCTCCGGGAGCGCCGCACCCAGAAGGGCGGCACCCTGTCAGGCGGCGAGCAGCAGATGCTGGCCATGGGCCGCGGCATCATGGCCGATCCGAAGCTCCTCATGCTCGATGAGCCGTCGATGGGTCTGGCTCCGGTCGTCGTGGAGACGATCTTCGAGACGATCGAGAAGCTCAACAAGGAGGGCATCACGATCCTGCTGGTCGAGCAGAACGCCGCGATGGCGCTCTCGATCGCGGACCGCGGATACGTGCTCGAGACCGGTAAGGTCGTGCTCGAGGGCCCCGGCAAGGAGCTGCTGCACAACGAGAAGGTGCGCAAGACCTATCTCGGCGAGGCGTAGAGCCCGCTCCTGCCACACAGCGCGTGTACCGATGGCCGTCCCCTTCGCGGGGGCGGCCATCGTCGTTGCCGGGCGGGGATGGTTCAGACCGCGTCGATCGCCCGCTGCGCGACCTCGCGCGCCCGCGCACCCGCGCGATCCGCCGCGCCGGTGGGGAAGCAGGGCCGTGAGTCCCGCACGCGCCACGAGCCCGCGGTGATGACGGCGGCCAGCGTATCGCGTCCCGCCTTCTTCACGACGGCCGTCTCGGGATCGGCCGTGGCGGCGATCCTGAAGACCGCGACGTCCGCCTGCTTGCCGGGTTCGAGCGAGCCCAGTGTGTCGCCCAGCCCGAGCGCGCGCGCACCGTCGGTGGTGACCATCCTGAGCAGGCGCCGGGACGTGATCGCGGGGCCGAGGCGCCGGATGGCGCGCACCTCGTTCATCAAGTCGAGGTCGGCATTGCTCGCCGCGGAGTCGGTGCCCAGCGCGATCGTCACACCTGCGGCGTAGAGCTCGGACACCGGGGGGTGCCCGTTGCCGAGGTACTCGTTGCTGCGCGGACACAGCGCGACGCCGCGTGTCTTCTGCTTGAGCAGGCGGATGTCGTCGGCGTCCACCTGCACGCAGTGGATGGCGAGCGCGTCATCGAGTACGCCGAGCGAGTCGAGGTAGGCCACCGGGGAACGCCGGGGGGTGGTGAAGTCCGGCGCCAGCCTCCGCGCGATCGGAGCGAACGGCCCGGCACCGTGCCTGGTGAGTTCGCTCTCTGCCAGCGATTCAGCGACGTGGACCGCGTAGCCGACACCGTGCGCCGCGGCGATCGTATGGGTCGCCTGCAGGAGCTGCGGGCCCGATGAGTAGGGGGCGTGCGGCGAGATGCCGCATCGTGTACGCCCTGTCGTGCACGATCCGCGGCCCGTGGGGAATTCGCTGTCCGCCAATTCGCCGGACAGATCGGCGGCGTCGATGCCAAGGACCTCCCAGAAGAATGCGCCCGCGACGCCGGCGTCCGCGGTGGCGGCGAGCGCCTCCGGCCCGTAGACGATGTCGCCGACAGCCGTCACACCGCACTGCAGGGATTCGATCGCGCCGAGCGAGGCAGATGCAGCGAAGTCGTCGTGGCCCATCGCCAGCACGGCGCGCGTCACGGTGCCGAGCCAGGGTGCGAACTCCCCGCGCGGGGTGAGCCCCTGCAGGACCGTCAGCGACAGGTGCGTGTGCGCGTTGACGAGCCCGGGCGTGATGATGCAGTCAGCGAAGTACTCGGCTGGCTGCGCCGGGTGCGCGGCGACCAGGTCATCGAACGTACCGACCTCGACGACCTGTGATGCGTGGCAGTAGACGCCCCCACGCCGCGTCGGCGCACCGACGCCGGTGATGAGCCAGTCAGCTCCGACGATCACGGGCGCGCATCCTCATCCCGCTCGTCGTCGATCGAGAGCAGGGACGGCTTGCGGAACTCATCGCACCCGCAAGCCGCGTCGAGGTCGGCGTCGGCGATCGCGTCGAGTGTCACGCGGGCGATCGCATCGGCCTCTTCGTGGAAGATCTGCTTGAGTTCGTGGTGCTCCCACTCGCGGACGACGCCCTCGCCGTAGTTCACGACGATGTAGATGCCCGCGTAGCAGGCGCCGATGTCGCGCGCCAGGACGACCTCGGGCGCGAACGACTGCCCGATGACGTCGCCGCCCAGGCGCCGCATGTATTCGACCTCGGCGACGGACTCGAAGCGCGGACCGTCGGTGACGAGGTAGGTGCCCCGCGGGAACACCCTCGGGAACGACTCGCTCGCGCCGTCGTAGAGGTGACGGTGCAGGTCCGGACAGACCGGCTTGCGCATGATCAGCAGGTGGTCGCCGCGCACGTAGATGTCCTGGCGGTTCGTCAGGTCGATGAAGTCGCTGGGTACGACGATATCCCGCGGATCGAGCAGGTGATTGAGCGACCCGACCCCGCCGTCGGCCAGGACCTTGCGAACACCGGACTTCATGAAGACCCAGAACGTCTGCAGCGACGCATCCGCGCGCTTCACCCCGCGTCGCCACCCGTGCATGCGCACGGCGAGTGCCTCACGGGGGCCGCGCGGCCCGGTGACGCGGAAGTGCGTGAACGAGGGTGAGCGCCCGAACGGCGTGTCGAAGACGAGCCCCTCGGCGAGGACCTCGACGCGCTCGTCGGCCACGGCGTGGGGGAACGGGCGCGACAGCGTCCCGGAACCCCCGCATACGCCGAAGACGGCCCGCGGTATGTCAGTGGAATACGGCATCGAATCCCTCCCGCTGACAGTATGCCATGGCGTCAGCGTGCGGCCCGCACAGCTAGCTGTGCATGCGCAGCATCTGTCGCGTCCGGCTCCAGGCGAGCCGGAACGAGCCGACCTCGAGCCAGTAGATGATGTAGGTGAGGCGCTTCATGACGATCGCGAAGCGGCCGGAGACGTTGACGCCGAACATCCAACCGACGCCGTAGTGCGGGCCGATGCTGACGAACTCGCCGTGCATGTTCGACTTGAACGGGGTTGTGGCCTGCCCGCGCGCCTCCGCCAGGATGTTCTCGGCGGTCTTTTCGGCCTCTCGGATCGCGAACTGGCACAGCATCGGCAGCACGCGGTCGTCTTTCGGATCGCGGAACGCGGCAACGTCACCGATCACATAGATCGAGTCGTGCCCCTGGGCTTTGAGAGTCGTGTCGCACACCAGCCGTCCGGAGTTGTCCGCGACCATCCCCCAGTTCGCTGCGTCGGGGTCTGCGTGCGCTCCGCCGCACCACACCAGGACCGGCGACGGGACCTCCTTGCCGCTCTCCAGATGCGCGACGCCGTTCTCCACCCGGCTGAGCTTGGAGCCGACCTCGAGCGTGACACCCATCTTGGCCAGGCGGCGCTTGGCGCGCTCTCTCTGGGCGGGAGGCAGGTCGTAGAGGATGTCGCCTCGTCCCTCGACGAGCGTGACGCTGATCTCGCCCGGGTCGAAACCCGAACCGCGCACCATACGTGGCAGGACGTCCGCGATCGTTCCCACGATCTCGACGCCGGTGGCTCCGCCGCCGATCACCGTGAAGGAGAGTTCCCGCGCCCGCTTCACCGGGTCGGTCAAGGTCGCGGCGATCTTGAACTGCCGCTCGATCGAGCGCTGCAGGTCCTGGGCGTCGCTCACCGACCACATGGTGATGGCGTGGTCTGCCAGGCCGGGGACCGGCGGGATGAACGGGATGGCGCCGGTCGCCAGCACGACGCGCCATGCGGGGAGCTCGCACTCACGGCATCCGCGCGGGCCGATCCAGACCGAGGGCTTGTCGGGATCCACCGTCTCGAGGCGATGGTAGACGGCCTTGATCGGCAATCCCTTGAAGATGGAGCGGTGCCACAACTCCGCGAACTGCGGCCTCGGCGTGCCCGCCGCGACCAGGTCGAGCTCGGAGAGCGCCTGCTGATAGGGGCGCGGGTCGACGAGCACGACCTCGATGCCGTCGCTGTCCTTCATGCGATGGGCGAGCGTGACGGCGAACGTGATGCCGGCGTAGCCGCCGCCGACGACGACGACGCGACGCGGGTGACCTGGTGCCAGGGACCGGGGATCGACGGTCTCCATGGTTCTCCTCCTTGTGTATGTGTTCACAAGCACTGTATCCCTGAACGGCGTCGTGATGCAACGACGCAAGGGCGTGCCGACGCTCGGACGGGCTGCTGGTAGACTCGGTCCATGGTAACCACGTTTGTCGGCATCGCGGTCTACGTCTACGTCATCGGAGTGGCGGTCCTGCTCATCTGGGAGGACCGGGACCCGACGACGACGCTCGCATGGCTTCTCCTCCTTATCTTCCTGCCCGTTCTTGGCATCCCTCTCTACCTGCTCTTCGGACGCAACTGGCGCTGGCGTCGTCGCGCCAGCCGCATCGCGCACGAGATCGACACGGCATCGGCCACGTTCATGGACCCGATCCGGGCTGCGAATGCCGACCTCATCGCGACGTGTCATCCGTCGATGCAGGGCAGCGACATCGCCAAGATCTCTCACAGCATCGAGGCCCAGTGCGGCGCGACGCCGCTGCCGGCGAGGTCCGTCGACGTGATCGCGTCAGGTGAGGAGAAGTTCCGGCGGCTGATCGAGGACATCGACGGCGCGCGCTCGTTCGTCCATCTCCAGTACTTCATCTGGGAGTGCGACGGGCTGACCGGACACGTCGTCGACGCGCTGAAGCGCAAGGTCGCGGAGGGTGTGGAGGTCCGGCTGACCTACGACCTGGTCGGCTCCCTGTGGTACGGCAAGGAGCAACTCAGGGCGCTCGAGGCCGCCGGCGCGCAGGTCAGGGCCGACATCACGAACGTCAACAAGCTCAACTACCGGAACCACCGCAAGATCGTCGTCATCGACGGATGCACGGGCTACACGGGCGGGTTCAACGTCGGACAGGAGTACATCGACGGCGGGCGACGATTCCCGGCGTGGCGTGACACGCACCTTCGCATCACGGGGCCGTTCGTGGCCGAGCTCCAGCGCCTGTTCGCCGGCCGCTGGTACGAGTCGACCGGCGAGTCGTTGTTCTCGGACCGCTACTTCCCGTGCGATCGACTCGGTATCGATGAACCCCGCTTCGTCCTCCAGATCGAGCACTCGAGCGTCGAGAGCGAATGGGAGGCGATCCGGCAGTCGTTCATCCTCGCCATCACCAACGCGAACGAGCGGGTCTGGATCTCATCGCCCTACTTCGTGCCGGACGCCGCGCTCTATGACGCGATGGTCGCCACGGCGCTGTCAGGTGTCGATGTCCGTCTCGTGATGACCGGGTGGCCCGACAAGCGGATCGCGTTCTGGGCTGCGCACTCGTACTACCGGCGGTTCCTGGAGGCCGGCGGCCGCATCTACCAGTACCGCGCCGGCTTCTACCACCCCAAAGCGATCACCTTCGACGGCGCCTACTGCACCATCGGGACGGCGAACTTCGATGTCCGCTCCCTGCAGCTCCACAGCGAGCTGACGGTCTGGATGTTCGAGCGGGAGATAACGGCGGTGCAAGATCGGCTCTTCGAGGCCGATATGGCGGCGAGCCACGAGATCACGCTCGACGAGGTGCGCCGCTACAGCGCGGTGCGCCGCTTCCGCAACTCGCTCATGCGCCTCGGCGCCAAGATGCTGTAGGCCGCACGAGCAGGCCCGGGTCTCAGCCGATCTGCTCGATGCGCACCAGGACCCAGTCGAGCGTCGGGTCGTTCATGGACGCCGCGCAGTACGCGCACTTCACGTAGTCCTCGGTCGAGACGGCGGCGCCGCAGTTCGGGCACGACGCGATCGTCGCGCCGGCACGGGAGACGGCTCCGGAGCCGCGCATGAACGTCCAGTACTCGCGGAACGTGGTCGGCGTCGTCCCGTCGCCGAGCTCGGCCGGGTTGACGATCTCGCCGGTGCGCTCGTCCACCGTGTAGTCGATCACCGACGCCTCGATGAGCATCGTGACCGAGTCGTAGCCGCCCTCGCGGGTGACCGCGACCGGCCACATGTCGATCAGGCGGAGTGCGTCGAGTTTGTTGATGTGCCCGGCGGCGATGTAGTCGGTCTGCACCGACGCGTTCAGGATGTTGAACTGCGCGTCAGCGAGGAATCGCCTGGCGGGTTCGAGGTCCCGGGCCATCCAGGCGTTCTGGATGGCCATGAACATCTCGGTGACGCGTGCACGGAAGGCTTGTTCGGTGAACTCCGGGTCGGTCGACGTGAGCTCCGCGACCGCGGCGGCGGGCATCGCGGCGGGCGGGGCCGGGACGTCGTTGCGCATGGCCCGCGCGACCTTCACGACGACGAGTCCCACGATGAGTGCGGTGACGACGGAGATGCCGATGATGAGCGCGCCGGTGACCGGGTTGTCGAAGGGGCTGCCCGAGCCGCCGGAGGAGTAGCCGCGGCTGCTCGAGGAGAACCCGCTCGAACCGCTGCCCCCGGAGAATCCGCCGCCGGAGCTGCCGCCGCCGACCTGGCCTCCGCCTGCGCGCGCGAAGGCGACGAGCGGGATCAGGAAGAGGGCGATCGCGACGGCGACGGCGATGGCCGCGTACGTGCGTCGTCGGGCGGCGCGGTGCTTCCCGGTCATGATCTTCCCCTCATGCGGCGAGGGGGCCGACCGGGTGCCCGGCCGACCCCCTCGAGTCGATACGATGCGCGCTCGGAACGCGCTAGACCTGCTCGATGCGCATGAGGACCCAGTCGAGTGTCGGGTCGTTCATCTGCATGCTGCAGTAGGCGCACTTCACGTAGTTGCCGTCGGTGACAGGCGCGCCGCAGTTCGGGCACTTCTGGATCGACGAGTCCACCTTGGACACCGCGCCCGACTTGCGCATGAACGTCCAGTACTCCTGGAACGTCGTCGGCGTCTTGCCGTCGCCGAGCTCGGCCGGATTGACGATCTCCTTCGTGCGCTCGTTGATCGTGTAGTCGATGCATGCGGCGGTGACGAGCATCTTGACCGAGTCGAAGTCGCCCTCCTTGGTCACCGCGACCGGATGCATCTCGGTGATGTGCACGTTCTGGAGCATGTTGATCGTGCCGTTGAGCACGTACTCCTGGACGCCGTTGTTGAGCACCGAGAACTGTTGGTCGGCCAGGAAGCGGCGGACCGGCTCCATGTTGCGGTTCATCCACGCGTACTGGATGGCGATGAACATCTCGTTGACGCGGCCGTAGAAGATTTGCTCGCTGAATGCCGGGTCCGCCGCTTTGATCTCAGCGAACGGGTCGCCGGCGGGCATCTGCGGTTCGACGGGCTGGTAGGTGCCGGATGCGTTCGGGTCGAACGTCATCGGGGCACCGCCACCGCCACCATTCTTCTTGTTGTTGCTGATGACGACCAGCACGATGACGATCACCACGATGATGATGACCGGGAGGCTGCAGCAGCCGAGGCCACCACCACCGCCGCTGCCGAGGATGATCGGGACGCCGCCGCCGAGGCTGCTGCCCCCGCTGGACCGGCTCGACGAGCCGCCCGACGAGCGCGATCCGCCCGACGAGCCGCCGACGTGCCCGCCGCCCGCGCGCGCGAGTGCGAGCGTGGGGACGAGCAGCGCGGCGAGGAGCACCGCGATCGCGAGGACCGCGAGGATCTTACGTGTGAGTTGCCGGTTGAGCCCCCTCATCGTGAAGCCTCCTACTCGCTCGGTGTGCCGCACTGGGGACAGAACTTGGCGTCGGGCGCGAGAGGAGCGGCGCACTTCGCGCAGGACTTCTGAAGCGTCGTGCCGCACTGCGGGCAGAACTTCGCGTCCGGAGCGACCGGAGCGGCGCACTTCGGGCACGGGACCGTCGCCGGGGCGGCCGGCGCGGGTGCAGCGGCTGCTGCTGCTGCGGCCCCGGCCTCGGTCGCGGCCTGCTGGACCTGGCCGGACTGGATGCCGCCCGCGATGTTCTGGCCGATGCCGGCGCCGACGAACAGGCCGGCCATCGAGGATCCGTCGCCGCCCTGCTTGAGGCCCTCGGCCGCGCCGAACATCGCCTCGGTCTGCGCCGCCGCCATGTAGCGGGGGTCGCCGGCCAGACGCATCTTGGCCATGCGGTCCTTGATCTCGAGCAGGCGCACGCGGTCGGCCTCGTCCATGTTGACGAGGAAGTCCTCGATGCGTGTGATCTGGAGGCCGAAGTTCGCGAGGTATTCGACCGCGGTCATCACGATGGTCTTCTCGAACTCGAGCGTGTAGGTGCCGTCGGTGACGTCGAGCAGGGACCACTTCTCGGCCTTCATCTTGGAGAAGACGACCGCGCGCAGGATCTTGGTCAGCTGGTCCTTGATGGCGTCGACGATGAACTCGTTGCCGTAGATCGGCTGGGTGCCGATCAGGTTGAGGATGAGCTTCGCCGGATCGACGACCTTGTAGACGAACTCGCCGAAGACGCCACAGCGGACGACCTCGCCGGTGCCGGGGTCCTCGACCTCGCCCATCGAGCCGCCGAACTTGTTGTTGGCGAACTCACGGCTGGAGACGAAGTAGAGCTCGGCCATGAGCGCGTTGCCGCCGGTGAACGAGTCGATCAGTCCGCCGAGGAACGGGATCTGCGCACCGTCGAGCTTGTGCTGGCCACCGGGGAGGTAGCCGACGATCTCGCCCTTGTTCACGAAGTAGGCCCATTCGTCGGGCTGGACCGTGAGCAGGGAGAGCATGCGGATGTTGGTCTCGGGCCACTTGTAGACCACGAGGTCCTTGCTGGAATCGGGGCGGGCGATGAACTGTTGCTGGACTTCGCCCTTGAAGCCGTCCATGAATCCCATGATGTCTCGCCTTTCGTCGTGTTCGCCCCGGCGGGTGCGCTCGCTCCGTGTCCGACGCGGTGCCGATGACCGACATGTTCCCGATTGTCGGGCCGACGGCGGCGGCGGTCAACGACGATGCGACGACTACACCGAGAGTTCACACGACGGGTCGGCGAGCGGCGAGGCTAGAAGCGCCTGACCTCGCGGTAGAGCGTGTCGCGCTGCACGGGTGTGAAGCCGGCGTCGCGGACGAGCCGCACGAGCTCCTCGCGGGCCAGCATGAAGCGCGTCCCGGCCGCGGCGACGACGTTCTCCTCGATCATCGTGGAGCCCATATCGTTCGCGCCCCAGCACAGGGCGAGCTGGCCGATCTTGCCGCCCTGGGTCACCCACGACGCCTGGATGTTCGTGACGTTGTCGAGGTAGAGGCGCGAGACGGCGAGTATGCGCAGGTACTCCCAGCCGCTCGCCGCGACGGCCGCCTCGGACTCGAGGTCGGTGTTGCCGGGCTGGAACGACCAGGGGATGAATGCGCGGAAGCCGACGTGCCCGGCTGCGACCGCCTCGTCCTGGACCTCGCGGACGCGGCGGAGGTGCTCGACGCGTTCCTCGACCGTCTCGGTCCCGCCGAACATCATCGTCGCGGTCGTGGAGATGTCGAGGCGGTGGGCATCGCGCATGACGTCGAGCCACTGGTCGGAGGTGGCCTTCTTCGGGCTGACGTGTCCGCGGACGCGGTCGACGAGGATCTCGGCGCCGCCGCCGGGCAGCGAGTCGAGGCCGGCGTCGCGCAGGCGGCGCAGGACCTCGGTGGGCGTGAGCCCGGAGAGCTTCGAGAGGTGGTGGATCTCGGGAGGGCCGAAGCCGTGCACGTGGATGGGGTAGCGCGCCTTCAGTTCGCGCAGCATGCCCTCGTACCACTCGAGCGGGAGGTCGGGATGCATGCCGCCCTGGAGCAGGATCGCCGTGCCGTCGAGCGCGATCGTCTCCTCGACCTTCTCGTAGAGCGCCTCGGGGGACAGCACGTAGGCGTCGGGCGCGTCCGCGTCGCGGTAGAAGGCGCAGAAGCGGCAGCCCGAGACGCAGACGTTGGTGTAGTTGACGTTGCGGTCGACGATGAACGTGACGGCGCGCCCGGGGTGGAGGCGGTCGCGCATGGCCGACGCCGCCGCGCCGAGCTGCAGCATGTCGGCGTCTCGCAGGAGCTGGAGTGCCTGCGCGTCGGTGAGGCGCAGGCCGCCGCCGGCCGCGGTGTTGGCGATCGCGGCCGCGGCGTCGCGGGGCCCGAGCGGGCTGACCATCTTAGGAGTCCTCTCCGAAGACCCGGACGACAGGTACCTCGTCGAGTTGTCCGATGGCGGCCGCCTCGTCAAGGAAGCGGGCCATGCCCTCGCGGTAGCGGGGCTCGTAACGGAAGTGCAGCGCGTCGAAGTAGCTGCGGAAGCGCTCGGCGGGGAACGACTCCCATCGCGCGGCGTGCTCGGCGATGTCGTCGAGGTGGGCGCGGCAGTAGTCGAGCGAGCTGTCGAGCGCTCCGGCCACCGTCCGGACGGCCTCCGGCTCGCCGGTGGCGTAGTCGTTGCGCACAGCCCACACGGCGAAGACGAACGGCAGTCCGGTCCAGGACTTCCACTCGGTGCCGAGGTCGTAGGAGTGGAGGTGCTCGGGTGTCTCCCAGTAGGCGCGCAGGGCCTCGTCACCGATGAGGAGCGCCGCGTCGGCGTCACGCAGCATGGCGGGAAGGTCCGGCGGCATCTCGACGTAGTCGGGCGTCACGTTCCAGCGCTTCGCGAGCAGGACGCGCGCGAGTACCTGCGAGGTGCGCGAGGTGTTCGTGAGCGCGACGGTGCGACCCGAGAGCTCCTCTGCCGGGACCTTCGAGATCAGCAGGATCGACTGGACCTCGCCGTCGGACGAGATCGCGATGTCGGGCAGGAGCACGAGCTCGTCGGCGTGGCGCGCGTACTCGATCGTCGGGATCGGGGCGATGTCGAGGCGGCCGTCGAGGATCTCGCCGACCAGGTCGGCCGGGTTCGCCTTGACCAGGTCCACGTCGAGCAGGACGTCTTGCTTGACCATGCCGTAGTACAGCGGCAGGCAGTTGATGAACTGGATGTGGCCGAGGCGCGGGCGCATGCCTAACCCGCCGTGCCCGGAGGGAAGACGCCGACGAGCGGGGGCTCACCGATCGGCCCGGCGTGCCACGAGGGGGCGGCCGCCTCTTCCCCGTACATCTTCACGATGCGGTAGAGCGTGTCGCGTTCGACCGCGACGCGGCCGGTCTCGGCGACCATGCCGACGAGGTCCTCCTTGGAGAGCGCCTCGGGAGTGGTGGCTCCGGCCATGTGCGTGATGCGCTCCTCGACGACCGTGCCGTCGATGTCGTCCACGCCGAACGCGGTCGAGAGCTGGGCGACCTTGAGGCCGACCATGATCCAGAACGCCTTGATGTGCGGGATGTTGTCGAGCATCAGGCGCGCGATGGCGAGCGTCTTGAGGTCGTCGAAGCCGGTGGTCGCCGGCAGGTCGGCGAGCTCGGTGTTCGCGGGGTGGAAGGCGAGCGGGATGAAGGCGAGGAAGCCGCCGGAGACGTCCTGCTGCTCGCGCAGGCGGATGAGATGGTCGACCCGCTCCTCGAGCGTCTCGATGTGGCCGTAGAGCATGGTGCAGTTCGTCGAGATGCCGAGCGAGTGCGCCTCGCCGTGGATGCGCAGCCACACGTCGCCCTTCGTCTTCTTGTCCCAGGCGGCGATGCGTGTGCGGTCGGAGAAAATCTCGGCGCCGCCGCCGGGGAGCGCGTCGAGGCCGGCGTCGCGCAGGTCGCGCAGCACCTCGAGCGTCGGCTTGCCGCTGATGATCGCCATGTGCTCGATCTCGACGGCGGTGAACGCCTGGACGATCACGTGCCGGGGCGTCGCCTCGCGGACGCGCCGGACCATGTCGAGGTAGAAGTCGTAGTCCCACTCGGGGTGGAGGCCCGAGACGATGTGGATCTCGTAGGCGCCGTCGGCGGCGCCGGCCGCGGCGGCCTCAGCCACCGTGTCGAGCGTCATCTCGTAGGCGCCCTCTTCGCCCTCGCTGCGGGCGAACGCGCAGAACTTGCAGCGGTTGCGGCAGATGTTGGTCGGGTTGATATGGCGGTTGACCATGAAGTAGACGCGGTCTCCGCTGATGCGGCGCCGTGCGAAGTCAGCCATCTGGCCGATGCCGAGCAAGTCGTCGCTCGCGTACAGCGCGATGCCGTCCTTGCGGGACAGACGCGTGCCGGCGGCGACCTTCTCCGCGATGGGGGCGAGCGCAGGGTCGGTGAGATAGAAGTGGGTCACGGTGGTGCTCCTTGGTCGGCAAGGCCTGCTCGGTACCGGGGCGCCTTCGAGCGTCGTCCGGACAACCCGTCCAGCATAGGATTCCGCATCTGCGACCGCCACCCTGCATACGGATGCGCCGGGTCGAGCGGTCGCGGCCGTGGCGGGTGTCGGAGCCGGGGGGTACCCTAGCCGCATGAGAGGACTCATCGATATCGCGGCCGCGACGGCCGGTTCCCGCTCCCTGTTCGAGAGCGGGGCGCCGGTGCTCGCCATGGTGTCGGGCGGCGCTGACTCCACCGCGCTGCTGCGGCTGCTGGCCTCCGGGGCGCTCGGCGAGCGGTCCGTCTCGGTCCTGCACGTGAACCATCTCCTGCGCGGCGAGGCCGCGGACTCGGATCAGGCGGCGGTCGAGGCGCTGTGCGGCGAGCTCGGCATCGCGTGCCGGGTGGTCCGCTACGACGTCGGCGCGTACGCGGCGGAGGCGGGCCTCAACCTCGAGGACGCGGGACGCAGGGTCCGCTACCGCTTCGCCGACGAGGAGCTCGACGCCCTGTGTGCCGCGAGCGGTGTCGACGCGCGACGGGGCCGCATCGCCACTGCTCACACGTTCGATGACCGCGCCGAGACGCTGCTCATGCGCCTCGCCCAGGGCAGCGGCGCGGGCGGGCTCGTCTCGCCACCGTACCGGCGCGGGCGGCTCGTGCGACCGCTGCTCGACTGCACCCGCGCCGAGGTGATCGCCTATCTCGAGGGCCTCGGTCAGGACTGGTGCGAGGACGCCTCCAATACAGATGTCTCGCGTACACGCGCTCGCGTACGCGCGGAGCTCGTGCCGCTGCTGCGCGACATCAACCCGCGCTTCGATGAGGCGCTCGCGCGCACGGTCACGGTGCTCTCCGACGAGGACGAACTCCTCGCGGGGATGGCGTCGGCGTTCGCGGGCGACTTCGCGAGCGCATCGGCTGACGAGGTGCGCTTCGAGCGCTCGCGGATGGCCACGCTTTCGCGCGCCATGATGCGGCGTGCGGTGCGCGCGGCCCTCTTCGACACCTTCCCGGACGCCACGCGCCTCGAGTTCGACCACGTCGAAGCGGTCTGCGACGGGATGGGGGTCGACGGCTTCGCGCGGGACCTTCCCGGGGGTCTGCGGGCCTTCGACGAATACGGTACACTCATCATTTCCCGGAGGCAGGACGAGGCGGAGCCGATGGCACCCTCCTTGCTCACGATCCCGGGAACGGTCGACCTCGGCAGTGCGGGTACGCTCACCGCGACCGCAGCGAGTCCGGATGATGTCGACGACGACCCGTTCACGGCGTTCGTCGACGCGGACCGGCTCCGCGGCGCTCTCACGGTGGACTCCCCGCGGCCCGGCGATCGGATGCGGCCGCTCGGCATGGAGGGAAGCCGCAAGTTGCAGGACGTCCTGACCGACGCGAAGGTGCCACGGCGCCGACGCGCGGCCACCCCCGTCGTCCGCGACGGTGAGTGCATCGTCTGGCTCTCGGGACTCAGGATGAGCGAGGAGTACCGGGTGGGACCGGGCACTGTGCGTGCCGTCCGCCTGGGTTGGACCGGCCCGCGCACTGGAGAGGACCACGAGTGATCCATCCCGACGTACAGGAGATCATCTTCTCCGAGGAGCAGGTGCAGGAGCGCATCCGCGAGATCGGTGCGGAGATCAGTCGCGACTACGAGGGCCGCTCCGTCCTGCTGGTCGCGGTCCTGCGTGGTGCCGCGCTCTTCATCGCGGACCTCTCGCGCACGATCACGGTCCCCGTCCAGCTGGACTTCATGGCCGTCTCGTCGTACGGCTCGTCGACCAAGTCATCCGGCGTCGTTCGCATCCTCAAGGACCTGGACGAGACGATCGAGGGCCGCGACGTCATCGTCGTCGAGGACATCCTCGACACCGGACTGACCCTCAAGTACCTGCTCAAGAACCTCGCCAGCCGGAAGCCATCCAGCCTCGAGGTCGTCACGTTGTTGAGCAAGGAAGGCAAGCAGCGGGTACCTATCTCGTGCAAGTACGTCGGTTTCGTGGTCCCGGACGAGTTCGTCGTCGGCTACGGGCTCGACTATGCGGAACGCTACCGCAACCTGCCCTACATCGGCGTGCTCCGGCCCGCCGCCTATCAGGACTGAACCGCACGAACCTCACTAGGAGGTCATCCGTTTGAACAAGAACGTCCGTACCGTCGCACTCTACCTGCTCGTTCTCGCTGCGCTCGCGTTCTTCGTAGCGACGTTCCAGGGCAACAACAAGGTCGTCGATGATCTGACCACGAGTCAGTTCTATCAGACGCTCGACGGCGGCCGCATGGTCTCCGTGACCGTGCTGGCCGGCGACAAGACGATCAAGGGCACGTACTACAAGACGTCTGCCGACAAGTCCGCCAAGAAGGCGACCGACTTCGTGTCGACCTACCTCGACCCGACCTCGCTGTCCGAGACGATGGCGCCCTACGTCAAGGCCGACACGGTCAAGTACACCGTCGACCCCCAGAACCCGAACCCGTGGGCGGCCCTCGCGCTCAACCTGCTGCCCATCGGCATCCTCGTCGTGCTCATGTTCTTCTTCATGCAGCAGATGCAGGGTGGTAACTCCAAGGTCATGTCGTTCGGCAAGGCCAAGGCGAAGCGCATGACGCGCGACCAGCCGCGCATCACGTTCAAGGACGTCGCGGGTGTGGACGAGGCGGTCGAGGAGCTCCAGGAGATCAAGGAGTTCCTCGCGAACCCCGGCAAGTTCCAGGCGCTCGGCGCGAAGATCCCGAAGGGCGTCCTGCTCGTGGGACCTCCGGGCACCGGCAAGACCCTGCTCGCCCGCGCCGTCGCGGGTGAGGCGGGCGTGCCGTTCTTCTCGATCTCGGGCTCTGACTTCGTCGAGATGTTCGTCGGCGTGGGCGCCAGCCGCGTGCGCGACCTGTTCGAGCAGGCCAAGGCCGCGAACCCCTGCATCATCTTCATGGACGAGATCGACGCGGTCGGTCGCCATCGCGGCGCCGGCCTCGGCGGCGGCCACGACGAGCGCGAGCAGACGCTCAACCAGCTGCTCGTCGAGATGGACGGCTTCGAGATGAAGGACAACGTCATCCTCATCGCTGCCACCAACCGACCTGACATCCTCGACCCGGCGCTCCTGCGCCCGGGCCGCTTCGACCGCCAGATCACCGTGGACCGCCCCGACCTCAAGGGCCGCATCGGTATCCTCAAGGTGCATATAAAGGGCAAGCCGATCAATCCGAGCCTCGATGTCGAGGTGCTCGCCCGACGCACGCCGGGCTTCACCGGAGCCGATCTGGCGAACCTCGTGAACGAGGCCGCACTGCTCTCCGCGCGCCACGGCCGCAAGCAGATCGAGATGGTCGAGCTCGAGGAGGCCATCGATCGCGTGATCGCCGGCCCCGAGCGCAAGACGCGTCTGATCTCGGACGACGAGAAGACCGTCATCGCCTATCACGAGGCGGGCCATGCGCTCGTCGGGCACGTGCTGCCCAACACCGACCCGATCCACAAGATCTCGATCATCCCGCGCGGTCAGGCACTGGGTTACACGCAGTCGCTGCCGACCGAGGACAAGTTCCTCGTGCGCAAGGGTGAGATGGTCGACAACCTCGCGATGTTCCTCGGCGGGCGCGTGCCCGACCAGCTGGCGATCGGGGACGTCACGACCGGCGCCAGCAACGACCTGGAGCGCGCCACCAAGATGGCGAAGGCGATGGTCACCCGCTACGGCATGTCCGACAAGCTCGGTCCCATGACGCTCGGCGAGGCGCAGCACGAGGTCTTCCTCGGCCGTGACTTCGCTGCGACGCCGGACTACTCCCAGGAGATCGCGTTCGAGATCGACAAGGAGGTCCGCCGCCTCATCGACGGAGCGTGGGAGCGTGCCCACAAGATCCTGACCGAGCGCCGTGCTCAGCTCGATCTGATGGCGTCGGTCCTCATCGAGCGCGAGACGGTCGACAAGGACCAGCTCCAGGCGCTGCTCGACGACACCTGGGGCGAGTACCTGGAGCGCGAGCAGGCGGCGGGTCCGTCCGCTGCCGAGGCCGAGCCCAAGCCGAAGCGCGTGCGCAAGAAGAAGGCCGACGTCGCCTCCGATTCGCCCGGCGACGAGATCCCGCCGAACGCGGAGCCGATCGCCGGCGTCTAGCGTTCGTATCGACATGCACGACCACCCGGATGGGGGATACTGTGCGAACGGTGTTCCCCATCCGCGCATGACGGAGGACAGACGATGGACCGCGACAAGATAGAAGCAGGCGTCCGCCTCATCCTCGAGGGCGTTGGCGAGGATGTCGGCCGTGAGGGCCTCGCCGACACGCCGCGACGCGTCGCCGACATGTACGAGGAGGTCTTCGCGGGGCTCGAGCAGGACGCCGCCGAGCACTTCTGCGTGACGTTCGACGAGGGCCATCAGGAGATGGTGCTCGTCCGCGACATCCCGCTCTACTCCATCTGCGAGCACCATCTCGTGCCGTTCATGGGGCGCGCCCACGTCGCCTACATCCCGGGCAAGAGCGGCCGCATCTGCGGGCTCTCCAAGCTGGCGCGCGTCGTCGACGTCTTTGCGAAGCGTCCGCAGGTCCAGGAGCGGATCACGTCGCAGGTCGCGGACACCATCGTGCGCCATCTCGACCCCGCGGGCGTGATGGTGGTCATCGAGGCCGAGCACCTCTGCATGTCGATGCGCGGTGTGAAGAAGCCCGGCGCGATCACGACGACATCGGCGGTGCGCGGCATCTTCCAGACTCGTGCCGCGACACGCGCCGAAGCGATGTCGCTGATCAAGGGACGCTGAGTCGTGGCCGACCGGATCTGGCGCTGCGGCACCAGGGCCCTCCTGCTCGACCGGCCGCTCGTCATGGGCGTGGTCAACGTCACCCCTGACTCGTTCTACGATGGCGGCGAGACGGCCGACCCGCTCTCCGCCCTCGCGCGCGGCCGCGAGCTCGCGGCCGCGGGGGCCGACATCATCGACGTCGGCGGCGAGTCGACCCGGCCGGGCGCGGCCCCGGTCGATCCCGCTGAGGAGATCGCCCGCGTGCGCCCGGTGATCAGCGCCCTGCTGCTCGAGGACCTCTGCGTCTCCGTCGACACCAGACACGCCCGCGTCGCCTCCGCATGCGCGGACGCCGGCGTACACATCATCAACGACGTCGCGGGCTTCCGCGACCGCGCGATGGTGAAGGTGGCCGCATCGTGCGACGCCGGGTTGGTCGTCATGCATATGGGCGGCGAGCCGGCCACGATGCAGGACGCGCCGGTCTACGACGATGTCGTCGCGGACGTTCGTGACTACCTCGAGCGACAGGCGTTCCGGCTGCGTGACGCCGGAGTCGCTCGCGACAGGATCGCGCTGGATCCCGGCATCGGTTTCGGCAAGACGCTCGAGCACAACCTGGAGCTCCTCCGGCGCCTCGGCGAGATCGCCGCCTTGGGCTATCCCGTCGTCGTCGGGACGTCGCGCAAGCGCTTCATCGGGACGCTGCTCGACGAGCCCGACGTGCGCCGTCGCCTGTGGGGCAGCGTCGGTGCCGCCGTCGCGGCCACCGCACGCGGTGCCGCGGTCGTGCGCGTCCACGACGTGGGCGAGACGGTGCAGGCGCTCAAGGTCGCGCACGCCATCGACGCGGGGGAGGCGGCGTGGTGACCGAGTCCTTCGTCGCACTCGGGTCGAACATGGGCGACCGCGTCGCCTCCCTCGCGGAGGCGTTGCGGATGCTCGCGGAGGCGGAGTCCGTGACGGTGCGACGGGTCTCGCACGCGTACGAGTCGGAGCCCTGGGGCGTGACCGACCAGCCGGCTTTCGCGAACGCGGTCGCGGCCCTCGCTTGCAGCGGCGAGGCTGATGCCCTGCTGGAGCTGTGCCAGGAGGTCGAACGGCGGCTCGGTCGCGAGCCGGGCGAGCGCTTCGGGCCGCGGCCGATCGACCTGGACATCCTGCTCTTCGGAGA
>JAUSAU010000095.1 GCA_030652345.1 Coriobacteriia bacterium
AGTTCGGACTCCTTGCGCTCGGTGATGTCCGCCATGAAGATGACGGTCGCCTCGTCCGTGGCCAGCATCATGTCGGCTACGCGCATCTCGTACGGGAAGCGGCTGCCGTCGGGACGCAGGGCGACCCCCTCGTAGACACCGGATGCCGGGTCCTTGGCGCCCGGGCCGAGCATGCGCAGCATGACCTCGCGGAACTCGGGCGCGAGCTGGTCGAAGAACGACTCCGGGACTTGTCCCGGCTCGCTGTAGTCGAAGATGCGAAGGTACTCGCTGTTCGCCAGCATCGGATAGCCGTGCATGCGGATGCAGATGCCGATCGGCGCGTTCTCGAAGACACCGCGGAAGTGCGCCTCGGCGACCCTGACGGCCTCCTCGGCGGCGCGCTTCTCGGCGGCGGCCTCCCGTTCGCGCACCGCGCGCTCGAGGGCGGGTCCGAGACGGCTGAGCCTGTCGGCGATGATGTAGTCGGTCACGCCGGACTTGAGCGCCTCGACGACGACCTCCTCGCCGACCGCGTTCGCGATCACGATCACGGGAGCCTGCGGGCACATCTCACGACACAGAGAGAGCATCGCGACCGCGTCGAAGGTGTCGTCCGAATCGAGCGCCACGACCACATCCGGCGAGATGCGGCACGCCGACAACATCTCCTGCTCGCACGAAGCGCACGAGATCGAGAACGCCATGCCTGAACGCCGCAGCTCGGCCTCGAGCCGCTCGCGTGGCACGAGCCCCTCTCCTACGACCAGGATGTCGAGTACGTCACCCACGTGGTCTCCCGCCCGCGTAGTGCCGATACGCCCTCACGGGCATATACCGGATAGCCCCCGAGTAGTCATACCCCGTCGGCCGCCCGGATGGTCTGTTCCAAATGTAGGAGAATCAGTCCCCGGCTACGAGGTCGTGACGATGAACGGCAGCACCGGCGTGAAGGTCACCGCTCTACTTGTGCTCATGTGCCTCGGGGCTGCGGGCTGTAGCGCACCCGCGACGCCGCGAAGCGGACCGCGCGGCGGCTCACTCGCCGCCGTCGAGGTCGACGCGTACAAGGGCGAGAAGCTCGGCTCGATCGCGGACTTCCGCGAGAACTCGATCAAGGGACCGCAGCACGTGGATATCGGCACGTACCGGCTCGCCGTCGGCGGCAAGGTCGCGGAACCCGCCACGTACACCTACGATGCGATCCTCTCCAAGGAGACGACCTACACCAAGGTCGTCACGCTGAACTGCGTGGAGGGGTGGAGCGTCAAGGTCCTGTGGGAGGGAGTCCTGCTCTCGGACCTCATCGACCGGGCGAAGCCGGACCCCAAGGCGGTCACCGTCGTCTTCCGGGCCTACGACGGCTACACGACCTCGCTGCCGCTCGACTACATCCGCTCGAACAGAATCCTGCTCGCGTACAAGATGAACGGCGTGGTCATGCCTGACGAGCGCGGATTCCCGTTCCAGGTCGTCGCGCAGGACCGCTGGGGCTACAAGTGGGCGAAGTGGGTCACGAGCATCGAGTTGTCGGACGACCCGAAGTACAAGGGGTATTGGGAGCAGCGCGGCTACTCTCAGCGCGGGCTTCAGAAGAACGGCCCGTTCGAGCCATAATCGATCGGCACCCGCACCCGCGCTCGAAGGGCAGACATGAAGGCACCGCGCAGGACTACGCTGATCATCGCAGGGCTTCTCGGCCTCGCGGCGCTCCTCTACGTCGGACTCTACGTCCTGTTCCCGCGCCGGCTCCAGGACATCGAGTTCTACACCCTGCTCGACGTGGCGTTCATCCCGCTGAACGTGCTGATCGTCTCGCTCGTCATCGATCGCCTGCTCGCGGCGCGCGAGCGCGAGGCGCTGCTGCACAAGATGAACATGGTGGTCGGCGCGTTCTTCTCGGAGGTCGGCCGCGACCTGATCGACCGGCTCGTGGAGTTCGACAGTGACATCGCACACGACCGGGAGCACATGCTGTTCACGGCCGCATGGAAGGCCGAGGACTACGACCGTCACCGGGCCGTGGTGTGCGACGACGGCCATCCGATGTCGCTGACGCTCGGTGACATCCCGGGCCTGCGCGCGAACCTGGAGGAGAAGCGCGGCTTCATCCTCGGGCTGCTCCAGAACGGGAACCTGCTCGAGCACCAGTCGTTCACCGACATGCTCTGGGCAGTCTCACATCTCAGCGAGGAGCTCTCCGCCCGTAAGGACCTCACGTCGCTGTCCGGGCCCGACCTGGCGCACATCGAGCTCGACCTGGGACGCGCGTACGGGCGGTTGCTGGGTGAGTACCTGCTCTACATCAAGCATCTGAAGGCCGACTACCCGTACCTCTTCGCGTTCGCGGCGCGCACGAACCCGTTCGATCCGGATGCGCGCATCGAGGTCGGCTGATCCCTCAGAAGAGCGGCTTCACGCTCGGCATGACGTACAGCAAGACGGCGAGGAAGTGGCAGACGCTGCCGGCGAGCACCCACAGGTGCCACACCATGTGGAAGTACGGCACGCGCTTGGCCACGTAGAAGATGGTGCCGAGCGTGTAGCACAGGCCGCCGGCGACCAGGAGCCACAACCCGTTCGATGCCAGGCTCTCCGACACCGGCCCGAACATGAACACGACCATCCACCCCATGCAGAGATAGACCACGGCGGACAGCCAGCGTGGGCGATACGCCCAGAACGCCTCGGTCGCGATGCCCGCGAAGGCCAGCGTCCATACGATGGCGAACATCCACCAGCCGCCGCGATCCCGGATCGTCACGATGCAGAAGGGCGTGTAGCTCCCGGCGATCAGCAGGTAGATCGCGGCATGGTCCATGATCTTGAAGACGTGACGAGCGCGCGGGTTCGGGATGGCGTGATAGAGCGTCGAGCCGGTATACAGCAGGATCAACGACAGTCCGAACGCGATCCCGCTGCCCATCGCCCAGTTGTCGCCGTAGAGTGCTGCGAACGCGATGAGCAGCGTCGTGGCGACGAGCGAGAACGCCACGCCGATGCCGTGGGTCACACTGTTGGCGATCTCCTCGCCCACGGTGTACTCACGGCTCGGGCGCTTCTCACCACGCGCGGTCGACTGCGATGTGCCGGACTCGCCCGGTTCCTGACCGGTCACTTCTTCACCTCGATGAGCTTCGCTGCGGGATTCATGCCGTGGCACACACCGCATTCCTCGAAGTAGTGGGGGTTCGGCGCCTTCTGCTCCTCGCGGATCTGCGGCGAGGCCACGCGGACCATCGCGTAGACGGCTGCAAGGCCGACCACCGTCATGACCACGCCGGTCAGGATGCGCCGCCCGAGCGACATGGGAACATCATCATCATCGAAATCATCGGTGCTGAGCTCGTCGCTCATCGACCCTCCCCCGGTAAAGGAACGTACCCATGCTAGCACCGAGAGGGCGGTGCGGCGCACCCACCTGAGCGCGCCGGTCCTACTGCGCGGGCACCCACCGGGCGACGTCGGGAGCATCGAGCGTCTCCCAGGCGCCGTCGGCCCCCTGCGCGCGGACCGCGATCTCGAAGTGCAGCATCGCGATGCCGCAATCGAGACGCAGTGCCGTGCGCGGCGTGTCGACCCCGGCGGCGGACACCACCACGCTGCCGTCATCCGAGCGGCGGAAGCGCCACGGCTGGCGGTTCATGGCCGAAGGCGCGATCCGGGCCGCTTCGACGCCGGCGAGCGCCCACGACGGCCACGCCTCGGCGCCCGGGGCGATCGCGTCTCTCTCGCGACGACGCTTGGGCTTCCCTGCGCCGAACACGAGCCGCTCGCGCCCGGGCGGGTCGGCGACCGCGAAGCCGATCGGCGAGACACCGCGGATGACCTCGCCGTCCGCCAGGGTCACCAGATCCGCAGCCACGCCGGACCGGAACGTCCCCGCGATCCAGCACGTCGCCAGCGAGCGAGCCGTAGCCTCGAGCACGGCCGTCTGCCCGATGTAGCCGCAGTGTTCTGAGCCGGTCACCGACTCCGCGCGTGAGATGAAGACGAGCGCCGAGGTCGCACCGTGGACGCGCCCGTACGAGCCGACAAGACCGCGGAAGAGTCCGGCAGGCGCATGCCGCACCAATGCGACGCGCGCGTCGGGATACGGGGTGAAACGGGCGCACACGGCCCCGATCGCGTCGAGGTCGGCCTCGGGCACAGGCCGGCTGTCGAACTCGCGGCGGGAGCGGCGCACCGCGATGGCGGCGTTCCAACGCTCGGTCTCGGACTCGGTGAACGGCGGCATGGCGGTCCTTCGTCGGTTGCGGGATGCTGGGTCCGGGACGATTCTACCCACGAAGGGATGTGGCGATGCCGGAGGAGACGACCCGCGTGCGTGCGATCGTGCGCGGACGCGTACAGGGAGTGTGGTTCCGGCAGTCCACGTTCGCCGAGGCGGTCCGCCTCGGCCTGGCCGGTTGGGTGCGCAACCTGCCGGACGGGTCGGTGGAGGTGGTCTTCGAGGGCCCGGGCCTCGCGGTCGAGCAGGCACTGTCCTACGTCGCGGTCGGACCGGAGCGTGCGCGTGTGGACTCCGTGGACTCCGCCCGGGAGACGCCGGCCGGCGAGGTCGGCTTCCGGGTCCGCTGAGCACTCGTGCGGCGGACACAGAACGGCCCGGACACGCAGTCCGGGCCGGTCACGTTCGTCTTCGTGGCGCCGGCTACTTGCCGCCCAGCTGCTGCTTCATGAAGTAGTCGGAGGCCTTCTGGGCATCCGTCCTGGCAGCCTCGGTCAGCAAGGCGATCTGACCGGAGATCTCATCGACCTTCGCGAGGACCTGCTGTGTCTGGGCGTTGTTCTGCTTCCTGTCACGGATAGCCGTGTAGACCTTGTCCATCTCGTCGTAGAGCAGGACGCCCTGTTCGATGATCTTGATGCGGGCGTCGATCGCCTTGACCTCGAGGTCAGCGTACTTCTTGAACTCGTCCTTGATCTTGAGCGCCTTGATCGAGGCGATCGACTTCCTGGCCTCGCCGAGCGCCGACTTCTGGCCGTCGAACTCGCCACGGATCTTGCCCGTGATGGCCAGGGCCTTCGTCGCCCCATCCGGAGAGACGGCGATCGCGTTGAGTTCGTTGGCGAGCGTCTGGACGCGCTCGTCCGAGTCGCTGTACTTCGTGAGCGACTTGTTCGCTGCGCTGATGGCCTTGTTGGCGTCTTCAACCGGGTCCTTGAGCCACTCGGAGCATCCGGCCAGCCCGAAGGCAGAGACCGCGAGCAGCACAACGGCCACGATGGCCGTGATCTTCTTCATCGTCGAGGAACCTCTCTGAAGGCGTCCGGATACCGCCGAATGGTACACCAAGGCGGTGACGTCGAGCACCCGTGGCCGAGTCTCAGAGCGTGCGCGCGTACGCGACGACCTTCTCGCTGGCCGGATCGCGGTAGAGATCCGTCGGCGCATATCCTTCGGACTCGTACAGTTCGATGGCGCCCTCGAACTCGGGCGTCGTCATGAACTGCAGACGCGCGTAGCCGAGCGCCCGCGCCTCCGCTTCGGCTGCCGACAGCAGCGCCCGAGCGACGCCGCGGCGTCGGAACGCCGGGCGCACGTAGAGACGACGCAGCTCGGCCGCCCCGTCACCGAACTCCCGGAACACCACGCTGCCGGCGGGAACACCCCCGATGGTGGCGAGCAGGCTGCGCCCCCGCTCTCCGCCGTACCACGCATCGAAGTTCGCGAGTTCCTCGTCGTAGTAGGTGTGGTCGAGGCCGAAGTCCGCTGAGAAGCGCTCGATCGTCTCCTCGGTGAGCTCGCGCACGGCCGCGCGCTGCTCGGCGGACGTCGCCACCGCCACGACGGGACCGGCGGCCGGCGGCCTCCCCTTTGTCTGGACGAGGATGACGCCGCACAGCGCGAGCGCCCCGCCCGCCAGCGTGACCGGTCCCGGGAGCGTCCGCTGCCACACCCACGCCACGAACGTGGCGATCGCGGGCTGCGCGTAGAGGAAGCTCGCCGTCACGGAGGCCGGCATGCGGGCGAGCGCGTAGCTCCAGAGCCAGTACGCGACGGCGCCCGGGAAGACGCCCAGGAAGACGATGATCCAGGTGGACGAGGCCGGCGCCGCGGGCAGCTGCGTGAGGAGGCCGGGCAGGAAGACGAGCATCGGGATCGTGCCCAGCCAGATCACATAGCTCGTGAACTCCAGTGACGAGTACTTCCGCAGCGGCCTCTTCGACATGACGAAGTACACCGCGGTGGACATCGACGCCAACAGGACGAGCAGCGCCATCGGCTCGACCGTGAACCCGCCACCGCCCTCGCCGAGCGAGATCGCGGCGACGCCGCTGAAGGCGAGAAGGACACCGCCCCAGCCCCAGATGTTGAGGCGCTCCCCGAGGAAGGCGATCGCGAGCAGTGCGGTCCAGATGGGTCCCGACGCGATGATCAGTGCCGCGGCACCGGCGGAGACCTGCGTCTCGCCGAAGGTGAACCCGAGATGGTAGATCGTGATGCCGAAGATGGCCGTGACGAACAGGTGCGGGACGTCCTTGAGGTCCGGCAGCATTCGCTGGCGCGTCACGAGGGACAGCACGACCATCGTCGCCGATGCCACGAGGAAGCGCAGGAGCGCGACCTGACCGGCCCCATACCCGCCGCCGGGGCCGACGACGACCGAGATGCCGGCGAACGCGCTCGACCACACGACCAGGGTCGCGATCGCGGCGCCGACCGCCTTGATGTCATAGCGTTGCCGGTTCACGTGCACGACCACCGCTTCCGTGCGAGGAGGGGCGCATCCGGGGCCGCCACACTGTCGGCCACCGACCCACTCTCGCGCAACCGCCTCCCGACAGCAATCGGCGCGGCGTCCGATCTACTCCAACTTGAGGCGCGCGACGCCGATCGCGAGGAACGCCGCCCCCATGCCGGCGAGGACGATCGACGGCACGAGTGCCTGCGTCAGGCCCTGGGAGCGCACCACGACGTCCGTCAGCCCGGTCATCGCCCAGCCTGTCGGCGTGAGCATCGCGACCGTCCGCATGGCCGGACCGACGATGTCGAGCGGCCAGTACGCCCCGCCCAGCATCGACAGCGCGGTGGCTGCGATGGCGGTGATCGCCGACATCTGTCCGCGCGTGCGGACGAGCGTGGAGAGCATGACGCCGAGCCCGGTGGCGGCCAAGGCGAACGTCCCGATGATCAGGGCCACGGCGAACGGGTCGTCGCCCCACGGCACGTTGAACGCGACGACGCCGACGCTGATCATCACCGCGGCCTGGAATATGACGCACACATAGATCCCGGTCAGCTTTCCGGCTACGAGCACGATCTTGCTCGTCGGGGTCGTGAGCAGCCGCGAGAGCGTGCCCTGCTCGCGCTCGTCGAGGAAGCCGCCCGCCGAGCCGAGCCCCATGAACAGCATGAACATCAGCGTGAAGCCGAGCGAATACTGCTGGAACCCCATCGCCTGCGTCGCGGCTCCGCGCACCTTCGAGCGGCTCACCGCGACCTCCCTGACGGCCAGAGGCGGGTCCGGCGTCCACAGCCTGGTCGCGTACTGGTAGATGGCGTCGGGCTGCGGTCGTGACTGCGGCGTGCCGGTGAGGCGCTCCACGTCGCTGAAGGCGCCCTGCACGATCCGGATCGTCCCGGCGTCGGCGGCGATACGCTCGGCGCGGCCCCTCACCGCCTCCGCCACGGCGAAGGACGAGGTCGATCGCGGGTCGCGAACGAGCGTGACGCCGGTGTCGGTACCCGTGAGCACGTCCTGCTCGAAGCCGTGCGGGACGATGATCGCAGCAGCAGCCTCACCCGACGCGGTCATCGCGCGCGCCGTCTGCTCATCGGTGCGCCGCAACGCGTAGCTGCGCTCGTCGAGAGCACCCGCGACCTCTCTGGAGATGGCCGTCCCGTCCAGGTCGGCCACCGCCACCGTTATGCGCCGCTCGCCGCCTCCCATCATCGTCCCGAACAGGAAGGTGAGCATGAGCGGGAGCGCGAAGAGCGTGAGGAGCCCGGAACGGTCCTTCGACAGCTCGAGCAGGTTGAGCCAGGTGAGGTTGAGTATCTTGCCCACGGCGCTCACTCCCACCGGAGGCGCGCGGCGCCCACCACGAAGAACACGATCCCCATGACCAGCAGCGCCGTGACGTTGGGAAGGACGTCGAGCGCCGTCCCGCCTCGCATCGACTCGAGCATCCCGTCGATCGCCCACCCGTTCACCGAGGCGTAGTGGAGCGGCTGGAGCCACGCGGGGAACTGGGCGACAGGGAAGAACGAGCCGCCCACCGCCGCCATGAACTGGATGAAGAACTGCGCGATGCCCGAGACCGATCGGACCGTCTTGCCTATCGCGGCGATGAGGATCGAGAGTCCGGTGGCCGCGACCACCGTGGCGACCGCCAGCAGACCGACGGCCATCGGGTCGCCCCAGCGCACGCCGATCACCGTCGTGAAGCCCCATAGGATGCCGAACTGGGCCAGCCCGACGAACAGCACGCCGAGCATCTTGCCCCCCACGATGTCGGTGCGGGTCGTCGGCGTGGTCATGATCCTCGCCAACGTCCAGTCGTCGCGCTCGCTCAGCAACGAGAAGGCGCCGAACATCGAGCCGAACATGATGAACATCACCGACATGCCCGCTGCGTAGTAGGTCAGCGTCGAGATCTCCTCGCCGCGCACGGCTGTCGTCTCGGTGAACGAGACGGCGTCGAGGGCGCCCGAGGCGCTCGCGCTCTGCACCGCCCTGCCGATCGTGACCGCCATGAACGAGGGGTCGTTCGTGCGCACGGACGACAGGTAGTAAGCGCTCGTGCGCGCGGCGACGGACGCGGCCGACACGCGCGTGGAGACCGCCTCGGTCACCCCGCGGAAGACGGCACCGGAGATCTGCCGGCCCGGGTCGATGTAGATGGTGAGCTGCGCCGGCTTGCCGGTGTTCAGGCGCCGCGTCAGATCGGGCGGGACGACGATGACGCCCGCGAGGTCCCCGCGCTCGACCTCGCCGCGGGCGACGATCGGGTCTCGCATGCGCTTGGCGAGAAAGAGCCTCGTCAGATCCGCTTCGGTGAAGAATCCGTCGGTGATCTCGGCGCCCATGCGGCCCTCGTCGAGGTTCACGATCGCGATCGGCGTCTTCTCGAGGTTGGCGGCCAGATCGCCCAGCGCCGAGCCGAGGATCAGGATCAGAACGATCGGCATGACCAGGAGCACGCCCAGCGCGCTGCGGTCTCGCGTGGTGACAACGATGTCCTTGAGTCCGATGTGGAGCCAGCGCACGATGCTGCCCTAGTCCCGCAACGACTTGCCGGTCAGGTGCAGGAAGACGCTCTCGAGGTTCGGCTCGCGAACCTCGATCGACGTCACCTTGGCACCCGCGGCCCCGAGCGCCCCGACGACCGGCCCGATGATCGCGCCCGCGTCCTTGGCCAGGATCTCGATGGTCGCGGAGGCGTCGGCACCGTGCTCGGCGTCCTCGTCACCCTCGACGGATTCAGGTGCTGCCGCCGCAGTGGCGCTTGCCACGCCGGCAAGCGCCCGGAGCGCCTCGAGCGCCCCCGGAGGGATGGCCGCGACCCGCACCGAGATCACGTTCTCGTCACCGACGAGGCACTGCAGCTCGCCGAGGGTCCCGAGCGCGATCAGCTTCCCGTGATCGACGATGCCGACCCGGTCGCAGAGGAACTCGACCTCCTCCATGTAGTGCGAGGTGTAGACGACGGTCATCCCGCGCGCATTGAGCTCCTTGACGGTCTCGAGGATGTGGTTGCGACTCTGCGGGTCGATGCCGACGGTCGGTTCGTCCATGATCAGCACCTTCGGGCGGTGCATGACTCCCGCGGCGATGTTCACGCGACGCTTCATGCCTCCCGAGTACGTCTCGATGCGCTCCTTCGCGCGATCGGCCAGCCCCGCGAGGTCGAGCGCCTCCGCAACGCGTTCTTCGAGCAGCTTCCCGCCGAGACCGTACATGCGGCCCCAGAAGCGCAGGTTCTCGAGCGCCGTGAGCGTCGGGTACAGCGCGATCTCCTGCGGAACGACTCCGAGTGCGGACTTGACCCGGCCGGGCTCTGTGCGGACGGAGTGACCGTCGACGGTCGCCTCACCCTCGGTGGGGGCGATGAGGCAGGACAGGATCGAGATCGTGGTCGTCTTTCCGGCGCCGTTGGGGCCGAGCAGCCCGAACACCTCACCCTCTCGGATAGAGAATGAGACGCCGTCGACCGCCGCGTGATCGCCGAAGCGCTTCACGAGTCCCTCGACGGTGATGATCTCTCGGAATGAGTCGCTCATCGCAGCGCCTCCATGCGGTCCAGCAGGTCGTAGAGCATGCGGCGGTTGCGGCGGAAGAGTCGTGGCTCAGCGAACAACGTGTCCGCGTCCATGATCCACGGTCCCCCCTCCTCCAGCTCGGCAGCGTGCCTCCGGACGAGCTTGCGTAGGCCTTCGGGCGCCCACTCGAGGTGGCATTGCAGGCCCACGACGCGACCGTCGTCGAATTCGAACGCCTGGTTGCGCGTGAATTCGCTGGAAGCCGCGGTGTTGACCCCATCCGGCAGATCGAACGTATCCCCGTGCCAATGACCCGCGACGAACTCGTCCGGCCAGACGGAGAACAACCGCGAGGCGCGTCCGGCCTCGGTCAAGCGCACCGGGTACCACCCGATCTCGCGAGCCTCTGCGGTGCGGACCCTGCCTCCGAGCACGTGCGCGAGCATCTGCGAGCCGAGACACACGCCGAGCACGGTCTTACCCGACGCGATCGCCGAGCCGATAAAGTCCAGCTCACCGGCGATCCACGGGTGCGCGTCGCCATCGCAGACCCCCATCGAACCGCCCATGATGGCGAGCATGTCGAACGACGAGGGATCCGGCCACTCCTGCTTGGGTGCCTGCAAGTTGGCGAACGAATGCCCCCGGAGTGCCGCCCAGTCACCGATGGCGCCGGGGCCCTCGAACCTGACGTGACGAACACAGACGATGCGCATGGGCCTCCCTTCGACGCGATGAGAGGAAGTGTATACGTAGAGACCCGGCCGGAGCCCGGCGGGGCGACGCGCGGCGCGGCCTGTTCGGTTATCGTGTCTATCGGTATGCACAGCGGGGGATTGGGGCTCATATGCGCACGGGGATCCGCACTTCAGCACGCCCGATGACGATCGCAGCCGTCATCGCACTGGTAGTCGGCGCGATCGCACTGTCGGGATGCATCTCGATGCGCCCTGATGCGGTCCGGAGCAGGATCGGCGTCGTCGGTCATCAGAGCGGCGAGGTGATCGCCACCGCCCAGATCGAAGACCTGAGCGGAGCGCCGGCACCCATCCCGGCGCAGTGGGCCGCGACTCCCTTCTCGGTCCGACTCGACATACTGGAGGGCGGGGTCGGTACCTCGCCGAACGGAGTCGCCGGGCTGGGTACGCGCTATCCCTCTCTCGCCCCGTACCTGAAGCGGGGCGTCGCTGCGGGGACGAAGGCACTGTCCGGCAGCAAGCCGGCCGCCACCAAGATCCCCATGGGCGTGACCTACTTCGAGGTCTTCGTGCCGCTCGGAGCCGGTGAGCGCCTCACGCAGCTCGAGAACGCGGCCATCCTGGACAGCGACCTGCCTGTCGCAGCGGTTGCCGCTTCCCAGAAGGCGCTCTACATCATGCGTGGGGACGGGCCGAGCATCAACGTCGCGACCCGGCTCGGCGGCTTCACGGACATTCGGGACATCGAGGTCATCGGGACATCCTGCATCGTCGCAGACGGGACGAAGGGTTTCCTGGTCGTCGACCTGAGCTCTGCCAGCCCCAAGATCGTCAAGACGATCGACCCGAACCCCGCGGGCGGCGCGCGCTCGGTCTCAGCCGCGGACGGCACCCTCTTCACCGCGGACGGTGATGCGATCCAGGTTGTGGGATCCGGCGAGGCATCCATACCCGTCGCGGGCGTGACCCGCATCTTCGCCCTCAAGGACGGACCCGGGACGCTGGTCTACGCGGCAGCCGGCAACTACCTGCGGGTGTTCGCGTACGACGGTTCGTCCTTCACCCCGATCGGCGCGATCTCGCTGGGCTCCGTCGCGCGCGACGTGTGCGCGCCGGACTCGAACGGGGCGTACGTCACGTCCGACGGAGGGGTCAGCTACGTGGATGCGACCGAGGGCTTCGGCGCCCTCTCTGTCGCCGGGTGGCTGCCCACGAAGGACAAGTCCTACGGCGTGAGCTGCCTCATGGGCCTCGCATCGGTGGCAGACGGTCGCGGCGGCGCGCGCCTGGTCCAGGGCGGCGTCACGTCTCTGAACGAGCTCGCGACGTTCGGAGGCGTGAGTGAAGGCGACCGCGTCGCGATCTCCGGTCAGTTCGCGTACGTGACCGACCGCGCGCGGGGCCTCCGCGTCTACGGCATCGAGGGCTCGACATTCCCGGTGATGCTGGGAACCGTCCGCACCGAGGTCACCCCCACGGTGGTCGCCGCCGACGGCCTCCTCATGCTGACCCTCGGAGGGACATCGCTTGCCGCGTACGGATCCGAGAGTGACGGCTCTCTGACGCTCATATCGACCGCCACGATCTCGCCCGCGCCGGTTGCGGTCGCGACCCACGCTTCACTGGCCTTCGCCGTCAATCCGACCGGGCTGCGCATCCTCGATCTCAGGACCCCGGAAGCGACACAGGTGGGTGCCCTGGCCATCGCAGGCACGCCGCGCAGCGTCGCCGTGACGGGCACCACCGCCTGGGTGGGCACCTCGTCACGGATCTGGGCGATCGACGTCAGCGACCCGGCAGCTCCCCACGCGCTCTCCTCGCTCGCCGTTCCCGCTGCGGTCAACGACCTGCGCGTGCGTGACGGTCGCCTGTACGCGGCGTGCGGCACGGCGGGTCTGCGCATCTTCGACATCGCGGGCACGTCACGGCTCGCCGCACTCGGCTCGATCGCGATCACGGGGCGTCCGGCTCTGAGCGTCGACGTGACCGGGACGACCGCCTACCTCGCCACCGGAGGCTCCGTGGAGGCGATCGACGTCGCCACACCGGGTCGCCCCCGCTCGGTCGCCTACTTCCGCACCATGTCCGCCAACGCCGTCCGTACGAACGACTGGGGCCTGCCGGTCATCGCCGGCGGCCAGCAGGGCATGTTCGTCATGTCGAACGTCCGGTGGGTCCGGCCGACGGCTCTCGTCTACAACGTGGCCGACGGCGCAGCGTACCTGACGTCCGTGAGTCCGGCGGCGTCGATGACCGTCGACGGCTCGAACTTCCCCGACGAGGCCAGCAAGCTCGGTCAGCCGCTGGTCGAGATGCTGTCCACCACGCTCAACGGCGAGTCGTGGTCGCCGTCGACTCTCAAGAAGCCCGGCTCGTACTCGGTGACGGCTCTGGCTCGTGACGTGACCGGCGCCGAAGCACGGAGCACGAAACAGTTCCGCATCATGACCGTGGAGCGTTACGGTGACGGAAGCCGCTATCGCACCTCCGCCGCCGTCTCGGCCTCGACGGTCACGTCGGTCGGGACAGTCGTCATCGCATCGGGTGAGTCGGGCTACGATGCCGTGGTCGCCGTGCCGCTCGCCCACGCACTCGGTGCGCCGCTGCTGCTGACCAATCACGGATCAGTCCCCGCTTCGGTCGCGGCGGAGATCACGCGTCTTGGAGCCACGAAGGCCGTCCTGGTCGGCGGGACGCTGGCCCTGCGGCCCGCCGTCGTGGACGAGCTCGTCCGCGCCGGTATCACGCACGTGGAGCGCCTGGGGGGCAGAGACGCTGCCGATACGGCCCGTCTCGTCGCACTGCGCATGCGCAGGACCTACGGCCGCGCGCCGTATCGCGTCTTCGTGACCACCCTCTCGTCGGCGTCGTACGGTGCCGCCGCCTCGGCGGTGGCCGCCTACCAGCATGCGCCGATCCTGTACGTGAGAAGTACCTCGGTGCCTGCGGTGACACGCTCCGCGTTGAACACGTTGAAGCCTCATCGGACGCTGATCCTCGGTGACTCCCACACGATCCGGACCGGCCTGAGACTGCCGGGCCTCGTCCAGCGGCTCGGCGGAGCGACGCGCTGGGACGTACGCCGCTCCATCTTCGCCTACTCGCTGGCGGGTGGTCTGTCCGCGAACACCCTGTGGATCGCGGGCGATGGGTCCCCGTCGGATGCGTGCGCCGGCAGCGTGGTGGCCGCGCGGACCGGTTCGGCGACCCTCCAGGTCGGGACGTCGGGACTCAACTCCCGGACGGTGTCCACGCTCAGCACCTACCGTCGCGGCGTCGTCCACCTGCGCATCGCAGGCGGTGCGGTGTCGCCGAAGAGCGAGATCGCGACGCTGCGGGCTCTCGGGCTCCAGACGGCTCCGCCACCCGTCGACCGATAGACTCCGAAGATCCGGTCGACTCGACCGCAACGACATGAGCACGGGCCCGCACTCCCGATCCGGAGTGCGGGCCCGTTCCACGAAATGGCCGGAAGCCGCTATCCTTACCGAGACGCGTCGCTGCGGGCGGCGTCCATCCAAGCAGGGGAGCGGATCGCAATGAAGAACCTCGGGATCGTTCTGGTGGCGATCGTGGTCGTGGTCGCACTCGTGGGCGTGATGCTCGCCGGGACGTACAACTCCCTCGTCGGTCAGGACCAGGCGGTCAAGGCGGGCTGGGCGCAGGTCGAGAACCAGCTGAAGCGCCGTGCCGATCTCATCCCCAACCTCATCGAGACCGTGAAGGGCTTCGCCGCCCAGGAGAAGCAGGTCATCGGACTCGTGACCGACGCGCGCGCCAAGCTCGCCGGTGCGAAGACGCCCGCCGAGGCCGGGGCCGCCAGCGCCGAGATGAACGCGGCGCTCAGCAAGCTGCTGGTCGTGGTCGAGGCGTACCCGCAACTCAAATCCGACCAGAACTTCCGCGACCTCATGTACGAACTGTCCGGCACCGAGAACCGGATCGCGGTGGCGCGCAAGGACTACAACGGGGCCGTGAACACGTACAACACGAGCCTGCGCAGCTTCCCGACCGTCATGATCGCCGGTATGTTCGGCTTCCAGGCGGCGGAGTTCTTCCAGATCGACGAGAAGGATGCCGAGCTTCCCAAGGTCGACTTCAACACCTCTCCCGCGACCTCGACCCCGTAGCGCCGTGCGCCGCGTGAGCGTTCTCGCCCGGATCGCGATCGTCGCTGTCACCGTCGCCGTGAGTCTCGCGGCTCTGGCGGGGCCGGCGTTCGCCGCGGAGTACGTCATCGACGAGGCCGGCATCCTGCCTGCCGAGGTGGCAGCACGCATCGAATCCCTCTCGGCCGAACTCGAGAAGTCGACGGACAAGGCGCCCGAGGTCGCCGTCCTGATCGTCAAGAGCCTCGACGGCAAGGACATCGCCACCTACGCCGAGGAACGGTTCAACGCCCTCGGCGTCGGTCAGGCCGCCGCGAACAACGGCGTCCTGTTCGTGATCGCGCCGGTCGAGCGGAAAGCACGTATCGAGGTGGGGTATGGCCTCGAAGGCGCCCTGCCCGACTCGCGCGCCGGCCGGATCCTCGACGACACGGTGTTCCCGAAGTTCAAGGCGGACGACATGCCCGCCGGCATCGAGGCGGGGCACATCGCGATCGTGGCCGCGGTCGCGGAGGAGTACGGCGTCAGCATCGGCGGCGTCACCGGGGTCGATACGTCCCCGGCGGCGTCCGATGACAGCATCGACGTCTACGTCATCGCGATCTGCGTCGTCATCTTCATCATCTTCGCGCTGATCGGCGTGTTCAGCCGAGGCCGCGGCGGTGGCGGCCCGTGGACGGGCGGCGGTGGCGACTGGTCCGGTGGCGGCGGCGACTCGGGTGGTGGAGGCGGCTTCGGGGGCGGCGACTCGGGCGGCGGCGGGGCGGACGGCGGCTGGTAGGGAAAGCCTACGGGTTCGGCGACACCGGTTCGTCGGCGGCCGTGAGCTGCCCGCTGCGTCGCGACGGGCGCAGGAGCGGGAGCCGGTCGACAGCGATCGCCTCCGGGATACTCAGGAGCGCGGCGATCGAGAGCACGATCCCGCCACCGATCAACACGGCCTGCACGCCGAACGCTGCCGCGAGGGTGGGCGCCACGGCGAGCGGCAGCAGTTCACCAGCCTGCCGGTGCATCTGCGACGCCCCGGCGATGCGCCCGACAAGGTGGTCCGGTGACGAGCTCTGGATGAGCACGCGCAGCAACACGTCGACTGCGCCGATGACGAGTCCCCACAGCAGCGCGCCGACGGCGACCACGACGATCTTGTCGGTACCGACGTAGATCAGGCCTCCGAGTCCGACCAGAGCCGAGATGAACGCGAGTCCGCGCGCGGAAACGGCGCGGTCAGGAAGCCGCGTGAACAGCCACGCGCCCGTGACCATCCCCGCACCGAACAGTGTGTTCATGTAGCCGATCGACTCGACGCCGGTCTTGAGGACATCGCGGTAGAAGAGCGGCTCGAGCGCGCCGAACGCGCCGAAGCCCAGCCATACCGCCGTCCCGATCAGGATCGGATAGCGCAGGGACCGGTGCGAGTAGGTGTAGACGAGCCCCTCGCGCAGTTCGGCGAGCGGATGCGACTCGCCCCGGGGTCCCGGCGCGCGCCGCACCGTGACGCCGGCCACGAGCACGACCGCGATCAGCGACGTCGCCGCATCCAGGATGAAGATCGAGTTCAGACCGACGAACTGGGCCAGCAGCGCCCCGAGCCCCGGACCGATCACGAACGACGTCGAACTCGCACCCTCGATCCATGCGTTGATCTTCTCGAGATCCTCCCCGCCCTCTGCCAGGAACGGCGCGAACGAGGCGGCCGCGGTCATGACGGGCGCGCCGAAGAAGCCGAGCAGGCCGGCGAGCACCGTGAGTTGCCACATCTGCGTCGGCAACATCAGCGCGAGCGCGACGGGCACGAAGACCGCCTCGGCGGCGATGAGCACGCGCCGCGCATCGTAGCGGTCGATGAGCACGCCGGAGATGACCGTCCCGATCATGCCGGCCAGCGCGAGCGTGGCCATGAGGACGGCGAGCTGCGTGGGGGTGGCGCGGAACTCGTAGGCGGCCTTGCCCCAGATGCCGATGAAGAATGCAGCCTCGCCGCCGATGCGCGATATGAAGCGCGCCGCGACGACGCGCATGACGTCCTTGTTCTTGAACATCTCGATCCGACTCCGTACGTTCGCGGCGCCCGGCAGGCGTACCCGCGTCTCTGAACTGCATGGAATCGTATCACGATTGCATGCGTGAACACAGCACACGCCTCCTGGCGTGTCTATCGCCCGTCCGCCGCGCTCTCCGTGCGCGACGGCACGGCGCGCGCTATAGTCGGGAACCTACGATTCGAGGCCCGAGGGCGGCCAGGCTCATCCCCATCGCGGAGGACCGAACCATGCACATCGTCATCGGCGGCTATGGCCGCGTCGGTCGCTACCTGGCTCACTCGCTCGAGGCCGGCGGCCACACGGTCGCCGTCATCGATCGCAGCCTCGCGGCATTCGAGGAGTTCGACGAGATCCGCGGACGCAAGCTCGCGGGCATGGTGTTCGACCGGGGCACACTCGAGCAGGCGGGCATCAAGAAGGCCGACTGCTACTGCGCCGTCACGAGCGGCGACAACTCGAACTTCATCTCGGCGCGCATCGCGAAGGACATCTACGGCGTGGCTTCCGTCATCGCGCGCATCTACGAGCCGCGCCGCGCCGCCATCTACCGCGACCTCGGCATCCGCACCATCTCGAGTGTCGAGTGGGCCTCGGCGCAGTTCCTCGCGATGATCGCGAACCCGGATCTGCGCAGCGACTTCCAGTTCGGGGGCGGCGAAGTCGAGATGTATGAGATCGACGCACCCAAGTCGCTGTACGGGAACCGGCTTGCCGAGTTCGAGATCCCCGGCGAGCTGCGGGTCGCGAGCGTCGTGCGCGATCGTGCCGCGCTCCTCCCCGCGCCCGGCTTCACGGTCGAGCGCGGCGACCGTCTCTACGTCAACGTCGCGCGCACCAGTGTCGCGAAGTTCGAGCAACTGCTCGACCGCGAGTAGGAGGACCGTATGCGCATCGTCATCATCGGCGCCGGCAAGGCCGGCGCGTACCTCGCGGAGAAGCTGCGCCGCGGCAACGACGTCACGGTCGTGGAGCAGAGGGTGGACAAGGTCGAGGATGTCCGTCTCCGCATGCCGGACATCCGCGTCATCCACGGCGACGGCTGCGAGCCGCACATGCTCGAGCACGCCGGCGTCCTCGAGGCCGACTTCGTCGCGGCCGCGACGGGCGACGACGAAGACAACCTGGTCGTCAGCCACCTGGTCAAGACCATCGGCGGCACCGCCACGGTCTTCGCACGCGTGAACCACCCGGCGAACGAGTGGCTGTTCACGCCGGAGTGGGGCGTGGACGTCGCCGTCGGCGCGGCCGCGACCATGTACCACCTCGTCGAAGAGGAGCGGTCACGCCGCGACGCTTCAGCCGAGTAGGCGCTACTTCTGGGCGCATCCCGGCGGCGTGTCGGTCAGGTACTCCTCGGGGTGGTACGGCACATCCGAGATGATCACGCCCGGCAGCTGGAACAGCTCGCTCTTGATCCAGAACGACGTCTGGTCGTGGAGCATGTACTCCGGCGCGGTCTCAGGCACGTACTCCGGCAAGATGACCGTGACGACATGGTCGTGCGTGGGCCGCTTGATCGAGCAGACATAGCTGCGGATCGGCTCGATGATCTCCCGGTACGGCGACTCGATGATGGTGAGCTTGATGCCGAACTCGAGCCGCTCCCACTCCGCCTTGATGCCGTCGGCCTTGTCCCCCGTGACGTCGACGTAGACCGCCTCCACGACGTCGGCTTTCAGCGACCGCGCGTACTGCATCGCGCGCACGAGTCGGCGGTCGATCGCCGAGAACAGCACGACCACATGGTTGTGCATGCGGTTGTGCGAGCGGTAGCTGAACTCCAGCTCCTCTTCCTCCGGCAGCGCGACGCGCTTGGCCGCCTTGTTGTAGCTGTGCTTGACCCACTCGAAGTACCCGACGAGGACCGGGACGAGCACGAGTACGATCCATGCGCCCGCGGCGAACTTGGCCACGGCGATGACGAGAAGGACGACGAACGTCGTGACCGCGCCGAGCCCGTTGACCGCCGCCGACCACTGCCAGCCCGGCTCACGCGTCTTCCACCAATGCACGACCATGCCTGCCTGCGACAGCGTGAACGACGTGAAGACGCCGATCGCGTAGAGCGGGATCAGGCGGCTCGTCTCGCCGGCGAACATGATGAGCAGGAGGATCGACATCGCGGTGAGCAGGTTGAGCCCGTTGCTGTAGACCAGACGGCTGCCGCGGTCCTTGAGCTGCTTGGGCAGGTAGCCGTCGCCTGCGATGAACGAACCCAGACGCGGGAAGTCCGCGTAGCTCGTGTTCGCCGCCAGGATGAGGATGAGCGCCGTGCCCGCCTGGAGCGCGTAGTAGAGGAACGACCCGTCGCCGTAGATCCCGCGGGCGAGCTGACTGACGATCGTCTCGATCGTCACGTGCTGACCGGCGACCACCTCGACGTACGGGCGCACGCCGGTCACTGTGGCCAGCGCGCTGGTGCCGAGGAACATGAACAGCAGGATGCCGGCCATCCACGTGAGTGTCTTGCGCGCGTTGACCGATGCAGGCTCCTTGAATGCCTGGACTCCGTTCGCGATGGCCTCGACGCCCGTCATCGCCGTGCAGCCCGAGGCGAACGCCTTCATGAGCAGGAAGAGCGACATCCCGGCCGCGGTCATGCCCGCCTCGAACGGGTACTCGTGCGGCGTGATGGGGATGGGCGCGCCCGTGAAGTGCTTGAAGAGGCCGACGACGATCGTCAGAGCGAGCATCGCGATGAAGAAAAATGTCGGTGCCGCGAAGATGGCGCCGGACTCCTTCACGCCGCGCAGGTTCATGATCGAGAGCACGAGGACGAGACCGACCGCGATCCACACCTTGAACGGCAGGGCCGCGGGGAACGCGGACGTGATCGCCGCCGTGCCCGCCGAGATCGATACAGCCACGGTCAACACGTAGTCGATGAGCAGCGCGCCGCCGGCCACGAGCCCGGGGAAGTTGCCGAGGTTCTCCTTGGCGACGATGTAGGCGCCGCCGCCGCTCGGATACGCCTTGATCGTCTGCCGGTACGAGAACGCCACGATGACCAGGAGCAGCGCGATACCGCCCGAGATCGGCAGTGCGAGTCCGAGTGCCGCCGTACCCGCGAGCACGAGCGCGAGCAGGATCTCCTCGGTCGCATACGCGACGGACGAGAGCGCGTCGGAGGAGAAGACCGCAAGCGCCACCGGGTTGGAGAGGCGCTGGTGAGCCGCGTCCCTGTTGTGGAGCGGATTGCCGAGCAGAAGCTTCTTCAGGGGGCTGGGCATCGGGCGGGTGCCTTCCGGGACGGGGTTCTGTAAGGGCGAAGGGTACGCTCTCCGACCCATGCTGCGCAATTCGAGCGGATGCGCGAGCGGCCTCTGGTACGCTTGGCTCCGCACGATCGTCCCGAGTGCAGACGAGATCCGGAGGCCCGCCGTGGAGCAGAGTGCCGCCGTTCAATCGATCCCGCTGATCCTCGGACTCGGCGCCATCGGCCTCATCGCCGCCTACGCCGGCGTCTGGGTCATCCCCGAGAAACTCGGACAGCCTCCGACAGCCCCGCAGAAGAAGCGCTTCGCCATGCTCTATATGGGTGTGATGGCGGCTGCGATCGTCGCGTACGTGGTGCTGGCGCTGCTGCGGGTGATCTGAGGGCCCGCGCCCGATATCTAGCGTTGCTGCTTCTTGACCACGCCCGTCGCCCACTGCGCGAGGCGGCCGGCGTGGTCGACCAGCGTTCGCGCCTCGATCTCGGTCAGAGGACGTTGCTCGTATGCGACCTGGTTCTTCTTCTTGAGCAGACCGCCCAGTTGGCGTCGCTGTTCGGCCTTGAACTCGGGGATCTGCGCCTCGAGCAGCGGGATGACCGCCCCGTGATCCTGCGAGGTACTTCGCACGCCGGCCGAGGCGATGAGCGCGGCATCGGCCGCCGCGATACCGGAATGGACCGCCGCCAGCCCGGCCGCGTTCCATCTCGCCGCTTCGATGTCCGCCCGAGCAGCTTCGGTGAACTCCACGGCCTTCGCGAGCGCCTTGCGGGCCTCGCCTCTCGGCGTTTCGACTACCCCCGTCAGCTTCGCCACGCTGTGCTCCACTCATACGGCGGCGGACCGAAGACCACGACCGCGTCACGCATCAGATCTGCTGCGAACGCGGGGGCCACCTGCGCGAGAGATGCTGCCTCAGCGGTGTCGTACACGATCGCTGACAGCGGCGCGCCATACCGTGACAGGAAGTCGGCCTGGCCGGCATCGACGATCGCCTCGACGGCGTCCTTCTCGCTGGTGCCCGCCGCCACGATCGCCACATCGACGTCGCTGCCGCGTTCCTGATCGCCGCGCGCGTGACTGCCGAACACCGCCAGCGCGACGGCGTGCGACTCGAACCAGGCCTTGAGACCGGCGAGCATCTCGTCTGGGATGCGCTCCTCGGCGTCGAAGAGCGGATCGAGCAACTCCGTGACGTAGATGTTGCCTCGACTCAGTGAGTGGATGTTTGCTCGGCCCGCGGAGCTGCTGTTCACGATGCCCATCTCCGCGAACTCATGCACGATCCCCGAGACCGCAGGCCAGCTCATCCCGGTTCGCGCGGCGATCTGCGCTGCATTGAGCGGAACGCGTACACCGTGGAGTACGCGCAACACGGCGAGCTTGCCGCGCGTGCCTAGGATGTCCTCTATCGAGTTGGTCGGCCTCATGGCAATCAAACTACATCTGTGAACAATCAAAGTCAAATGACTAATGAACATCATTCGGGTTCTAATGAAACCGGTCTATGCGACATGCTACGTTGTAGGCGCGCGGCTTGAAGGCGCCGCGTTGGAAGCACCGAACCAGGAGCGACAGTGCGCCATCTCTCGTCGAAGCTCTCGTCCCTCTCCAGCGGCAAGTTGGCACTCGCCGGACTGGTTCTCTTCGTCCTCTTCATGCTTCTCGCGCTGCCGGCGCAGGCCTGGTCGTCGCGTCGGGAACTCGCCGGTGCCGGCTCCCCGGACATGTCGTTCATCTACTCGGCCACAGATATCTACACGTGGGCCGAAGCCTATGGCGCTGCCGGACGAGACGCCTACCTGCGAGCGCGATGGTCGTTCGACCTGGTGTGGCCGATCGTCTATGGCTTCTTCCTGGTCACGGCGATCAGCTGGGTCGGTCGACGCGCCTACCGGACCGGGAGCCGGGCCCATCTTCTGAATCTGGTTCCGATCGCGGGCGTGCTGTTCGACTACACGGAGAACGTCCTGACCTCGATCGTCATGCTCCGCTACCCGAGCGAGGCATTGGTCGCGGCCACCCTCGCCTCACCGGTGACCGTGGTGAAGTGGCTCTGCGTAGGCGGCGGCTTCATCGCGCTGCTCGCCGGCGGCCTCGCCTGGGGCTGGAGACTGCTGCGAGGCAGAGGCTCTGCGGAGTAGCGCACCTGCATCCGGACGCGACGTCCCGCAAAGAGAACAGGCCGGAAACCCGAGGGTTTCCGGCCTGTGGTGCATCTGGTGGAGACGAAGGGGCCCGAACCCTCGACCCTCGGCTTGCAACGGGGCACAGTGCGGGTGTCACCGCTTCCCGCCCCTGTCCGCGACCCCGACGGGACAGTTCCACCTGGCGTGGTTCCGATGGCCACGCATTGACAAGACGCAGTGGTGCGGCGAGTACCGTCCGCGCGCGAAAGCCTGAAGGTGCTTCTTGACCGGCCCGTCGCCCGCCTCGCGATGCGGCTGACGTGAACACAAGGGGACACAATCAAAGTCGAATGATGAACGACAACAACTCTACTTCTGATACACATCCTCCGTGGAACGTAGGCCGGCCCCGCTCTTGGCGGAACCGGCCTACGCGTTCAAGCCGACGCATTCAAGGACTTCGTTATCTCACTATCGGGATTCCCGGAAGCACCGCCCCTGTCACTGCCTCGAATGAGAAGAAGTCGGCGGGCATCGTCCCAGGTTCGAGATTCTCGATGAGGTTGAAGGCGATGCGTTTGGTTGTGACGCGTGCGGCGCCTGACGCGTCCTTGGCGGACGTCGTGCGCTGCCAGGTCTTTGGTTGGTAGTCGCTTTTGCGGAGCGCCATATTCAGGATCTCCGACTGTGCACCATCGTCAGTCCGGGACTCGACCACCCAGCATTCCTGGCCATCGATCACCTGCGTCCCGATGACCTTCGCGCTTCCATCGTCGATCCTCGCACGCATGTACGAGACCTCGTCTTCCATGACGGTCTGCAGGGGCTGCATCGACACATCGGTCTCGACAAGCCCTTGTCTGTTGTTGCTGAACCAATAGGCACGGGAACGGCCGTCGATCCGCACCCGCATGGCCGCCAGCGATTCGTCCTGCGCGTTGACGAACTGCTCACGCAGACGTCTCGCCTCGGGGTCGACCCACACTGACCAACGCTGATTCAGCCACGTGCTCTTCGGCTCGGCCCCGGATTCGTGCGTGTAGGTCATCTCGACGTGCAAGACGCGTCCCGGGGTGTGAAACAGCAGCGCGGTCGCTGCCTTGTCGCGTGCGAACGCGACCGTTCCGAGGTTCGGTGAGATGGCTATCGCGGCAACCGCTATGAGGATTGCGGCTGTCGCGAGGCTCCCCCGCACTCGCCAGGCGCCGCGGCGGTCCGTTGCCGGCGCGCTATCGGTCGCACGCCGGATCCGCGCGAGTACACGGCCGGGGGCGCTCTCGGCAGGACGAAGGGGCCGCTCGATCCTCAGTCGCTCGATCAGGTCAGCATCAGTGCTCAGTCTATGCATTGTCGGTGCCTCCTACGAAGTCGGCATGTGGCTCTGCGCCATCGCGTTGCATTGCTCGGCGCAGATGTTCGATTGCTCGATAGAAGGTCATCTTCACTGCGCTCTCGGACCTGCCGGTGAGCCGGGCGATGTCGGCGAATGTGCGGTCCTCGGCGAGGTGGAGGTAGAGCGTCTGGCGCTCCTTGTCTTTGAGGTGCCGCACGTACTCCCAGGAGTCCGAAGGCGCCGCTTCTCTGACGGGGGCTTGCGCGTGGTTCGCGAGTCGAGACTCGAGCGCACCGAGCCGCCTGGTCGCGCGGTACCGGCTAGCGCACAGATTGATGGCCACTCGGATGAGCCAGGCCTCGGTGCGCTCCGGAGCTACACCATCACCCTTTGCCAGATAGCGGATGAACGTCTCGGCCGTGACGTCCTCGCCATCGTGCTGCGAGCCCGTTGCGTACGTGCAATACCGCAGCACGGCCGATCCGTGTGCGTTCCACGCCCGCTCGAACCTTGCATCGTCCAACGTTGCCCCCTCCGGCATCAGACCTTCACACAGTAGACGACGGGGAAGACGCGGATAGTCACAACGTGCCAACAAGCGGGCCCTCAAAGAGAACAGGCCGGAAACCCGAGGGCTTCCGGCCTGTGATGCATCTGGTGGAGACGAAGGGGCTCGAACCCTCGACCCTCGGCTTGCAAAGCCGATGCTCTCCCAGCTGAGCTACGTCCCCGTGCGCGGGAGAGTATAGCGCGCCGTCCCGCGACGGTCGAACCCTCGTTCTTTCTTCGGCTCCCAGGCGCCCCGACGTATCACTGCGAGGGGTCGTCGGCGCCCTGGCCAGGACCGCTTCGGCATGGCATCGTCAGCGTGAAGACCGAACCCTGCCCCACCTCGCTCCTCGCGTCGATCGTGCCGCCGAGCATCTCGGCGAAGCGTGTCGACAGGGTCAGTCCGAGACCTGTCCCCTGGGGCTTGCCCTGATCCGGTGACGTCACTTGCCGGAATGCCTTGAAGATGCCGGGTAGCTCGGACGCCGCGATACCGACGCCCGTGTCCGCGACAGACACCGCCACCTGCGCGCCCTCACGTCCTATCCGCACAGTGACCGAACCTGACCGGGTGAACTTGATCGCGTTGCCGACCAGGTTGAAGAGTATCTGCTGCAGAGCGCGAGGGTCGACCTCGACGAGTACGGGATCACCGTCCTCGACGGTCAGGGTCAGCCCCTTGCTCTGCGCGAGGGGAAGCAGTGTCTCCACGAGCTCCCTCGCGCACGCTCGCAGATCGACCCGCTCGGGGGCGAGTTCGACGGTACCCGACTCGACTTTGGAGAGGTCGAGGACGTCGTTGATCAACGACAGTAGGTGGGCCCCGGAGGCGCGGACCATCCCGAGTTGGCGACGCTGCTCGTCGGCGAGGGGGCCGGCCAGCCCTTGGAGCATGATCCCGGTGAAGCCGATGATCGAGTTCAGCGGCGTGCGCAGTTCGTGACTCATGTTCGCCAGGAAAGCGCTCTTCGCCCGGCTCGCCGCAAGCAGTTCGACGTTGACGCGCGCCAACTCCTCGTTCACGGAGAGGAGATCGCGATTGGCGTCCTCGAGTTGCGCCGTCCGCTCGGCGACCAGCCGCTCCAATTCGAGACGATACGCCTCGAGTTCACCCTTGATCCGACGCTGTTCGGTCACGTCGCGTACGACGGCCAGGATGATCCGCTCTCCGCCCTGCTCCATGATGCGCGCCGACATCTCCACCGGGATGATGCGACCATCCCGGGCGATGATCGAGAACTCGACGGTCACGGATTCGCGCCTACTCAGCTCATCGACGATCCCGGATATCAGCGCCTCGGTGCCCGAGCCGTCCAGATCGGCGAGATGCAGCCCGGTGAGTTCGTCCTCGGTGTATCCGTACTGCGTCAGCGCCAGAGCGTTCGCGCCTCGCACCGTCCCGTCCTCTCCCAGGAGCAGCACGGGGTCGGCGCTGCCATCGAAGAGTGCACGGTACCTTCGCTGGCTGACCTCGAGCTGGAGACGGTCCGAGTCATTCTCGAGCTGCACCAGGAACAGGGCGATGACGACACTCATCGCCGTCGTCAGTGCGAACGGCGACGTCTGCTCTCCCGTGATGAGAAAGACTGCCACGGTCGCGATGGCGACGAGGAACACGGCGAGCAGCCAGTAGTAGCTCGATCCGCCGACCGCCATAAACGCTCGTCGTCTGGCCATGCCGTACGCGGTACCGCTCAGGAGCAGGACACTCTGAGCGACGAGCGTCAACGATTCGGCCCACGGGAAGACCAGATGCGCGACGATCATGATGACCGTCGAGATGCCTGCGAGCAGCAACACACGCCCGACCCGGATGGTGACGAAGTAGGTCATCACTCCGACGACCAGGAGGATCGAGCCCATCACCGCGAAGGCCAGGAACACCGACTGGAAGCCCGGTGCGATCAGCAGGGCCGCGATACGTGCGAGCGGCGAGAGTGCGTAGACGACCCATGCGATGGTGAGAAGCCGGTAGCGGGGATCGGGACGTCTCCGCATCTGGTAGACGAAGAAAGGAACGACTGCGAACCGTACGGCAGCGAGCGTCGCCATCGCGTAGATCATGTCGCCCGCCCCCTCCCATAGAGTGCCGCGACAGACGCGCACGACCGCGACCCATATGACCATGTACCCCGGGGTCTCAGACCACGATCGGTGACCGCCGCTCGGCGGGCAGGATCAGCGTGAAGACGGACCCTTCGCCCACAACGCTGTACAGCTCGATGCGGCCACCGAGCATCTCCGCCATCGCCTTGGCGACCGTGAGCCCGAGCCCGCTGCCCGACGGCTTGGCCAGGCCGGGGACGTCGAGCTGACGGAACTCCTGGAAGACGAGCGTCTGGCGATCACGCGGGATCCCGAGGCCGGTGTCACGCACCTCGAAGTGCACCTCATCGCCGTCCAGGTCGACCTCGATGCCGACTTCGCCCGCATCCGTGAACTTGATCGCGTTGTCGAGCAGGTTCACAAGGATCTGCTTCACCTTGAGCGGGTCGGTGCGGATGACCAGACGCGACGACGGGAAGTCGCCGCGCAGCGACAGCCCCTTGTCGTGCGCGAGCCGCTGCACGGCCTCGAGCGCGTCGCGGGCGATATCGACGAGTTCGACCTCGTCCATGCGGGCGTTCATCCGGCCCTCTTCGATGCGGGACAGGTCGAGCAGGCCCTCGATGAGCGCGAGCAGATGCTTCCCCGAGCGGGAGATCATCGCGACCTGATGCGCCTGTTCATCGCTCAGGGGCCCCGCCATGCCGGATGCCATGATGCCCGAGAAGCCGATGACGGAGTTCAGCGGCGTGCGCAGCTCATGGCTCATGTTCGCGAGGAACGCCGCCTTGGCTTCGCCGGCCATCTGCAGGCGGCGGTTCGCCATGACGAGCTCACTCGTGCGCGCCTGGACGAGAGCCTCGAGGTTGCGCCGGTAGTGCTCGAGTTCGATCTCCGACCGACGGCGCGGCGTCACGTCCTGGATCGCGGCGAAGATCAGCGTGCTCCCGTCCTCTCCCACCGGCCCGGCGTGCACCTCGACATCGCGCAGCTCCCCGCTCTTCGTCCGGTGCAGGGAGGTGAAGACGCTCGGCCCTTCCGCCGCTGCGGCCAGCCGATCACGAGACTCGCGCTCGCCCGCGGTGGCGATATCCCACGCGTGCAGGGCAAGCATCTCAACACGGTCGCGACCGTAGAACGCGCACGCGGCAGGGTTCGCTTCCACGATGAGCCCGCTGCCCGGCGCGAACAAGACGATCGCGGTGTCGGTGTCGTCGAAGAATCGACGGTAGCGCTCGAGTTCGCGGGCGTGGGAGCGCTCGCGCACGAGCAGCCATGCGAGAACCGCCGCACCCGCGATCGCGGTGAGGGTGATGAGTACGAGGACGGACTGCACGCTTGCGGACCTCCGGTCGGGACATGGCCTCCCACCCACACTATCGACCGAAAGGCATCGCACGGCTATCGAACGGGCCTCCGTGAGCGATGAGCGGCTTCAGTACGCATGCAGGCCCTCGCCGTCCCCCGTGTTCACCGGAAGTTCACCCATCCGTCCGCAGTCCGAAACCCCCTGTTCACAAAGCGCCCGTAGGGTGTGCCTGTGCGACGAGCTCATCGATCCCGCGGGAACGCGTCGCACACCCGCCGTCCAATGACGCACGGCACCCCATCCGAAGCGGCCCGGAAACATCGCAGGGACCGGGCCCGAGTACAAGGAGGAGGTGACGACGTCATGACGTTCTTCACCAAGGGCTACGACTGGCGCGGCAACGCGCCGCGCATCCTGAAGACGGCAGCCGTCCGCACCATCATCTTCACGCTGTTGGCACTGGTGGTCATGTCAGGTCTCGCATGGGCGGCGGACGCCGCTCCCAAAGGCGACCCGACAGGTGCCTCGGTCGGCACTATCGCCGACGTCGCCGCCGCGACCCCCGGCGCCCCCACGCTCCAGGAGGTCGCGCAGGACCTCGGCCACCTCAAGATCGGCACCAACATCTTCTTCGTGATCATCGGCGTCGCGCTCATCTTCTTCATGCAGGCGGGCTTCATGCTCGTCGAGACCGGCTTCTGTCGGGCGAAGAACGCAGCACACGTCGCGATGACCAACTTCGTCATCTTCGCCATCGGAGCGCTCGCCTACTGGGCAGCCGGGTTCGCGATCCAGTTCGGCGGCGTGGGCGGCCTGTCGGCTCTCGGCGGCTCGACCGCGGTGCTCGACGGCGTCTTCAAGATCGGCGACTGGGGCCTGTTCGGCACCAAGGGCTTCTTCCTCGGTGGCAGCACCTATGACGTCGGTGTCTACGGCTACTTCCTGTTCCAGATGGTGTTCATGGACACTGCGGCCACGATCGTCACCGGCGGCATGGCCGAGCGCTGGAAGTTCTCCGCATTCGTCCCGTTCGGCGTGTTCATGGCCATCGTCGTCTACCCGTTCTACGGCATGTGGATGTGGGGCGGCGGCTGGCTCGCGCAGCTCGGCACGCTCGCCGGGCTCGGCCACGGCGCGCTCGACTTCGCCGGCTCGTCGGTCGTGCATGCGGTCGGCGGTTTCGCGGCCCTGGCCGGTGCGCTCGTCATCGGCCCGCGCCTCGGCAAGTTCAAGGCGGACGGCACCCCCGTCGCCATCCCCGGCCACCACATCCCGATGGCCATCCTCGGCACGATCATCCTGGTGTTCGGCTGGATGGGCTTCAACGGCATGAGCACGCTGGCCGTCGGCGACCTGCGTTTCACCGTCATCATCGTCAACACGATCCTCGCCGGCGCCGCGGGCTGTATCGCGGCGATGCTCCTGGTGTGGAAGTTGTGGGGCAAGCCCGACCCCTCGATGTCCGCGAACGGCATGCTCGCCGGCCTCGTGGCCATCACCGCCCCGTGTGCGTTCGTCAACACCCTTGGCGCCGTCGTCATCGGCGGGATCGCCGGCCTGCTCGTCGTCGGATCGGTCATCTTCTGGGAGCGCGTGGTCAAGGTCGACGACCCGGTGGGTGCGGTCTCGGTCCACGGCGTCAACGGACTGTGGGGCATGCTC
>JAUSAU010000097.1 GCA_030652345.1 Coriobacteriia bacterium
TGCGGCGTCAGCGTAGCGGCCGACGAGTTCGAGGATGGCGGCGCGAAGCGCGTCGGCCTCAGCGGGATTCTTCAACGGGGCTTCTCTCCTGTCGTTCCGCGAGCGGGTAGCTCGACATGGGCGATCACGGCTGGCGGGGGCGGCTAACGCTGCGCCGAGAGTATCCGCTCGAGCGACGCTCTCAGCGCGGGACCGTGCTCCGGGGACTCGAGCGAGAGCACCACGTTGGCCTCGAGCCACGCGAGCACGTTGCCGGTGTCGAAGCCGGGGTCCTCCTCGACGACGGCGTGGATCTCCTCGGTGTCGAGCAGGCGGCAGAGCGCGTCGGTGAGCTGGATCTCGTCGCCGCGGCCGGGCTTCACGTGCGGGAGGAGCTCCATGATCGCCGGGGAGAGCAGGTAGCGGCCGAAGATCGCCAGGTTCGACGGCGCCTCGTTGACCGCGGGCTTCTCGACGAGCCCGGTCACCTTCCACACACCTGGCTCGACCTCGTGGCCGGCGATCACGCCGTAACGGGAGACGAGCGAGGGCTCGACGGGCGTGACGGCGAGAACTGAGCCGCCGAAGCGCTCGTGGACGTCCTTCAGGCGCGGCAGGCAGTCCTTGCGCGGCACGATGACATCACCGAGCAGCACGAAGAACGGCTCACCGTTCACATGAGGCGCTCCGCACAGGACCGCATGGCCCAGTCCCCGGGGTCGCTTCTGTCGTACATAGAAGACCTCGGCGAGCTCCGAGATCGAACGGACCTGGCGCAGTTTGTCGAGGGCTCCGGAGCGTTCGAGCAACTCCTCGAGCTCGACGGAACGGTCGAAGTGGTCCTCGATGGCGCGCTTCCCGCGGCCGGTGATGATCAGGATGTCGTCGACGCCCGCCGCGACGGCCTCCTCGACGACATACTGGATGACGGGCTTGTCGACGATCGGCAGCATCTCTTTCGGCTGCGCCTTGGTGACCGGAAGGAACCGGGTGCCGAGCCCTGCTGCGGGAATGATGGCCTTCATGTCACCCTTCTTCTCCACGACGATGCCGAGAATTCCCCCGGCAACAACCAGACGATACTACACGGCGCAGTGGCCCCGCTCCACCCCGCCGGAGCGAGGCGGATGCATGCCGGACCAGGGGGTCTGGTCGACGAACATCGGGTAGCGGTCGAGTCCCCGCCCGAGGGCAGGCGCTCCTGCGACGGCCGTCGCTACAGCGAGCCCAGAACGTCCGTGGCAGCGGCGATTGCCCGGTCGATATCCTCATCCGTGTGCGCGAGCCCGACGAAGGCCGCCTCGAACTGGCTCGGGGCGAGCGTGAAGCCGCGATCCAGCATCCCCTTGAAGTAGCGGCCATAGAGCTCGGTGTCGGCAGCGGAAGCGGTCTTCCAGTCCACGACGTTCTCGCCGGTGAAGAACATGCAGCTCATCGAGCCGACGCGGGTGCAGCAGGTGGACAGGCCCGCGGACTCCGCAGCGCGGCACAAGCCCGATGCGAGCCGCGCACCGGCGGCCTCGAGGCGGTCGTAGACGCCCGGCTGGCGAAGCGCATCGATGAGCGCGAGCCCGGCGACCATCGCGATCGGATTGCCCGACAGCGTGCCGGCCTGATAGACGGGTCCGACCGGGGCGAGGTGGTGCATGATCTGCGCCTTGCCGCCGAACGCGCCGACAGGGAAGCCGCCGCCGATGATCTTGCCGAGCGTGGTGAGGTCCGGCGTGACGCCGAAGCGCTCCTGCGCACCGCCGAGGGCGACGCGGAAGCCGGTGATGACCTCGTCGAAGATGAGCACCGCGCCGTACTCGTCGCAGACGTCACGCAGCCCCTGCAGGTAGCCCCGGACCGGCGGGACGACGCCCATGTTGCCGGCGACCGGCTCGACGATGATCGCGGCGATGTTCTCGCCGTCGGCCTCGAACGCCGCGCGGACGGCCTCGATGTCGTTGTAGGGCAGCACGACGGTGTCGGCGGCCGCACCCGGCGTGACACCGGGAGTCGACGGCAGCCCGAGCGTGACGAGGCCGGAGCCCGCCGCCACGAGCAGAGCGTCGCTGTGCCCGTGGTAGTTGCCGTCGAACTTCACGAACTTGTGGCGGCCGGTGTAGCCGCGCGCGAGACGGATCGCCGACATGGTCGCCTCGGTGCCCGACGAGACCATGCGGACCATCTCGATGGACGGGACAACCTCCACGAGCGCCTCGGCCATGCGGACCTCGAGCTCGGTCGGCGCGCCGAACGACGTTCCCTTGGCGAGCTGCTCGCGGACCGCGTCGAGCACCACGTCGGGCGTGTGCCCGAGGATCATCGGGCCCCACGAGCCGACGAAATCGATGTACTCGTTGCCGTCCGCGTCCCAGACGCGGCTGCCCTTCGCGCGGTCGTAGAAGATGGGCTCGCCGCCGACCGACTTGAACGCGCGGACGGGTGAGTTGACGCCGCCGGGGATGACCTTGATGGCCTCAGCCAACAGTTCATGGGATCGGGATGTGTTCATGCTCGGGGCTCCTTCGCGTCAGATGAATCGATGATCGCTCGCACGCACGCGGGCACGAGTGTCGATGGCGAGACGCCATTATCGCATGCGGTCCGCGGACGACGAACACGATGCCGACACGAGAGGGAATGCGCGACGGTGGCAACAGGAGGCACCCGACTCACAGCCTGTCGTACACTGCTGCAGGAACCGTACGCACGTTCATTGCGGGAGAACAGATGACCACAACGAGCACCGCCGAACTTCACAGCGTCGTCTCGCCGATGTACCAGGAGGCTGACGGCGCCGAGGAGTTCGTCCGCCGAACGTGCGACGCCCTCGATGGGCTCGAGTACGAGCTCATCGTCGTCGAGGACGGCTGCACCGACGGCACCTACGAGGTGCTCGCCGGACTTCTTGAGCGCTACCCGCGTCTGCGCGTCGTGCGCCTGTCGCGCAACTTCGGTCACCAGCTGGGGATCACGGCCGGCATCGACTTCGCTCGCGGCGACACGGTCACCGTCCTGGACAGCGACCTACAGGATCCGCCCGAGATCATCCCCGAGATGATCGAGAGGTGGCGGCGTGGCGCCGACGTCGTCTTCGCAGTGCGCGAGCACCGGGACGGCGAGAGCGCCTTCAAGCGCGGGACGGCGGCGGCGTTCTATCGACTGTTGCGCAGTCTGACCGATGTGGATATCCCGGTCGATGCGGGCGACTTCCGGCTCATGAGCCGGAGGGCTGCGACCGCCCTACGAGGCATGAGGGAGCACGCGCGCTTCGTCCGCGGGATGAGCGGTTGGATCGGACTGCAGCGCGACACCGTCACCTACCGCCGTGACGCGCGCTACGCCGGTGAGACCAAGTATCCTGTGCGTGCGATGATCCGGCTCGCGCTCAATGGGCTCTTCTCGTTCTCGACCCGCCCGCTCCAGCTGACGCTCGCGATGGGATTCGCTGCTGCTGCGCTGGGACTCGCGTTCGCCGCATGGGTCGTCATATCTCGCGTCGCGAACACCCCGCTGGTACAGGGCTGGGCGTCGCTCATGTTCGTCGCGCTGTTCTTCGGCGGAGCCCAGCTGATCACGATAGGCATCATCGGTGAGTACATCGGGCGGATCTACGACGAAGTGCGCGGTCGCCCGCTCTATCTCGTCCGGGAAGTCGTCGGCTTCGATCCCGAGGTCGAGAATGCGTTCGCCGACAGCCCCCTGCCCGTCGTGGGGCGCCGGACCGGAAGGTTTCGGGCACCGAGGTAGCTGGGCCGGCAGGCCTCAGGATCCGCCGAGCACTCCTCGGCGCATGAGCGAGTAGACGACCCGCCGCCCGATCGCGTTGATCCGAGCCATCGCTGCCCCGACCGCGACGTCCGAGCGGGAGATACCGGAATCCTCCTCGGCAGCGAACCGGCGCACCATCGCTGCGAAGTCGGCCGCCTGCCCCGAGGCCAGTGCGACACTCCACGAAGCGAGATGGACTCGGTAGGCGCTGAGCGTCTCTCCGACCACGAACAAGTCGCCCTCCTGCAGCAGGCGCATCCAGAACTCGACGTCGAGGGTGTAGAAGCTCGACGTGTCGAACCCGCCGGCCGCCCGCGCGGCATCCGTCCGGAAGAGCGCCGACGAGGTCTCGCCCAGTACGTTCGTGCCCGAACGGACGATGCGCCGACGCACATCGTCGCCGCACATGCGACCGGGGACGTCCAGGCCACGCGTCATGAGCCTCGTGCCGTCGTCGTCCACGATGTCACGAGGAGACGTGACGAGTACGACACCGCCCGAACCCGGCTCACCGAAACCCGCGACCTGCCGTTCGAGCGCGCCCGGATACAGATAGTCGTCGTGGCACAGCAGCTTCACGTACCGGCCGCGCGCCGCGGCGAGAGCCCGATTCCAGTTGGCGCTCGCGCCCGCGTTGACACTGTTCGGTAGCACCCTCAGGCGCGGATCGTCATAGCCGGACAGTATCTGAAGGGTCGCATCGGTCGACGCATCGTCGCTGACCACGATCTCGAAGTCCGTGAACGACTGGTCCAGGACCGAGTCCAGCGCCTGAGCGATGTAGCTGGCACCCATGTACGTCGGAATGCACACCGAGACAGTCGGGGCGGGTCCGGTACTCACAGCGTTCGCCCTTCTTCGCTGCGCTGCTCGGGCGAACCGAAGGTGAAGTACTTGTTGGCCAGGTACGTCGCGGCGATAGCGACCGCCGTGAAGACTCCCTGCGCGATGCGCGGGTCGAGACCGAGCCACCCGACGAGCGCAGGCAGCACGAACATGTTCACGATGAGCACGGGGCCGTAGACGATGTAGAACCGCAGGTATTCGCGGAGATGCCCGCCGCGAGTCCGGAACACGAGGTATTTGTGGAGGTAGAAGCTCTGCGTCACGCTCACGATGGTCACGGGCACCAACAACCAGACGTACGCCCGTGCGCCCACGAGCGTCACGAGTATCACGTACAACCCGTAGGCGAAGATCGTGTTCCATCCGCCCACGAACACGTAGCGCATCCGCTCATCGAGCTTGAACCAGCGACTCGACACCAGGCTCGTCCTTCCTTACCTCCCGACACTCCCACCCGAGGACCCGGAGGGCCGAGTCAGTCTAGCGCATGCTGACCGCATCCATGATCTGTGCGCGCAGTCGACGCGGGGCCTATCGTTGCAGGTGCTTGCGACGATCGCGTACGGCAGAGCGAGCAGCGGCGCTGCCGCGGCCAGCCGGGGTCGCCGCCGGCGGCGCTATCGTCGCTCACGAGGCGGCCGCCGTTCCGCGTGCCACCGGATCCCCGTCCTGAAGGAATCGCCGAAGCGAATCACGCCAGTCAGGCATGACGACACCGGCGTCCGATGCCATCGCACAATCGAGCACCGAGTTGGCCGGCCTGGCGGCCTTGGTCCGGAACGCGGAGGCCGCGACCGGTCGCACGACTGAGTCGACTCCGGCGAGGCGCAGGGTCTCGCGCGCAAGTTCGAAGCGGGAACACGCACCCGACCCCGCTACATGGTAGAGGCCGGTGGCATGGGCCTGTGCCAGCACGAGGATCGCTCGTGCCAGATCGACGGTGTAGGTCGGTGAGCCGATCTCGTCGGTCACGACGCTGAGCGTGGGATTCGTTCGAGCGGCTCGCAGGATCTTGACCGGGAAGCAATCGCCCCCGGGCCCGAAGACCCAGGCGGTCCGCACGATCAGCGCATCAGGCATCGCCGCGGCCACGGCGTGCTCCCCCGCCAGCTTGGATGCTCCGTAGACCGACAACGGGTTCGGCGCGTCGTCCTCGCAGTAGGGGCCTTCCTTGGCCCCGTCGAAGACGAAGTCGGTGGACACGTGCACGAAGCCGAGGTCCGCCGTGCGCGCCGCTTGCGCGAGCAGCCGGGCGCCGAGTTCGTTGACGCGATACGCCGTCGCGGAGTCGTCTTCCGCCGCCTCGACGTTCGTGTAGGCAGCGGCGTTGACCAGCAGTCCGCCCGGATGCTCGCGCGCGAACCCGGCCACGAGCGCCGTGACGGCGACCGGGTCCGTGATGTCGAAGTCCCGCTCCGCCGGAGCCGTGAACGGAGTGCCCGCCTCTCCGAGCACGCGCTGAAGCGCGGTACCCAGCATCCCGCCAGCTCCTGCGATGAGGACCGCTCGGGTCACGGGATCAGCGCCCCTCGTACCAGCGCGCGCGCCACGCGGCGAACTCACCGGTACCGTGCTTGATCTTCTCCCACCACAGCGGATTGTCGCGGTACCAGCGGATCGTCTCGCGCAAGCCGGCTTCGAAGTCGACGGCCGGCGCCCATCCCATCGCGGCGAGCTTGCCGCAGTCCAGGGCGTAGCGGCGATCGTGGCCGGGGCGGTCGGCGACCCACTCGATGGCATCCTCGGTCAGACCGAGCTCGTCGATGATGATCGAGGTGATCTCGCGGTTCGTGCGCTCGTTGCCACCGCCGACGTTGTAGACCTCCCCGGGCTCGCCGCGCTCGAGGACGAACTCGATGCCGTCGCAGTGATCGTCCACATGCAGCCAGTCGCGGACGTTGAGGCCGTCACCGTAGAGCGGCAACTTCCCACCCTCCAGTGCATTGGTGGCGAACAGCGGGATGAGCTTCTCCGGATACTGATACGGCCCGTAGGTGTTGCTCCCTCGCGTGATCATCACGGGGGTGCCGTAGGTCGTGTGGTAGGCGAGCGCCTGCAAGTCGCCGCCGGCCTTGCTCGCCGAGTACGGGCTCGAAGGGCGGATCGGGTCGCCCTCACGGAAGGCGCCGCTGTCGATCGAGCCGTAGAACTCGTCGGTCGAGACCTGCACCATCCGGGCGATCCCGCGCGCGCGCACGACCTCGAGCAGCGTATGCGTACCGAGGATGTCGGTGTGCAGGAACGCCTCCGGCTCGGCGATGGAGCGATCCACGTGCGTCTCAGCGGCGAAGTTGACGATGGCGTCCACGCCGTCGGCCGCCGCCTCGACCGCGGCGCGATCGCAGATGTCACCCTGCACGAAGGTGTAGCGTGGGTCGTCCGCCACCGGGGCGAGGTTGTCGAGATTGCCCGCGTAGGTGAGCTTGTCGAAGCACACGACTTCGAGCTCGTCGTGCTTGCCCAGCATCCGGCGGACGAAGTCGGAGCCGATGAATCCGGCACCACCGCAGACCAGAAGGCGCCTCATCCGTTCTTCACGTCCCAGTCGTAGGGGATCTCAGGGTCGTCGAACGGGCGACGGAACTCATCGGGATCGGCGTGATCGTAGAGCTCGGTCGGGATGTTGATGATCGAGGCGGGCTCGGGGCCGGCAGGCGTGAAGCCGTGGTAGACGCCGGGCGGGATGATGAGCAGCGCTTGGCGCTGCCACCCGAGGTAGACCGTCTGGACCTCGCCCTTCGTCGGCGAGTCCTCGCGCGGGTCATAGAGACCGACCTTCGCCATGCCCGACACGCACACGAAGTGGTCCGTCTGCTTGCGGTGGTAGTGCCACGCCTTGACCACGCCCGGGTAGACCACGGTCATGTAGACCTGGCCGAACGCCTGGAAGTCCGGGTCGTCGCTGCGCCACATCTCCATGAGCATGCCGCGGTCGTCCGGGATGGACTTGATCGGCTTGACCTTCACGCCGTCGATCATCGCTTCTCCTAAAGGTCGATCTCGGAGTTGTCCCCGAGCATCACGCGGTAGCCGGCGGGAGTCGCGCCGGAGCTGCGCACGACAGCGTTACAGCCGACGAGACTGTCGAGCAGACGCAGTGACAGGTCCTCGATGCGCGCCCCGGCGAGGATGATCGAGTGCTCCATCTCGCTGCCGGACACGACGCAGCCATCCCCGATCGAACTGTACGGCCCGACATAGGCGTCGGCGATCCGGCAGCCCTCGCCGATGACCGCCGGGCCGCGCAATGTGGAATTGACGACGGTGGCGCCGCGCCCGATGCGGACGCGCCCGTGGATCGAACTCGCTTCATCGACATCGCCATCGATCGCGGTGACGATCGTATCGAGCACGATCCGGTTCGCCTCGAGCATGTCGTCCAGCTTGCCCGTGTCCTTCCACCAGCCCGTGATGACGTGCGGCCGAACGGTCCGGCCGTTGTCAACCAGCCACTGGATGGCGTCGGTGATCTCAAGCTCGCCACGAGCGGACGGCTTGATCGCGTTGACCGCCTCGAAGACGGTCGCATCGAAGAGATAGACGCCGACCAGCGCGAGGTCGCTCGGAGGATCGACGGGCTTCTCGACGAGGCGGATGATGGCGCCGTCCGCGCCGAGCTCAGCCACGCCGAACTGGTTCGCATTCGGAACGTGCGCCAGCAGGATCTGCGCATGGCAGCCGCCGGCACGGAACTCGTCGACGAACGGCGTGATACCGTCCGCGATGAGGTTGTCGCCCAGGTACATCACGAACGGCTCGCCCGCCATGAACTCCTCTGCGATGCGAACGGCATGCGCCAGCCCGAGCGGAGCGTCCTGCGGTATGTAGGTGATCGAGACGCCCCAGTCGGAGCCGTCTCCGAGCGCGGCCCGCACCTCGTCTGCAGTGTCGCCTACGATCACGCCGACCTCGTCGATGCCGGCATCGCGGATCGCCTCGATCGCGTAGAACAGGATCGGCTTGTTCGCGACGGGTACGAGCTGCTTGGCCCGGGTGAACGTTATCGGGCGCAGGCGCGTTCCCTTGCCGCCGGCCAGAATGAGTGCCTTCACGTGCGGTTCCCTTCGCACTTGCGCGGATGACGCACCGCACATCGTAGCGGAAAATGGCACCCGCCCCCGACTCGGCCGTGCCCCGCCCGGCAAGTCGGCTCGCTCGAGGCGACTGCTATCATTCCAGCGCACCCGCGAAACCGGTCACCGGGGGGCACACGACGAGGAGCACACGCGTGAGCGCCGAGAAGAACACGCCCGAACTCTGGGACCGCGCATGGGAGCGCGAGGTCACCCCCGAGCAGGACGCCTACAACCGGGCGCGCGAGGAAGCCGGCGTGCGCTGGCTGCGCACCGAGCGCCTGGTCAACGAGCGGTTCGGCGGCTTCTCCGGCCTGCGTGTGATCGAGATCGGCGCGGGCGCCGGCACGGTCGCGGCATGCATGGCGGCACGCGGCGCGCACGTCACCATCCTCGACTACTCGCCCCGGGCCCTCGAACGCTCGGCCGAGTTCTTCGAACGTGCCGGCATCAGCGGCGACCTCGTCAACGCCGACGCGCTCGCACTCCCCGCGGACCTGCTCGGCCGGTTCGACATCGCGATGTCCTACGGGTTGGCCGAGCACTTCACCGAGCCGCAGCGGACGACGATCGTACGCGCACATCTCGACGTCGTCCGGGACGGCGGCCTGGCGCTCGTATCGGTGCCCAACGCAGCGAACGCACCGTACCGCATCTACAAGGTACTCGCGGAACTCGCCGGCATGTGGGGGTCGGGCGAGGAGTACCCGTTCAGCCGCCGCGAGTTCGAGGCGATGGTGCCGGCGCTCGACGTGGCCGAGCACGGCTTCTTCGGCGATTCGCTCGCCGCGTCATGGAGCTGGATCGACCCGGTGCGCATCGGTCGGAAGCTGCTGAAGCACCCGGAATCCTTCGACACGTCGCGTATCAAGCCGGAACGCGAGGGTCCGCTCGACGAACTCTACGCATACGCGCTCGTCCTGTGGGCCGTGAAGGGCTCCGCCGCCGAGCCGGCCTAGACCGGATTGCGACCGAGCAGTTCGTCGCGATGCACGGCGGCCGCGACGATGAAGTACGCCCACACGGTCTTCCACACCGACATCGACGACGGCTGGCGTTTCGCGTCGTAGTGCAGGATGAACGGGATCTCCTCGCAGCGCGCCACGTGCCGCAGCTTGCCGAGGATCTCGACCATGCAGGCGAACCCCCGCTGGGTGACGAACCGCTCCCCGAGCCGCTCGAAGCCCTCCTCCAGCACCCGCGCCGAGTAGAGCCGATAGCCGCAGCTGTAGTCGCGTACGCCCTCGACGACCAGGACCACGGAACACACGGCGCGCGCGCCGAACGACATCAGGTGGCGGAAGTAGGACAGGCCGAGCACGCGTGCCCCGGGGCGGTAGCGCGAGGCGATCACGACGTCGGCGCCCCCGCGGTACACCTCGATCATCTCGGGGATGTAGCCGGGGTCCTGCGTGAGATCGGCGTCGAGGGTCACGATCACGTCGTCCGGCGCGCTCTCCTCCGCCGCGATCCGCAGCCCGCGCGCGATGTTGCCGCCGAGCCCCAGGTTGACCTCGTTGGTCACGACGTGCACCGGGATGCGCGGCGCGCATGACAAGGCGAGCGCCGCCGTGCCGTCCGTGCTGCCGTCGTCCATGACGAGCACCGTGTAGCGACGGCCCTCACCATCGAGCACCTCCGAGATGCGCTCGAGCAGATCGACGATGCTTCGGGCTTCGTTGTACGCCGGGAGCACGATGCGCACGGTGCCGGGATCCGCATGCGGCCGCTCGCCGTCGAGAGCGGCGTCGGTCGACGGCAACACGCGCGCGAAGGCGAGCGGCATGAGCGCGAATGCCAGCGTCAGCACGGTCCCGCCCCACGGCGCGACAGCCGGCCCCGGGCCGAACGCCACGAGCGCCGACCCCGGCACGACGACCATCGCGACGAACGCGACGCGACGCCAGCGGTCCCTGAGCATCAGCGCGCCCGCGAGTGCGGCGAGTGCGGCTCCGGGGGCGATCCAGATGCCGAGCGGCATGTCGGTCGCAGCGAAGCTCGCCGCGCGCAGCAGCCGCGCGCTGTCCCCGCCCAACCAGGCGAACGGTGCGAGGCCGCCCGTGCCGCCGACCGCGCCCGACAGCACGTGCACGCCGAGCGCCAGCGCCGTGCCGAGCGCGACGGTCCCGGGCGCGGATGCCTCGTCGCGCCGGTGCGGGTAGGCGAACCACGCGGCGACCCACGCGATGGCGTAGACGGCCGCCGTGTCGCGAAGCACGACCGCCCCCACGACGAACAACGCGCTCATGAGCCACCGGCTGCGAGCGAGCGACCACAGTGAGAGAAGGACCAGGACCGCCGCTGCCACCTCGACGAACTGGTAGTACGACAGCACCACGGACATGTGATAGACGAGCGCGAGTGACGCACCCATGAGCGCCACCCCGCGATCGACGAAGCGCTGGAGCATGGAGTAGGCGGCCAGCGGCGTGAACATGCTCAGCGCCACGAACCAGTATCCGGGGACAGGCCCGCTGTGTTCGACGAGCGCCACGAGCGTCACTCCGAGCAGGAGCGCGAGAGTGAGCACGACGACGAGGCGGTCGCGCCGGCGCGCGCCGAGCCGGCCGGCGCCCCACGCGGCCAACGCCGCGGCCGCGACACCGGCGACCACGCCGAGCGTGTCCGGCGCGAGAGAAAGCGCCGCCAGAACACCGACACCGATGACGGCGGCCGCAGCGCCTGCCGTCACCGTGAGGGTCATCGAGACCCGGTGGCACAGGACGAGTCCGACGACCACGCCGCATGCGAGACCCGCCGCGACGACACCCGGCAGCCCGAGCGACGCGTAGAACCGCGAACCCGCGAACGCGGTGAAGGTCAGCACGCCGGCGAGGACGCCGAGAAGCGCAGGCACCCAGACCCGCCCGATCGTGGCTCGCACGGTTCCTCCGTCTGCGTCCGTCGTCGCGACGACTCCGGAGAGACGGCGACGGCCGGGTCGGCCGATGTCCTCGTGCATTGTACCGCCAACCCGTGGTCTCCCGAGTGGGTGCTAGACTTGCTCCCGGACGGGCCCGCGGGCGATGGAAAGGCTGCCGATGGACACGGTGACGACGCAGGACGCCGAACAGGAAGCCACGCCGACGCGACCGGGACTCCGCGAGCGCCTCGGTGAGGCGGCGACGGTCGTGCTCGCCATCAGCCTGCTCACCATCCTCGCGTGGGGGCCGTTCTTCGGGACGCCCACGATGATGACGCTCTCCCCCGTCGCCGGCGTCGCCGCCGGCCTGGGATGCCGCCGGAAGCTCGATGCCGCACTCGCGGCGCTGCTCGGGGTGCTCATCGGCAGCACAGCCGCGCTCCTGCTGTCACGGATGCCGCTGGGCAATGTCGTCGCGCTGCTGCCCTCACTCGCCGTGGTCGCGGGCTCTGCGGGCCTCGCCGCCGCCGTCGTCGGACTCGCCGTCGCGATCCTCGCACGTGCGACTCCCCGCCTGACGCCGCTGCTCGTCGGCTTCGCGGTCGCCGTGACTATCGGTGCGGCGTGGATGGTGACGACCGAGTCCGTCCGGGTCCCGTCGGAGGACGGGACGACGCTCATCCAGCGCCTGACGAACACACCCGCGCTCGACAAGGAATCCGGTGACGACGCCCTCTACGCCAACTATGTGAAGCGCCTGAGGTCGGGACAGGGCTACTACGATGCGGTTCGCGACACGCTCGTCGAGGCGAACACGACGGGACGCAGCCCGGTGAACCCGAAGTCCGCGATCGGCTATCGCCTACCCACCCTCTACCTGCTCATGGCGGCACTGCCCGCGAAGGGCATCTCGTACGTGCTCCTGATGCTCTTCGTGGGATCGATCGGGGCGGTCGCGGCGTTCGTGCTGGCGCGGACCTACGTCGGCGTACCCTTGGCACTCGTCGGCACCGCGGCGATCGCGAACTACGTCACCAACCTCGCCACCGGCGAGTACGTGTTCTATACCGAGCCGTACGCGGGGGCGCTGGGTCTGCTCGCGGCCGCGTTCTTCGTGCGTTCGAGCGACCGCTCGGGCAGGCGGCCGCGCCTGATGTGGGCCGCAGCGATCGCCGCGCTCGCCGCCGCGCTCGTGCGCGAGATGGCGCTCGGGTTCCTGCTCGTGGGCCTGATCGCCACGTTGCTCGACGACGATGCGCGCGCCGCGCGTGACTGGATCCCCTGGGTGGTGTGCACGGCGCTGGCCGGCATCGGGTACGGCGTGCATCTGTCGGCGGCGGGAGCCGCTGCACAGGCACTCACCGCGCCGGCGAACGTGCCGCCGCTGCCGTGGCTCGATGTGAGCGGCATCGGCCTGCCGTCCATCGTCGAACGTGTCGCCCGGCTCATCGGCGTGCGCACGGCGTTCGCCTGGATCCTGCTCGCCGCGGGAGTCATCGGGAGCATGCTGGCCCCGCGCACCGGCTCGACCCGCTACTACCTCGGCGCGACGACCCTGCTCGGGATGATCGCGCTCACGTTCCTGCACCCTCCCGGCTTCTGGATCGAGGGGCTCGTCCCGAGCTACTGGATGGACCTGCTCGCGCCGATCCTGCTCGCGTGCGTGCCGCTCGCACTCATCGCCCTTCCGGGCGCGGCGGCACCGCCGATCCCGGACGAAGAGCCCGGAGTTGAGCCGGAGCCCGAGCCCGCCGCGGCCTAGTCGCAGACCGCGCCCGGCGTCGGCTCGTAGATGCAGTACGGCTCCTCGGCGAGGTAGTCGCCGGTGATGGACAGCGCGCGGGCGCGACAGCCGCCGCAGACCGCCTTGTACTCGCATCGGCCGCACTTGCCCTTGAGCAGCGAGTAGTCGCGCAGATCGTTGAAGACCTTCGACTCGGTCCAGATCTTCGAGAACGGCTGCTCCTTGACGTTACCGAGCTGCATGTCGAAGTAGCCGCACGGCTGCAGGTCACCCACGTGGCTGACGAAGCAGAACGTGATGCCGCCGAGGCACCCGCGCGTCATCGCGTCGAGCCCGTACTCCTCGCGCGTGACCTTCTTGCCCTCCGCCTTCGCGAGCTGACGGATGATGCGGTAGTAGTGCGGCGCGTCGGTCGGCTTGAAGTGCAGCGGCGAGGTCTTCTGGCGCTCGTAGGCCCACGCGAGCACACGCTCGTACTCGAGCGGCGGGAGCTCCTTGTCGAGCAGGTCCTCGCCGCGGCCGGTCGGCACGAGCATGAAGATGTGGAACGCATCGATGCCGAGATCGACCGCGAGGTCATGGACGGCTTCGACCTTGTCCGCGTTCAGCGTGGTGACCGTCATGTTGATCTGGACGCCGACGCCGTGTCGCTTAGCCATCCTGATGCCTTCGATCGTCGCGTCGAAGCAGCCGGGCTGGCCGCGGAACGCGTCGTGCTCGTCCGCGGTCGGGAAGTCGACCGACACCGAGATGCGCGGGATCTTGTGCGAGGCCATCTTGGCCGCGATCTCCTCGGTGATGAGCGTGGCGTTCGTGCCGATGACCGGCATCGCGCCCTTCTCCTGGGCGTAGTCGACGATCTCCCAGATGTCGGGACGCATGAGCGGCTCGCCACCGGTGAGGATGATGATCGGGTTCGAGATCGTGACGATGTCGTCGATCGTGGTCTTGATCTCGTCGAGGGAGAGTTCGCCCTCGTAGGCGCCGAACTCAGCGGCCGCGCGACAGTGCGCGCAACTCAGGTTGCACGAGCGCGTGATCTCCCACGCGATGATGCGCGGCGCCTTGATGCCGGTGCGCTCCTGGTACGCGAGCGCCTCGGGACCGCCACCGGGACGGAAGCCGACGCTGCGCGCGCCGCCGTGACGCTGACGCTCACCGGGGCCGCCGGGTACGCCCGCGGGCTGGCCTCCCGGGTGTCCGCCGGGATGCCCGCCACCCATCGGCACGCCCGCAGGGTGTCCGATCGGGATACCGATCGCGGCCCGACCGCAGCCGGCCTCGGCGTCGGCCATCTCCTGCTCGTCGATCGTGCCCTCCTCGTCGGGAGCGAACTCCTCCTCGAGATCGAGGTCCGGACGCGCGTCGCTGTTGCCTACGTTGTCAGCCATGAGGCGATGCTCCTCGCGGTTCGTGTGGATACTCGTCGGTGCCGGGACTAGACCTCGCGCAGCCAGCGCGCGGCGTCCTTGGCGTGGTACGTGAGGATGAGGTCGGCGCCGGCGCGCTTGAAGCCGGTCATCGTCTCGAGCACGACGCGCTTCTCGTCGATCCAGCCGTTGGCGGCTGCCGCCTTGACCATCGCGTACTCGCCCGAGACGTTGTACGCCGCCGTCGGCATGCCGAACGTGTCCTTCACGCGGCGGATGATGTCCATGTAGGCGAGTGCCGGCTTGACCATGACGATGTCCGCGCCTTCGTCCACGTCCAGCGCGGTCTCGCGGATCGCCTCGTCGCCGTTGGCGGGGTCCATCTGGTACTGCTGCCGATCGCCGAAGGTCGGCGCGGAGTCCGCGGCGTCGCGGAACGGGCCGTAGTAGCCGCTGGCGTACTTCGCGGCGTAGCTCATGATCGGGATGTCGGTGAAGCCGTCGCCATCGAGTGCGGCGCGGATGGCCGCGACGCGCCCGTCCATCATGTCGGACGGCGCCACCATATCCGCGCCCGCCTCGGCGTGGCTCACGGCGGTCGACGCGAGCATCTCGAGCGTCACGTCGTTGATGACGCAGCCGGCCTCGTCGATGGCGCCGCAGTGACCGTGGCTGGTGTACTCACACATGCACACGTCGGTGACGACGTAGAGCTCGGGGTTCTTCTCCTTCAGACGGCGGATCGCCTGCTGGACGATGCCGTCCTCGGCGAACGCACCGGAGCCGGCGAGGTCCTTGCTCTCGGGCAGGCCGAAGAGGATGACCGCGGGGATCCCGAGGGACAGGATCTCGTCGGCCTCGCGGTCCAGCTCGTCGATCGAGAGCTGGAAGACGCCCTGCATCGACGAGATCTCGTCGCGCTTCTTCGTGCCGGGCTTCACGAACAGCGGGTAGATGAAGTCGCCCGCGTCCACGGCGGTCTCGCGCACCATGCGTCGGATGGCGGGGTTGGCGCGCAGTCGGCGCATACGTACGGTCGGGAACTCCACGGGGCTCCTCCTACTCGACGAACGCGTCGATGTCGATGGGTTCGGACGTGCGCTCGCTCAGGCTGCTCAGCACGAAGATGGCCAAAGCGGCCCCGAGGGCAGCGAACAGAAGCCGGACGAGACCTTCGAAGGGACTGCGGCGATGACTCACGACGTCCATCCTTCCTGCGACACGCGCATTACAACAGCCGAGGCGCAACCACGGTGCGGCTGCGCCTCGACATCGGATACTTGGTGGAGACGAGCGGATTCGAACCGCCGACCTCTGCCGTGCGAAGGCAGCGCTCTCCCAACTGAGCCACGTCCCCGTACCTAGGGAGCCCGCCGAGGTGCGGCAGGGCTTGAATAGTGTGCCGAGCGAGGGGTCGTTTGTCAATGCGCGGGCGGGCGTCGTCACGGTGCCGGGCGGTCACGATCACGCGGGCGGGCTCGCGTCCGCCAGCCGTCCCGCGAGCGCCTCAGCCAGCGATTCCGCGGTCGACTCCCGGGCCTCGAGGTCTGCCTCGAAGCCGAGCTCCCGTAGCGCCTCGGTCGTGACGGGTCCGATGCTGGCCACCATGACCGAGCGCATGACCGCATCCGGATCCACTCCCGCGGCCAGCAACATCTCGATGAAGCGGCGAGCGGTGCCACCGCTGGCGAACGTGACGGCGTCGACGCCGCCCGAGGCGAGACGGGCGACGACACCGGGCTCTGCCGGCGCCGTCACGAGACGGTAGACGTGGACGACGTCCACGGTGCAGCCCATGGACCGCAACTCGTCCGGCAGGACCTCACGCGCCTCCTCAGCGCGCGGTACGAGCACGCGCGTGCCGGGACCCGCACCCGCGTGGCGCATCGCCTCGACCAGACCCTCCGCGTGGAAGCGGTCCGGGACGAGAGCCGGCTCCACGCCATGCTCGCGCAGGCGCACGGCGGTCGCGCTCCCGACCACGGCCACGCGAGCGCCCGCGACCTCGGCGAGTGACGTCCCGCCCGAACGCAGGCGCCCATCGAAGCGGTCGACGCCGTTGGTGGAGGTGAGCACGATCCAGTCGTAGGTATCGAGTTCCGCGATGGCGGCGTCGACCGGCGACCAGTCAAGCGGGTCAGCGACGGCGATCACCGGCAGCAGCAGCACCTCCGCACCGAGCGCCTCGAGCGGCTCCGCGAGCCCGGCGGCCTGATCGGCCGCCCGAGTGACGACGACGGAGCGCCCCGCGAGGGGCGCTCCGGGATCACGCGTGTCTGTCCGATCGGTCGGCGCCATCGGCACCCGGCCTTCCCGTCCTAGGTCTCGAGGAGCGAGTCCACGTCCACAGCCGCGCGGACCTCGGCGAGGATCTCCCCCGCACCGAGTTCGAGCAGCCGCTCGACCATCTCGGCGCCGAGCGCCTGAGGCGCATCCGGGGAGCCCTCGAGCGCGCAGCGCACGATGGTCGAACCGTCCACGGAGCCGACGATCGCGTCCATCACCAGCTTCTCGCCTTCGATACGCGCGTACGCCCCGATCGGCACCTGGCAGCCGCCCTCGAGCGTGCGCATCACGACGCGCTCCGCGGTCACACAGGTCATCGTGTCCGGATCGGAGATCTTGGCCATGACGCCGCGCATGAACTCGTCGTCCTCGCGGATCTCGATGCCGATGGCGCCCTGGCCGACGGCCGAGACCATCTGCTCGGTCGGTATGTAGCCGGTGATGCGGTCCGCCCAGCCCATGCGGGTGATGCCGGCCGACGCGAGGATGACGATGTCGACCTCGCCGTTCTCGGCCTTGCGCATGCGGGTGTCGAGGTTGCCGCGCACGTCCACGATCTCGACGTCGGGGCGCAGGTTGCGGACCTGTGCGATGCGGCGCAGCGAGCTCGTGCCGACGCGAGCGCCCTGCGGCAGCGTCTCGAGGTCGTAGCCCGCGCCGCTCACGAGCGCGTCCCGCGGGTCGACGCGGGCGGGCATCGCGGCGATGTAGAGGCCCTCGGGCAGTTCGGTCGGGACGTCCTTCATGGAGTGGACGCACAGGTCGACCGTGCCGGCCACGAGCTCGACCTCGAGTTCCTTGGTGAACAGGCCCTTGCCGCCCACCTTGGCGAGCGGCACGTCGAGGATCTTGTCACCGGTCGTCTTGATGATCTTGAGGTCCACGGGCAGACCGGTGATCTCCTCGAGGAGGCCCTTGATGTAGTTGCTCTGCCACAGGGCCAGCTTGCTGCCCCGGGTACCGATCGTCAGCGCGGCTCTCTCAGCAGCCAAGCGTCTCTCCTGTCTCGTCCTTTGCATGCTTCTCCGTGCCGAACCGCAGCAGGGAACGGATCCCGTGGCCGCGATGCATCTTGTCGTGATCGGCGTCCAGGCCGTAGAGGCGCCGGGCCGCGTCGACGTTGGTGTAGCCGTCCTTCTCCGTCGCCGACGCCTTGAGGGCGGCGGTCGGTGCGTGGAGCATCTTGTTGACGATGGCCTGCGACAGCATCTCGACCGTCTGCAGCTCCTTCTGGGACAGGCCGCCGAGCCGCTTGAGCGCCTTGGCGTACTCCTCTTGGCGGATGGCCTCCGCGCCGGCGCGGATCGCCGCGATCGTGGGGACGACTTCCATCGACTCGAGCCAGTGCTCGAAGACGGCGATCTCCTCATCGATGATGACCTCGGCCTTGCGCGCCTCGCGCGTACGCTCCTCGAGGTTGGACTCCACGACCCCGCTGAGGTCGTCGATGTCGTAGAGGAAGACGTTCGAGAGCGTGTTGACCGCCGGATCGATGTCACGCGGCACGGCGATGTCGATGAAGAAGAGCGGAGCGCGCCGGCCCTTCATCGCAGGGGCGACCGCCTCCTTCGAGATGACGAACCCGGGCGCGCCGGTCGACGAGATGACGATGTCGGCCTCGTGCATGCGGGTGAAGAGATCCTCGTACGGGATCGGAGTGCCCTCGAAACGCTCGGCGAGTTCCACCGCGCGCTCATAGGTGCGGTTGGCGACCAGTACGCTGCGCACGCCCTGGCTGACCAGGTGCTTCGCGGTGAGCTCGGACATCTTGCCGGCGCCGACCACGAGGATGGTGCGGCCCTCGAGCGTATCGAAGACCTTCTTGGCCAGCTCGACGGCGGCGTAGCTGATCGAGACCGCGGACTCGCCGATGGCGGTCTCGGTGCGAACGCGCTTCCCGACCTCGAAGCTCTGACGGAACAACTTGTGGAAGACCCGGCCGGACGTGGCGCTGACGCAGGCATGGTCGTACGCCTCTTTGACCTGGCCGAGTATCTGCGCCTCACCCAGCACCATCGAGTCCAGCGACGCGACCACGCGGAAGAGGTGCTTCACGACCGAGTCGCCCTGGGAGACGTAGAGGTAGGGCGTCAACTCGTGGCGGTCGAGTTCGTGGAATTCGCACATGAAGTCGATGACCGCTTCGATGCCGGTGTCGCCCCCGACGGTCACGGCATAGATCTCGGTGCGGTTGCAGGTGGAGAGGATGACCGCTTCGGCGACTTCAGGACCCTCGGTGAGCGCTTCCAACGCCGCGGCCTGCCGGTTGGCCGGGAACGTGAGCTTCTCGCGGATCTCGATGGGCGCGGTCTTGTGTGAGAGACCGACAAGTGTCAGGTGCATGCGCTCGTACGCACTTCCTTATTTGGCAGGCCGGCAACCTGTACTGCAGACATGGATACGCCCCCGCCGGAACGATGCGTGTTGTTCAGGCAAGCAGGCCCGGCGGGGGCGGTTTCATGACGCTATGAGACGCATCACCTGCGCTTGCCTGAACGGCGTGAATGGTACCACCGCTGACGTGCTCGGAGCAACGCGCGTGCCTATGCTCGGCCGTACGCGCGATCAGGGCGCGGGGGCGGGGGTCGGCTCGGGGGTGGATGTGGCGATGGGGGTGGCATAGACGACAGCGCGGAGGTTACCTTCCCAGCGGGGGGTGCAGGTGTACAGGACGAGCTGCTCCTCGCCGCCGACGGTCACGGGCGTCTTGGGGGCGTCACCGTCGAGCACGGCCGTGGAGCGGACGCGGTAGTCGTACTCACGGCCCTTCCAGTACAGGAGGACGACATCCCCGCGACGCAGCTCGTGGAGCAAGACGAACTGGCTGCGGATGCGATGGCCGGCCAGGACGGTGGTTCCGGGCTGCCCGGGCGCCACGGAGGGTGGCTGGAGCCAGACACCGTGGCGCAGAGCGTCATCCGTGCGGCCGGCCACCACGCGCGCGTTCACGGCGATGCGCGGGATGACGACCCGGTCGCCCGAGGGCTTCCCGTGGCCGGGTTCACGCGCCTCTCTCGGGGCGAGGTCGCTCCCGAGTCGCGTGGTGTAGGGCCACGACGGGGCGACCGTCCCGACATCGAAGGCGATGACCGGGCCGAACTCGTAGCCGACAAGCCCGACGGCGGCACACGCGAGGAGCGCTGCCGCCGTCAGGAGAGCGATGCGTCGGGCGCGGGTCACGCGGTGGACTCGCGGCGCCGTCGGAGCGCCGCGAACGCCAGCACGCCGGCGGTGAGCAGCGCGAGCAGCGCGAAGCCGAAGACGAGCAGCTCGTCACCCGAGGTCCGGACGAAGACGACCGTCGGGTCGTAGACGCTCGGGGTCGCCGGGTCATCCGAGCTCTTCGGGCGCGACTGGTCGGATGCGACGGTCGCGACGTTGCGGATGCGGTAGTTGTTCGGCAGCTTCGCGTTCACGCGGGTGCGGAACGTCACCACGACCGTCTGGGAGACCTCCATCGTCCCGATGTCCCACACGAGGTCAGGCGCGGCGGCTTCAGACGCGCCGGTCCCGACCATCGAGCCGCGAACGTACGTCGTGCCCGCCGGGACCGTGTCGGTGATGCGCACGTGCGTGGTCTGCGTGAGGCCGGTGTTCTCGACCGTGATGACCCACTCGATGACGTCACCGGGCTTGAGCTTGCCGCCGTTGAGGTCGACCGCCCGCTTCGTGATCGTGAACGGATCGACCGGATGGAAGACCTGCGACGTCTCGATCGCGCCGAGGTCCGGGCCCGCCAGCGTGGCGACGTTGAGCAGGCCGAAGCGCGAGATCTCCTCGGGGCCGACGGTGACGCGGAACGTGAGCATGCCGCTGCCGCCCGGAGCGAGGTCGCCGGGGGCGACCACGACGGTGCGCGCGACCGGCGCGTACCCCGCGCGGTCGTCGCCGACCGCGTCGGTCTGCGGCAACCCGTCGAGCAGGATGCTGCCGGGCTGGAACTCCGCCGCGTTCGACAGGGTGTCGACGATGGATGCGGCGGTGATCGTGACCTGGCTCGAGTTCGCCCAGGTCACGGTGTAGGTGATGGTGTCGCCCGGCAGCGCGATCGTGCCGTGCGGGGGCGTCGCGGTCTTGGTCACGGAGATCGAACCGGGTGCGAAGGCGCCGAGCACCTCGTTGAGGGCGAGGGCGTTGGGCGGCATATCGCCGAACTCGTCGACGGCGAAGAGCACGCTGGCCGTGTCGGGGATCGCCGCACCCGCCGCCGTCACACGGAAGGTCACATCGACGCTCGTGGCCGCCGCCGGGGCGAGCGATCCGGCCCCGGTCAGGTCAGCCCAGGTGAGCGTCGTCGACGAGGTCGTGTCGGGGCCCGGCGTGGCGGACTCAAAGGCGATATGCGTGTCGTCGAACGCGTCCTCGAGCGGGACGGTGGTGAGCGTCGTGTCGCCGTCGTTCACGACGGTCATGCGGTAGGTGACCGTCTGCCCCACCGCGCGCACGGGGTGCTCCCCGGGTGCGAGTTCCTTGGTAAGCGAGAGGTGCGGGTCGGTCAGGATGACCGAGGTGTCGGTGTCGCTCGGCAGCGGCGGGACGTCGTCGTTGACGTCGACGGCACCCGTGACGGCCGCGATGTTGACGACCGGCCGCACAGGCGCGATCGCGCGGAAGGTGACCGTGACGGTGGTGGACTCGCCGGGAGCGAGATCGCCGGCGCCGGACAGGTCACTCCACGTGAGCGAACCGGCGCCGCTCGCGTCCTCCGACGGGCTGGCGGAGACGAACTCCAAGTGCGCGGCGTCGTAGGTGTCGGCGAGCGCGACCGTGGTCATCGTCGTGTCGCCGTCGTTCAGGACGCGGATATCCCACGTCACCTGCCCGTAGAGCGGCACGTGGGTCGCCTGGGTCGATGCCGGCAGCTTCGTGATCGACAGATGCGGGTTCGTGGCGGTGAGCACGGTGTTGACGGTGCTGGTCGGCGGCGGGTTGTAGCCGTCCGTGTCCACGCCGCCGGAGGTGAGCACGCTGTTGAGGACCGAGACACCCGGGGCGATGACCCGGAAGGTCGCGGTGACGGTCGTGGAAGCGCCCGGCGCGAGCGTGCCGGGACCGGTGATGTCGAGCCAGGTCAGCGAGCCGAGGGCGCCCGTGCCGGCTGCCGGCATCTGAACGACCGGGTCGAGCCGCGTCGCGTCGAAGGTATCGAAGAGCGGTACGGCGGTCATGGTGGTGTCACCGACGTTGGTCACGGCGATGTCGTAGGTCACCGTGCCGCCCAGCGCCACGATCGGGTCCTGGCCGACCGCGAGTGTCTTCGCGATCGCGAGTAGCGGCTTGGTGGCCGTGAGCACGCTGTCGTCATCAGTGGCCGTGGGTGCCGTGTCGTCGTTGACGTCGAGCGCGCCGGCGACCGTCGCCACGTCCAGGACGGCCGGCCCGTTCGAGATGACGCGGAACGTCACCGAGACCGTCGTCGTCTGCCCGGGGACGAGATCGCCGATACCGGTGACGTCGAGCCAGTTCGCGGTGCCGATGCCGGTCAGGTCGGCGCCCGGCGTGGCTGCGATGTAGTCGAGACGGATAGGATCGAACGCGTCGGCGAGCGGGACGGTCGTGAGTGTGGTGTCACCGTCGTTGGTCACGCCGATGTCGTACGTGACGGTGTGACCGATCGGCACGACGAGCGGCTGGCCTCCGGCGAGCTGCTTGACGATCGCGACGTGCGGGCGGGTGCCGGTGAGCACGGTATCGTCGTCCGTCACCGTCGGCGGGGTGTCGCCGTTGACATCGACGGCGCCGGAGACGGTGGCGGTGTCGGTGATGGCTGCGCCCGCGGCGGTGACCCGGAAGGTGACAGTGACCGTGGTGGAGTCGCCGGCCGCCAGCGAGCCGGCGCCGGTCACGTCCGCCCACGTCACGTTCGGCGTGGTGACGCCCGACTCGGCCGGTGACGCCGACACGAAGGCCAGATGCGCCGCGTCGAAGGCGTCGGCGAGCGGGACGACGTCCATGGCGGTGTCGCCGGTGTTCGAGATCCTGATCGCGTAGGTGACCGTGTCGCCGAGAGCGACGATCGGGTCCTGGGCGGGAGCGAGGTCCTTTGTGACGTCCAGCAGCGGGTTCGTGCCGGTCAGCACGGCATCGGCGTCCGTCACCGTCGGCGGCACGTCGCCGTTGACATCGACGGCACCGGCAACGGTGGCGGTGTCGGTGATGGCGGCGCCCGGAGCGGTGACGCGGAAGGTGGCGGTGACGGTGGTGGAGGCACCCGGGGCGAGGTCGCCGGCGGTCGCGGTGAGGTCGGCCCACGTCACGTTCGGCGTGGCGACGCCGGACTGGAGCGGAAGCGCGGAGACGAAGGCCAGGTGCGCGGAGTCGAAGGTGTCGGCGAGCGGGACGGCGGTCAGCGTCGTGTCGCCGTCGTTGGTCACGACGATGTCGTAGGTGACCGTGCCGCCGAGCGCCACGACCGGGTCCTGGCCGAGTGCGAGCTTCTTGTCGATCGCGATGTGCGGGCGGGTGCCCGTGAGCACAGAATCCGCGTCCAAAGCCGTCGGCGGGGTGTCGCCGTTGACGTCGATGGCACCGGAGACGGTCGCGGTATCCGTGATCGCGACGCCCGGAGCGGTGACCCGGAAGGTGATCGTCACGGTGGTGGAGGCGCCCGGGGCGAGGTCGCCGGTGGTGGTGGTCAGGTCGGCCCACGTCACGTTCGGCGTGGCGACGACCGACTGAGCCGGCGAGGCCGCGACGAAGGCCAGTCGCGAGGCGTCGAACGCGTCCGCGAGCGGCAGCACCACGAGCGTCGTGTCGCCGCCGTTGTGCACGCCGATGTCGTAGGTGACCGTGTCGCCGAGCGCCACGATCGGGTCCTGCCCGGCCGCGAGCTGCTTCTTCACCGCGACGTGCGGATCCGTGCCGGTGAGCGTGTAGTCGGTGGCAAAGACGGTCGGCGGCACGTCGCCATGCTCGTCGACCGCGCCGGAGATCGTGACCGTGTCGGGGATCGAGATGCCCGGCGCGGTCACGCGCAGGGCCACGGTGATCGTGGTCGTCGCACCCGGCGCGAGGCCGTCGAGGTTCCACGTCGCGCTCGTCGGGGTCGATGCGACCTCGGAAGGTGCGGAGATCACGTAGGAGAGCCGACCATCGAACGTGTCGACGACCGGGAGCGTCGTCATGGTCGTGTCGCCGTCGTTGGTCACGACGAGGTCGTAACTGACGGTCGAACCGAGCGGCACCCACGGATCCTGGATCGTGCTCATCGCCTTGGTCACCGCAAGGTGCGGGCGCGTGGCGGTGAGCACCGAATCGATGTCGCTCACCGTCGGCGGGATGATGCCATTGACGTCTTCGGCGTTCGCGATCGTGGCGGTGTCGGTGACCGAGGAGCCCGCGGCGATCACCGCGAAGCGCACGGTGACCGTCGTAGTGCCGCCAGCGGTGAGGTCTCCCCCGCCCGTGAGGTCGCTCCACGACAGCGTGCCGGGGCCGCTCGCGTCCTCGGAAGGCGTCGCTGAGAGGAACGAGAGGCGCGTCGCGTCGTAGGTGTCGGCGAGCGGCACAACAGTGAGCGTGGTGCCGCCGTCATTGCGCGCGACGATCTCGTACTCGACCACGCCGCCGATCGGCACGAACGGGTCCTGCGTCGGCGCGAGATGCTTGTCCACGCCGACCGAGGCCATGACGAGCGCGAGCGTGTCCTCGGTGTCGCTCGCAGGTTGCGGAGTGTCACCGTTCACGTCGATCGCCGCGTCCACGGTCGCCGTGTCCAGGATGGCGACGCCCGGTGCGATCGCGCGGAACGTGACGGTGACCGTCGCGGTCTGCCCGACCGCCAGCCCCACGCCGCCGGTGATGTCGTCGAAGTGCGCGAAGCCCGCACCCGTCGAATCCTGGGCGGGCGAGGCGGAGACGAACTCGAGCCGGGCGGCGTCGAAGGTGTCGGTCACCGGCACGCTCGCCATGGCCGTGTCGCCGTCGTTGGTCACGCCGATGTCGTAGGTCACGAGCGCACCCACGCCCGAGAGCGCGGGCGAGGTGAGCACCTTGTTCACCGCAAGGTGCGGGTTGGTGATGAAGCCGGTCAGCTCGGGCGCAAGAGCGGTGTTACTCAGATCGCCGTTCGTGTCGATCGCCGGCCCGACGCCTGCGACGTTCCAGATCGGCACGGCTGCCATCAGCGGCTGGAACGTGACCGTGACCGTCGTCGACTCGCCCACGGCGAGCACCCCCGGACCGGTCACGTCGTTCCAGCTCACGGCGATACCGAGACTCGAATCGTCGGCGGGCGGCGTCGCGGACACGTACGTCGCGTTCATCGTCCAGACCTGGTCGCCGAGCGGGACGGTCTCCAGCGTCGTCTCACCGTCGTTGGTTATGACGATGTCGTAGGTGATCGTCTCGAAGACCGGGACGATGGCGTCCTGCCCCGGCGCGAGTGACTTGGTGATCGCCACGTGCGGCCGCGTCGCGGTCAGCGTCTTCTCGGTGTCGGTCGCGGGCGGCACGGGGTTGCCGTCCTCGTCGACGGCGCCTGCGATCGTGGCGGTGTCGGGAACGGACGCGCCGCTGGCGATCACGGAGAACCCGACGGTGACCGTCGTGGACGCTCCCGGTGCGAGCGAACCCGCCCCTGTGACGTCGAGCCACGAGAGTTGCCCGATGACCGACACGTCCGGCGCCGGGGTCGCGGTGCTGTAGAACTCGAGCCGCGTAGCGTCGTAGACGTCGGTCAGCGGGATCGCGGTGACGGTCGTCTCGCCGTCGTTGGTGATGCGGATCGTGTAGTCGACCGTGCCGCCGATCCCGACGACGGGCTTCTGCCCTGAGGCGAGCGCCTTGTCGACCGTGAGGTGCGGCCGCGTGATGGTCAGCGTCTTCTCGGTGTCCGTCGCGAGCGGCGGCGTGTCGCCGTTCGCGTCGAGGGCGGCGGAGACCGTCGCGGTGTCGGGAACGGCCGTGCCCGTCGCGATCGCGCGGAACTCCACCGTGATCGTGGTGGTCTGACCGACCGCGAGCCAACCGGCTCCCGTGACGTCGTTCCAGTGCGCGAACCCGGTGCCGGTCGAGTCGTAGCCCGGCGACGCGCCGAGCAACGCCAGTTTCGAGGAGGAGAAGGTGTCGGTCACCGGCACGGAGGTCAGCACGGTGTCACCGTCGTTCGTGATCCCGATCTGATAGGTGACGGTCGAGCCGAGCGAGGCGCGGACCGACGAGACGAGCACCTTGTCGATCGCGACGTGGGGGTTCGTGAGCGTCGCGGAGGAGTCGGTGTCGGAAACGGTCGGCGGAGTATCGCCGTTCACGTCACGCGCGCCCGCTACGGTGGCCGTGTCGGACACGGATGTACCCGTCGCGATCGCGCGGAAGGTCACCGTGACGGTGGTGGATGCGCCCGCCGCGAGTGTCGGCGCAGTCACGTCGCTCCAGCTCAGCGAACCGGGGCTGCTCGCCGTGACCGACGGCGAAGCCGAGACGAACGCCAGTCGCGATGCGTCGTACGCGTCCGACAGCGGGATCGTCGTCAGCACGCTGCTGCCGTCGTTGGTGATGCGGATGGTGTAGGACACCGTCGACCCGAGGGCGACGAACGCGTCCTGCGCGGGCGCGAGCGCCTTGTCCACCGCGACGTGCGGACGCGTGACGGTGACGGCCGCGATGGAACGGTCGAGCGGATCGGTGTCGCCGGCGATGCCGCTCGACGCCGGCACGGCCACGCCCGCCAGGTCGCGCGCGGTCGCGGTCGCCGTGTCCGTCTTGGAGCCGAGCGCCGGGAGCGCCGCAACGCGTAGTGAGAACGTCAACGTCGCGGACTGCGACGGTGCGAGCACCACGTTCGGGATCTCTGACCCGTTGGACCACGAGACGGTCCCGGCGCCGAGCGCGGGCTCGGCTGTCGTCGAACCGCCGGGCCAGACGATCTGCGCCGTTCCCGGCTCGTACGCGAAGTCGGTCGATGAGAACGCATCCGCGAACGAGGCTGCGGTCGCGGTCGCCTCGCCGACGTTGCGCACCACGTAGCGGTACTGCACGACCTGACCGGCCTGCACGAAGGTGTCGCCTACGACCGACTTGGCCGTGACGAGACCCGGCGCCTTGGCCGGGACCGTCAGTGTCGCCGTCGGACCGTTGTAGTTGCGCGGGGTCCCCGACCACGTGCTGTCGTAGCCCATGACCGATGCGATGTTCCACAGTCCGTGGTTGTTCGGCACGCCGCCGAGCACGGCTGCCGTGGTCACGATCGTCATCGTCGCGCCGGCGGGGATCTCCGTCGGATACCAGAACTGGAAGTCGAGCTGGTTGGTCCCCGGGTACGACGTGAAGTCCACGCCGTCGACGAGCGGCGTCCCGGCGATGCTCACGCTCACCAGGCCCGGGTCGGTCAGCCACACGTTATCCGTCGCATCGCTCCAGTAGAGGTTCGCAGCGCTCGTGAGGCCGTCGTTGCCGACCTCGATCGTGTAGGTGATGACCTGGCCGGCCGCAGCCGTCGCCACATTGGCGCGCTTCACGGTGCGCAGATGCGGCTCGACGAGCGTCACGGTCGCCGGCGGTGTGACGGTGCTCCTCGGCGTGCCGCCGGTCTTCGCGGTGTCCCACGAGACGGAGCCCGTGTTGACGATCGTCTCCTGGACGTCACCGTCGACGGCGGGAGGGAGGCCGTCGAGCTTCAGCCCGCTGGCGGCGTACGTGTCCTCGACGTTGACGTGGATGCGCAGCTCCAGCGTGGAGGTCGGCGGGTTCGACACGTCGCCCACGCTCCACACCACGGGAGTGCGGCCGTCCGGCAGCTTGGCCCCGATCGAGACGGTGCCCGTCGCCGCCGAGCGGGTCGTCCCGATCACGGTGAGCCCGTCAGGGACGAAGTCGCTGATGGTGGTGTTGTACATCGTCGTGTTCGCCGGCACTGTGGCGGTCACGCCGTACCAGTACTGCGTGCCGATCGTCGCGGTCGTGACGGAGCCCAGCGCCGCCTTCACGAGGCCGCTCGACGGGACCGTGAGCACCGCGGTGGTCGTGTCGACCGTCGGGTCGAGCGGGTCTGTGTCGTTGTATTGCTGGTCGGCCGTCCAGTTGTAGCCCAGCGCGCTCGACCAGTTCGCGTCGGCGGTGTTGACGAGGACGGAGCCGGCTCCGATGGCGGGATCGACCTGCGCGCGGTAGACGTAGGCGATCGACTGCCCGGGCGCGATCATGCCCTGCGCGCTTGCGGGCTCGTTGAAGTCGACCTTGATGACGCCGCCCGCGGTCGTCGCGGAGTAGTCGGCCGGCGAGGCGAGCAGCCCGTTGGCCGAGTGCGTGACCGAGACGAACACCGGGTTGATGAGCCCGGCCGGCAGCGTATCGACGAGCGAGGGGCCGAGGTCGTACTCGTAGGCGTAGCCCGCACCGATGTTGGTGACCGTCACGGTGAAGGTGACGACGTCGCCGCCCTGCACGCTCGAGATGGACGGCACCTTGGCCGTCCGCAACACCGGCTGGTTCACCGGCAGGGACACCGAGGTCGACAGCGTCGAGGCGCGCACCCCGCCGATCATCCACGACAGCGCTGCCTGGTCCGTGATCGTGCCCGTCGTATACGGGTCCCAGATCCACGGGGTCGGCGTGGCCGTGCCCGCCGTGTTGCCCGGGCCGACCTTGTAGCGCAGCTCGAACACGTACGGGGTGTCACCCGCCGATGACACCGCGTCGGCATTGTCGATCGTGAGCGTGCCCGGCGTCGGGAAGTACTTGAAGAGCAGCGACGAGCCGGGAGACGGGTTGTTCGTGTTCAGATCACCGAGGCCGGGCATCGACAGGACAGCCGGGACATCCGGGGAACCCGCGATATCCACGCTCGAGAGCCAGCCATACGCCCCGAATCCGTTCGTGCTCCACACATCGAGGATCGAGAGGTCGGTCACGATCGTCTCGGTCGGGATGGTGACGCGGAAGCGGTACTCCGTCGGGAAGCCCGGCTGTGTGCTCGTCTCGAGCGTGTACTTCTCGATGGTCGGCAGCGCGATGGTCGCCGTCGCCACCCCGGTGTTGGGAGCGGGCGCGAGCGACATCGGGTAGAAGCGACCGATTGCCGGCGTGGTCGTCGTGCTCCACGCGACGGTGGCCGTGTTCACGAGCGCCTGGCCCGCTGAGGGTTGCACGTTCGCGTAGCAGGTGAGGTCCACGGTGAAGGTCGACCCGCTCGAGAGCGGGGTGTTCGTCCCGCCGCCGTTGTAGAAGTCGATCGTGTACGAGCCGGTCGTCGAGTCCCACACCGGCGCGATGTAGGCCGGGGACGAGATCGTGACGCCGTTGAGCTTGACCGAGTCGAGCGTCGGCGTGGTGGCGCGCATCGCCGGCGGCAGGACGTCGGTCCACAGGATGTCATGCGCCGTCGCATAGCCACGGTTCGAGACGGTGACGCGATACGGGATGGCCGACGCGCCGACGGGCGCGGTCGCGTTGAGGTTCGCCTTGGTCACGAGCAGCCACGGCTGGTCGAGGACAGTCGGGACGTTCGTGCTCACGGCGTTGCGGTTCGGGGCGGCAGGGCGCGTCGTCGCGGTCGTGTCGTTCCACACGATCGTGCCCGAATCGAGCACGGAGTTGTGCGCTGCGGGGATCAGCGCGGGCGGCAGGAACAGCGCCGTGCCCGAGGAATCAGCTGTACACCTCAGGTCGAAGTAGAGGTCGAACTCGTACGCGGACACGGACCCGCGGTTGTCGATCGGATCGGCGAGCAGCCACCGGTAGATCGTGCGGGTGGGCGTCAGCGACTGCGTGGCCGGCGTCGAGATGCCGCCGGAGAAGGTGGCGGGAACCGACGGCGTACCCGTCACGTCCACGATCCGCGCGCTGCCCGGTACGTACTCGAACCCGCGTGAGTTGATGGCGTCGTCGATGCGCGGCCACCACAGGACACCGCCGGTCGGCACGCGCGAGCGCAGGCGGTAGGTGACCGTATCGCCCACCGTCACCGTCGTCGGTGTCGCGGCCTTGGCGATCGTCACGCCCGGAAGCGTCACCGTGCGGTTCGCGGTCACCGGTCCATACGGCCGCGAGACGGTGGTGTCGGAACTCCCCCATCGGACCGTGACGTCGTTGCGCATCGGCCGCGAGGCACCGGATGTTGTGTCGATGGACGAAAGGTACGTCACCGTCATGGTCGCGCCGGCGGGAAGCGTGGTGTTCACGCCGGGCGCGTTGAAGTCGATGAGCCACAGGCCGGTCGACATCGTGTAGGTGGTCGCCCACGAACCGGGGTTGGTCCGCGGCACTCCGCCGACCGTGACGCCGGTGATCGTCGGCGTGGTGTTTCGCATGCCGGCCGGGATCGTGTCCGTGACCAGGATGTCGCGCGCGGCGGCGATGCTCGTGTTGGTCAGCGTCACCGTGTACGTGCAGGCGACACCCGGCCTCAGTACTGCCGGGTTGGTGCCGCCCTTGGCGACCGTGACCACGGGTTCCGCGTAGTTCACCTTGACGGTGTCCCGCTCGGAGTAGGTCACCCCGAAGCTGTTGATGCCGGTGAGCTTCCACATGTTGTCGCCCGAGCCGCCCTGGGCGATCGCGGATGAGTTGGTGACGACCGCGTCGAACTCGCACTCCCACCAGCCCGGCTTCACGACATCGCCGAGGAACCACTGGATGCCGCTCAGACCGCCGATGCCCAGCGTGGTGGGTGTGGTCAGATTGACCGTGCGCGTGCCGACGTCGGCGAAGTCCCCGACGCCCGACGAGTAGCTCGTCACGGCGCTGCCCGGCACGTAGGTCACGCCCGGCGGCAGCCAGTCCGTGACCTCGATGTTCCCCTTGTTGATCACCGTGTCGAGCGGCTTGACGGTGTCCGACGCGTTGAACTGCACGCGGAAGTGCAGGACGTCGCCGACCGTCGCGGACGTCGATGTCGCCCACAGCCCGGTCTTGAGGTCTCGCACCCGCTTCACGATCCTGGGCTTCGGTGTCGAGAAGCTCGCGGACGCGGCGGCGGCGACGATGGTCTTGATGTTGCCCGTGTGCGTCGCGTCGATCAGGTCCTGCCAGATGCCCGAGAACGCGGCATTGTTGACCATACTGTCGCCGGCGCGGACCGGCTGTCCGGTGAGCGGTGCGCCCTCCCACGTGTTGTCGACCACCGCGTCAAAGGTGATCGTCGCGTTCGACGAGTTGGCGAACGCCGGACGCTTCCAGTAGATGTCGGTGGTGCCGTCCGTGTTGTGGACGATGTCATCCGGCGCGACCGAGCAGGTCGACGTCTCCAGCGTCTGCCCGTCCGGGAGCTTGTCGTGGACGATGATCGAGCCCGTCGTCGTGGGCACGATCGAGCCCGAATCGATGACGCTGTAGTACTGCGACGTGTAATAGCTCAGCGAGTGCGTGATGATCGTGCCGGGTCCGCCGTTGCCGGGCGAGCTCGACTTGTTGCCCGTGAAGTAGGCGGCGGTCACCGACGACGTCGCGGCGTCGGTCGCCACGGTCGAGGTCGAGTGGATTCCGCTCAGGACCGCGGAGTTCAGGAACGTAGTGCCGTGCGGGATGATCACGCCGTGCGTCTCAGCGATGCTGGCGGTGGGCCGGCCCACGCCGCCGCTGTCGGTGCCGAAGTAGTCGTAGCGGATGCCGGTCCGCGGAACGAGCATGCGACTCGTCGACGGCGCGAAGGTGCCGAGATTCCAGACCAGCGTGGTGATGCCGGTGACAGGATCGGGGCCGGTCACCACGGTCGGCGTCGTGCCGGACGCCATCCCGAGGTACTCCACGCCGTCGGGCAGCGTGTCGGTCACCACGACGGACGCGGTCTGCGTCGTGTAGTTGTTCCGGACCACGAGCGTGTAGGTGTACGGCCGGTCCTCGGTGCCGCTCGCCTGATCCACACCGGTCGACTGGTTGGTCGTCTTCTCGAGGATGATCGGCACGACCTTGGCCGACGCGGTCGCCGTCGCCGCGCCGGGGACCGGGGCCCCGAGTCCGTCGGGCCAGACGTTGCCTGAGGCGACCGCGGAGTTCACGACGAGGTCGTTGATGACCCACGACGCGTCGCCGGTCTTGGTCGGGTCGATGCTAAAGGTCAGGTTGAGGTCGTAGGTTTCACCCGGAGCCAGGTCGCGGATGTTGACGAAGGTCATCGTGGTGTCGCCGGAGCCGACCGCGTCGCGCTTGTTGGTCGTGGGAACGACGTTGCCGTCCTTGTCGGTGGCGGAGACGAACGAGACCCGCCCCTGCGGATTGACGCGGCTTGAGGAGACGACGTCCTGCACGGAGATGTTGTAGACCTTGTACGAGTTCGGGTTCATCACCCGCACGGCGTAGGAGACCTGACCGCCGAGCAGGACCTCGCCGGAGCTCGTCTTCGACACGACGAGCGTGTCCGGATCCGCGGCGACAGCTCGCGCCGGGGACCGGTAGTCGGTCCACACCACGAACGACATCACCATGCAGAATGCGAGAACCTGCGAGACCCAACGCCGCACCAGTCGCGGCCACATGCCATCAGACGTCCAGAACCCCACGCGCGCCTCCACCCGACCTTGCTGCCCTGTCCATTGCCGCCGTGCTCCGGTTGGACTCTCCCGCATGAATCATCCCATTTGGAGGGTGCTCGCGGCGAGGATGAAGACGCGAAAGGAAAGGATGAATGGTGAGCGGTGAGCGGCCGGACCCAACGGTCGGAATCGAACGATGAACGCACGCCGCAACGGCAGAGCGGTCGTGAACGGAGGATGAAACGGAGGATGCGTGCCCTACCGGGTGCTACGGGGCCGTGGGGGCCCCGTGCTCAAACACTCGTCGCTTCGCTCCTCAACTGCGCGCGGGGCCCCCACGGCCCCGGAGCGCGCGAACTCAGTGCAAGCCCCCGACCGCCTTTGCCAGTTGATCGTCGATGGCAGCCAGGCGTCGTTCGACCAAGTCCGGCGCGATGTATCGCTCGCGGAACCCTGTCCATAGCGTGAGCGCCCCCCGGTAGTAGCTGATCAGCAACGGGAACCCTGCGAACCGTTCGATCGGGCCGGTCACGATCGCGGCCTCGGGGTGAGCGGATCCGAACGCAAGCCGTCGGTCGTCGAACGGCCCCACGTTCATCGTCACCATCGCCGCCGCACGAGTAAGGCGCAGTGCGGTCGCGGCGAACCAGAAGATCGCACGCCAGGTTCTCGGGGAGGGCAGCGTCTCGTTTGCGATCGAACCGACGCTCCACAAGCTGTCCTTGTACGGCTTCACGGCCTCGATCACGTGCTTCAGGGTCTCGTCGAAGGATTCGCCGTGCCGGAACTCGATCATGACCGTCTGCGTCGTGGCGATGATCGGCAACCGTTCCAGGCCCGGCTCCTTGGCGAAGCGCCGCGTGTCCGCAGAGATCGACACACCCGGCTTCAATCCCGGCCTCTGGGGGTTGTGCGACTCCACTGCTCTGACAAGTGCGCTGACCAGCGCGTCGTTGACCGTTCCTCCTCTGGCGTGTGCGTACTCGCGCAGCGCGACCACCCGTTCCGCAGACAGCGTCAGTGTGCGAACGGCGAGGCGGTCTCCTGAGCCGGGCTGCGCCTTCATCGTCCACCGCGACGCGTTTGTTATCGACAGCGGATTCGCCGCCGCCCGGCGCTGCTCCTCAGTGAGCGCGGCCCACACGTCGGAGTGATCAGGGCGCGGCGCCGTCCTCGGGGGCGGCACATAGCCGGGGTCATCAAGCAGCCGCGAATAGACATCGGCGAGCAGATGGGTGACCTCCCTGGCACTCCATCCGTCTCCGGCAGCGTGGTCGAATCGTACGCACAGGTCATCGCGGTCGTGGGAGCGAAGCAGCAGTACCGCGAACCTCGGTCCCGTCGGGTCGAACGGGTTCCCGTGAAACTCAGATGAGTCCCGGTCGGGGTCTTCGGAGATTGCCATCGAGAACACAGCTCGCTCGTCAAGCCCTTCGCACCGAACCCAGTCCGCACTGCGTGGCCTCTTGTCCAGCCAGCATCCAAGGACGGGTTCGAGATCGACGAGAAGTAGCGATGCGCGGGCCAGCGTCCGGGGGTCGAGCCGCTCGACGAATGTCAGCCGGGAGCCGAGAACCGTTTCCATCAGCGGATCCATCGAATCGACCATGATGTCGCCTGGCGCCGCCGCGAAGCGCAGCTGGGTGGAGTCGTCGCCCACGTTTCCCCCGATCAGACATGGTCAGACTACTGCGGGAATCGTGATCACGGACGAGTGGCGACGGCACCCTCGAGCGTAGCGGGCATACGCCAGGGACGTTTCAGGGTGTAGGGCGCCGCGTCACCGAAGCCGGCTTCGATCAGCGCCGCCATCAGGACATCGCTGCTCCTCAGGTTCTTGAGCTCCAGCGCGGCGTTGGCGGGCTTGACCTGCGGCAACCGCATGAGCGGACGCCCGAAGTCCCATATGCTGATCCGACCCTGACTGGTGAGCACCCGCCGAGCCTCGGCAAGGAACTGCTCGAGGGGCTCGGCGTCCAGGTGCTTGACCATGGCATTCGCCATCACTAGATCGAACGACGCATCAGGAAACGGCAGCTCCGTAGCCGAGCACACGCGCAGGTCCACGGTCGTGCCGGGGGCAGCCACGCGCGCAAGTCGCCGGCGCGCATCCTCGACCATCAGTGCGCTCACATCGACGCCTGCCAGCGTCACGTGGCCGTGACCGCGAGAGTACAGGTCGGCCAGCCACAGCCCCGTCCCACAGCCTGCATCCAACACGCGGGAATAGGGGCCCGGTCCCAAGCTCGCCAAGACCGTCGGCACCTCGATCGGGCGACGCCTCCTGAGATACCAGCGCATGTACCAGGAGAACGGCCCAAGTCCCTTGAGCCCGCGCTCGTAGCCCTCGCCGACAGCGATCTCCTCTTGTCGCATGCGGCCCCCTCTCCCGAGTCCCGCCTGCTGTGGTGCATCCGAGCTACGCGGAACCAAACTAGCACGATACGGCTCGCACATGCCCCGACCAGAGACTACCCCACCGAACGCCTTGCCCGCGTCGAAACGCTCGTCCAACTGACCGTCGTCACGCGCCATCGCTCCCCGCCGGCGGCAAGAAGGGCGCGTACATCATCAGGGCGTCGTTCGCCGCAACCAGTCGCTCGTTCCTGATGGACGTGGCCTGGTCGATCTCGACTCGCCAGAGTTCGTTATGCCGCACGTAGATGCCGGGTCCCTCGTGTGTGATCTTGTGCGCGCGTTCCTCGATCTCGTACGTCACAAGTGACGGCCGATCGGAGGACCAACGTCCGAGCAGGTGCGTGTCGTCGACTTCTACCGACAGACGGAACGACGCGGCCGTCGGATTGACTATCTGCAGGTCAAGCGAGGGCCAGGAACACGTCGCACCACTTCCGAAGGGCTGCGTGCGACCCGCATCCGGGAAGACGTCGTAGCTGTGACGCCAGCGCTCGACGACCATCAGGGGCGTGTGGAGCGTCATCCAGTAGAGCAGGTTGGTCATCTGGCAGAGGCCACCGCCCACCCCCTGGCTCAGTCTGCCGTGATCGAGCACGAGGCCCTCAAGGAATCCCCGGCGGCTCGACGGCTTGCCGACGATCTTCCAGAACGACAGGCGCTCTCCTGGGCCCAGCACGAATCCGTCGAGCCGGCCAGCAGCTAGCCGCAAGTTGACGACCTTGTTCGCCTGCAGCCGCGCGTCGAGCCCCGACAAGGGCCGCACGAGCGGCGTTCGATGCGCGGTGACCGGAAACGGAAGCGGGGAGGATGAACGTTGTCGCGAAAGAGCCGGGCCCACGACGAGCCACTGCATCTCGCGCCGGATCCTGCGAACAGCAGGACCTGCAACGAGCCGGGCGACGACCTCGAGGCGACTGGGCGCGATGCTGCGCCCGTGCTGATTCCTCAACTCCGCGCTCCCCCGTCGAACCCGCCGCTCTTGGGTCCCGTCGACCCGCGCTGCGCCTACCCCGCACGGCACGGTCGGCGCGATACGTATGAGATTACCTCACCGGCGCCGCAGTCGGGTTGTTGCTCCTATGTCAATCCTACACCGCGATTGCGATGTCCTTGGCGCCGAAGCGCAGCGTCACCACGCACCCGGCGACCCTTCTCTCCGCCCGGAGCATCGTCTTGAACACGGCTCGAGCCAGGTGACGCTTGAGGCAGCGCAGCGCTTCGCGGTGGCTCATGCCCTGTGCTCTCTTGCGGGCCATGAAAGCGATCGCCGGCGGATGCATCCGGGCTTGGGTGAGGGCGATCATATGAAGGGTGCAGTTGAGCTGCCGATCCCCGCGGCGATTGAGCCGATGCCTGCTCGACTTGCCTGACGAGACCGGCAGCGGTGCCACGCCCGCGTGCATCGCGAAGGCGGCGTCGCCGCTGAATCGCGATGCGCCCGCGACGCGCCCGACAAGCGAGGCCGCCGAGAGCGCACCGCAACCCGGGAACTCGAGCAGGTCGGGGGCGAGCTCGTGCATCATGTCGACCAGCTCTCGCTCGAGAGCGCGGATCTCAAGAGTGAGCTCCCCGCAGCGCCTGACTTGCTCGAGCGCGATGCGCCGTCGGGTGGAGGGCGGCAGCGCCCGAAGCACTGCCTCGACGCGGACCAGCCACTTGGGGCGATCGAGCACACGGGGTGGCAGCTCGAGCGCGAGCTCGAGGCCGTGGCAGTTCCAGCGAAGCCGCTTCTGGATGCGCTTGCGCTCCCCCACCAAGTCCTCGCGGTGGTCGGCGAGCTGTCGCACGTCGCTGTACGGTCCGGCCGGCGTCGCCTCGGGAAGTCCAGGCTCACGCAGGGCGGCCCTGGCCACACACGCTGCATCGATCGGGTCGGACTTGCCGTGGCAGCGGGCCGAGTGCCGAGCGCCCGCCATCATCTTGGGGGGCACGCGCACGACTCGCTCTCCGCATCCGAGCAAGTGGCTCTCGAGAGAGCCTGAGACATGTCGGCAGTCCTCGATGGCGAAGTAGCGCTCGCCCCCGAGACTGCTTGCCCAAGTGAGCAGCTCGTCGCGGCCAGCAAGGGCCGTGCTCACCGTGCGCTCCCCGAGTACCCGGCCGCTCGCCGCGTCGAGTGCGACTGCGGTGTGGGTCTTCATGTGCGGGTCGATCCCGATTACGATCATGTCCGTCCCCTCGTCGTCGGAGCCATTACCGAGTGGGGGTCAGCGACGGACAGGTCTTAGCGGGGGCCTATTGGCCAGGCTCCTATCAGGTCACGACGCGGACCCCTCGGTCCCGACGGCGGGGGACACAACAACTCATGGTCAGCCCGCGAGGGGCGACAGAAGCGATTCGGGTCACTCCGCCGTCGAGACCGAGGCTACCTGACAAGCGCCAGGCATCCCGACAGGGGGCAGACTGACACTAAGAAGCGCTTGTTAGGCATCCTCGGCCATGTCGTGCCAGGCAATCAGGGCGTGCGTGACCTGTAGAGCACTAACGACGTGGTTACCCCAGTCGCTCTCGAATCCGAAACACCATGCCCACACGACTGCGGGCCTAATGCGCCCGCCGGCTCCACGCACGCGGTTGAAATTGAGACCGGTGTAGATCTCTGCCAAGTCAGAACCGAGGCTGAAGGGAACCGCCTCGTGATTCTCCGGGTCTGCGGGGTCGAACACGGACCAGTACCAACCGGCCGGCCCAATGAATGCATCAAGTGCGTCGCGTCGCGCCATCTCGGCATCGAGGCTAACCGCGCTTTGGGGGTGCTGCCATCTGCCGAGCTCAGGCCACGTCAAGAGCGACCCGTGATAGAGCAGTTTCGTGAGCGCGCGATCAAGCACGCGGATGAACTCGGGCAAGGTGAATGCGGAGTGGCCGTCCAAGAGATCGCAGAACTCTCCGGCAGTGGCCGCGAAGACCTCGATGGCCTGGGCATTGTCCGCTTCCGAACCCATCAGCCCCCCAGAGTGTGCCTAACAACGATTATGTGGCAGCAGCCCACAGCGCCTGCCAACTACCCCCAGCAAGCATCTTCATCCCGACGAAATCGGAAAGCAAGCATCCTCCAGCGGCCACTGTCCGCCCTGACGCACCCCCGCTCCCTAGCCGCCCAACACCTCCAGCGCCTCAGCCGCCGCCTCCGCGTAGAACTCCTCGGTGCTCGCGGCTTCGGCCGACTCGCCCGCCTCAGCCAGCGCCCGCAACCCGGCGACACCGTCGTCCCGCGCACCCGTCGCCCAGAGCAGCACCGCCTCCTGGAACCGCGACTCGGCATCGTCCCGCTCCCGCAGCGCCTCCAGGATCGCGTCGGCTGTGGCAAGCGAGCGCATGTACGGCAGCGCCGCCTCATCCACGCAGCGCATCAGATCCGCCAGCGCCGCAGCCCGCGCATCCGCATCCTCCCCGAACACCCAGAACGCGTCCGCCGGATCGCGTCCGGCCACCAAGTGCACGAGCGCCGTCTGGATCGTCGGCGAGGCCAGCCCGCTCTTGTACCCGAGCACCTCGTCCACGATCTTCGCCGCCGCCTCGTACCGCACCCCGGCCATCGGCAGCACCCAGAACGCCCGCTCGGACTTCACATACGACTGCGTCAGCGCGATCCGCCCGACGACCCCCCGCCCCACCGCCACCGTGAACCCCAACCCCGTCCGCCGCTCGAACCCCAAGGTCGCCAAAGCGCCCCCAAGCTCAGCAACGACCATCTCCTTCAGCTCAGCGCTCTGCATCCGTCATCTCCCCCCGTGTTCTGCAAGTGCGCCGCGTGGGCGCGGGGTCGGCAGGGGTCCCGCGCGCAGTTGAGGAGCGAAGCGACGATTGTTTGAGCACGGGACCCCTG
>JAUSAU010000101.1 GCA_030652345.1 Coriobacteriia bacterium
GAGCCGCGGGGCGTGGGGTAGCGTCGCAGGCCGATAGCGCAGCGGTAGACCCTCTCGAGCCCGACGTTGTAGGAGTACAGGCGGTACTTGCCGAGCACGATGAGGATCGCCCGGCCGATGTTGGCGGGAGTGATCGTCGGAGCGACCACGACGACGGTCAGGATGACCGGCGGCTGGGCCTCCCCTCCTGCGTCGAGGGAAGCGAGCAGGGACGCCGAGATGGCCGCTGAACCGGAGGCGGCTTCCACACGCCTGCCCGCCGATGCGGCGGTCACCACGAGGCTGCGCCCGGAGACGACGTAGCGCGAGTTCACCGCCGGACGGTCGATCGACGACGCGAAAGGCGCGATCCAGCCGCGGACCACGGCTGCGTCCACACCGTATCGAACGGGAAGCTCGAAGGGCGTGGAGCTAGTCGACGCGTACGCCTCGTCGAGCATGGCATCGACGTCGACGACGACTCCCGCGGACGCTGCGACGGTGCGGGTCGTGCCTTCGCATGCGATGTCGAGGGGTGCGAGCGAGGGTACCGAGGTGTTCGCGACGATGAGCGCGCGTGCATCGACCTCCGAAAGCCCGAACAGGCTGTCGCCGCCGACGGTCACGCTGGCGCTGATCGAGCCGCGCGAGGCGTCTGCGGCGAAGACGGGCGACGCTGAGGCGAAGACCGCGATGACCGCGGCCGCGATGACGAGGAGGCGAAGCTGCTTCATGCGGAGCCTTTCGGGGGCGCAAGCGATGTGTGCCCCGCAGTATACGGACGTACCGCCCCCGAGTGCTACCGCCATCCCGGACGCGTTGCCGGACGGTGGATGTCAGGCGCCGGACGCCTCGCGCCTGTCGCGGATCACACGCTCGAGCGACTCCACGAAGTGCTCGCGGTCCTCTTCCGTGAACTTGGACGGACCGCCGGTCCTGCCTCCGGAGCGCCGGTGCCGCTGCTCCGCGTGCCTGACCTCCATCTCGGCGTCGATCGTCGCCATCCAGAAGATGCGCCCACGCGGGCTGAGCGCCCCAGCGCCGCGCCCGAGCGCCATCGCCGCCACCCCGATGTCTTGTGTGACCACGACGTCGCCGGGTGAGAGCCGCTCGACGATCGCGAAGTCAGCCGAGTCGCGGCCCTGCCCCACCTGGATGGCCTCGACTCCGTTGCGATGCAGGTGTTTGTCGAAGCTCTGCGTCCCGTTGCCGACGAGCACGACGGACAGCCCGTGCGACCGCGCGACCGAGATGGCCTCGCGGGTGACAGGGCAGGCGTCGGCGTCGATGAACACGGTGGTCATGGCGTCACTGTATCGGATGCCGCGCGACCCGGCTCGTGAGACACTGTGGTGAGGGGGTGGGGACCGGGTGGCGACTGAGCGTCAGTGGGCTGAATCGATCGACAGCGGTGTCACGCCGACCGATCCGTTGGAGGTCGCCTCCGCGGCCGCTGATGCTCGCGACCTACAGGTCCGGGTCACCCAGATGCGTGACCGTCAGGATGCGGTGCTGCGGCGTACCACGTACGGGTCGATATGCCTCGTGGTCGCCTTAGGTTCACTGAGCACCGCCGTGGCGTCGATGCTGATCCCCGGCTGGTCCCAGTGCGCGGTCTTCCCACTTCTGGCCGTCCCGATCGCCGCCATCGTCGGCGTCGTGCAGACCATCAAGGCCGGCGCTGCGCTGCGCGATATCGCGCGGGACGGGCGCGCGTTCGAGCGCTCAGTGGGGGACCGGACGGAGAATGCGCGCGCCCGGTGGCGCTGGCTGGTGCGCGGTTGGGGCGCAGCGGTCCTGGTCGCCACGGCCGGAGCGATCCTGCTGACCGTGGTTTGGGTACTTTCAGCCTGATAACGAGGCGAGGAGGGGCCGTGTCCAGATATGTGAACGACCTCGTGACAGGGTTGGGCGCCGAACGGACAGGGCAGGTCGCGTCACAGTACCTCTCGAGCGAGGGCTTCACCTATCGCGACGAGCGTGGCGAGATGGTGTGGCGCAAAGGTACCGGCGCGGCGACGATCCCACAGTTCCTGAAGTTCGAACCGCGCGAGGGCGCGGTGCGTATCGAGGCGTGGGTCTCCATGGTCGCCCTGGTGCCCGGCGTCTACGGAGGCGAGCAGGATCTCACCGGATTCTACGGGTGGGCGATCAAGGGCGCGCTCAAGAAGCGCGTCGCCGAACTCGAGCGCAGACTGACCGCGGAGGCCCCGGCGGGAGCGGTGGCCACAGCCGCTCCCTCGACGCCGGCTGGCTGGTATGACGACCCCGAGGGACGCCATCAGTCACGGTACTGGGATGGCGGCTGCTGGACCGAGAACTGCGCGGACGACGGAGTGGCCGTTGTCGATCCGGTCTGAGCACTGTGAACACACATCGACAAACAGCAGGGCCGCCCTCCGGGGCGGCCCTGCGTGATATCTGTGGCGGGATGCACGGGGCTCGAACCCGCGACCTCCGGCTTGACAGGCCGGCGCTCTAACCAACTGAGCTAGCACCCCATGGGTAGCAGAGGGGATTCTAGCTGGCACCCGTAACGCTGTCCAGCGCGGCCGTCCGCCGCCGGCGCGCCTTGCTTGCGAGTAGCTCGTAGATGCCGAGCATCTGAGCACCCGTCGAGTCGATGGCGTAGCGCTTCGCCGCTTCGCGGGCGGCCAGGCCCATCGCGTGACGCTTGTCGGCATCGGACGCGAGCGTGAGCATCGCCCCCGCCAGTGCGCTGGCCTCGTGGCGCTGCGCTAGCACGCCGGTGCTACCGTGCTCGACCGTGTCGCTCACGCCGGTGGAGGCGACGCCGACGATCGGCAGCCCCGTGGCCATCGCCTCGATGATCGTGAGCGGGTGCACCTCGCTGACCGACGGGCTCACCCATACGTCGCACGGCGCCAGGTACTCCGCGATGCGCTCGTACGGCACCATGCCCGTGAACCGCACGCACCCCGTCAGGCCTGCGCGCTCCACCACCGCCTCGAGGCGCTTCTGCTCCGGACCTCCGCCGATGAACACGAGCTTCGCCGTCGGCACGTCACGCACGAGCATGGCGAACGCCTCGACGAGCAGCCCGAGGCTCTTCTCCGGGCCGAGCCGGCCCGAGTAGACGAAGACCACGTCGTCAGGTGCGAATCCCATCTCGGCGCGATGCTCCGCGTTGAGCCGCTCCGCGGCGCCGAACCCGCGAGGCACGCTCAGGAACCGGCCGATGTCCACGCCGTTGGGAACGACGTCGATCTCGGTGTCGATGCCCATCCCGCGGAGCACGTCGACCATGCCCGCACTGGGCGAGAGCACGAGGTCGACTTGCCGGCAGAACTTCTGGAGACGCCTGCGCACGAGCGATTCGCGCAGCATGGGAGGGACTGCCTTGGCGTAGTGGTCGATGTAGATGTCGCACCGGGTGTGGTTCGTGAACACCATCGGGATGCCGAGGGGCCTACACACCGCCAGCGCCATCCGTCCCGAGAGGAACGGGTTGTCGACATTGACGATGTCCATCGTCGACATCATGCGCCGCGCCTCGCGAGTCAGGCGCGGACCCACATGGTTGCCGGACGTCCCATGGACCTTGAGGCCCGGCGACGTGATGTGGCCGGGATCGTTCGGCGGCATCTTGGGGTTCGAGAACGAGAAGACGAAGGCCTC
>JAUSAU010000109.1 GCA_030652345.1 Coriobacteriia bacterium
CAGGACACGAACCACGCCCAGTACACCATCGTCAACGACCTGGCACGGCCGCACCGCAACCTCATGGTGGTCGGCGATGACGATCAGTCGATCTACTCCTGGCGTGGTGCGGACATCCGCAACATCCTCGAGTTCGAGCAGGACTACCCGGAAGCGGTCGTCGTCCGCCTCGAACAGAACTACCGCTCCACGAAGACGATCCTCGCGGCGGCGAACCACGTCGTGGCCAACAACGCCGATCGCAAGCCCAAGACGCTGTGGACCGCGAACGTGGAGGGCGAAGCGATCACCCGCTATCTCGCCAGCGATGAGAAGGACGAGGCCCGCTTCGTCGTCGACGAGATCGAGCGCCTGCTCTCCGCCGAGGGGCGCAGCTACGCCGACTTCGCCGTCTTCTACCGCACCAACGCGCAGAGCCGGGTGCTCGAGGACCAGTTCCTGCGCGCGGGGGTCCCGTATCAGCTCGTGGGCGGCACGCGCTTCTTCGAGCGAGCCGAGATCCGCGACGTGATGGCGTACCTGCGTGCCGTCGCCAACCCGTCCGACCCGGTCCCGCTCAAGCGCGTCATCAACCAGCCGAAGCGCGGCATCGGTGACGCCACGATCGCCGTGCTGGAGGACGCCGCCTACCGGGAGCATCAGACGCTCTCGGAGATCGTCCTGCGCGCCGGCAGCGAGGATTGGCTCGGGAGCGGCCCGCGCTCCAAGGTCGCCTCGTTCGCGGACCTGCTCACCCGGGCACGCGCGGTCGAGGGTTCGCTCCGCGAGCGCATCGAGGGCATCATCGCCCTCTCCGGGCTCGAGGATGCGCTGCGTGCCGAGGGCTCTGACGAGTCGAAGGGCCGCATCGAGAACATCCGCGAGTTCCTCAGCGTCGTGTCCGAGTTCACGGATGTGCACGAGGACGCCGGCTTCGACGAGTTCCTCGAGTGGGTGGCGCTGCGCACCGACCTCGACACCCTCGCCGAGGGAGAGCGCGCAGTCACGTTGATGACCCTTCACACGGCGAAGGGCCTCGAGTTCCCGGTGGCCTTCATCGTGGGCATGGAAGACGGCATCTTCCCGCACATGAATTCCATGTTCGAGCCCGCCGGCCTGCAGGAAGAGCGCCGGCTCGCCTATGTGGGCATCACGCGTGCCCGCGAGCGCCTCTATCTCACACACGCGTACCAGCGCATGATCTACGGCGCCACACAGCACAACCAGCTCTCGATGTTCGTCAAGGAGATCCCCGACGAGCATCTCAAGGCCGAAGGCATCGGCTCCGCCGGTCACGAACGGGCGGGAGCCGCGCGCGGCGATCGCTACGGGCGTCCCGGCTGGCGTGACCCCGCGCGTCCGGGCGGGGATGGCGGCGGTCGTGTGTACGGCTCCGGCCAGGTACGACGCGAGCCGACGCAGGCGGCCGCCTCGACGTATGCTGTTGGTGACCTCGTCGAGCACAAGACGTTCGGCAACGGGCGCGTGAACGCCGTCAAGGGCGACAAACTCGTGGTCGGCTTCGGTGGCGAGACCGGGGAGAAGACGCTGCTCGCCGGATTCGCGCCGTTGCGCAAGATCGACGCCTGACGCCCAAGGAAGAGCCATGGGACCCGTACTCGTCTTCGGCCACAAGAATCCCGACAACGACTCGATCTGTTCCGCGATCGCGTACGCGCACCTCAAGAACTTGACCGATCCGTCGCGGGTCTACGTGCCCGCGAGGCTGGGCGCGATGCCACCGGAGTCGGCGTGGGTGCTGGAGCAGTTCGGTGTCGATGCACCGCTCGAGCTTTCCCACGTCCGCACGCGGGTGACGGACGTGATGACGACCGACGTCGTGACCGTATCGCCGAACGACACGCTGCACTCGGTCGGCCGCCTGCTGGCCGAGCGAGGCGTGCGTGCCCTGCCGGTCGTCGACGCGGGTGAGGTCAGGGGACTCGTCACCGTGCAGGCGCTGGCGAGCCGCTACGTCGAGGATCTCACCGTCTCGGGATTCGCCAAGAGGCCCGTCTCCATCGGGCATGTCGTCGAGGTGCTTGCCGGGACGTTGCTGTCCGGCTCGGTCGACGACCTGCTGTCGGGCGCTGTGCTCATCGGCGCGATGGAGCCTCGCACGATGGTGTCGCGCATCACGCCGGGCGACACGCTCATCGTCGGGGACCGGCTCCGCAGTCAGCCGATGGCGATCGAGGCGGGTATCGCGTGCCTGATCGTCACGGGTGCGGCCGAGCCCGCGCCGGGCGTGCTCGACGCGGCCCGCGCGCGTGGCTGCGCCGTGATCTCGACGGGCATGGACACCTACTCCGCAGCCCGTCTGATGGACCTCTCCCACGCCGTCTCCGAGTTGATGGAGACCGACGTCCTGATCGTCGAGCCCGATGCGCTGCTCTCCGAGGCTTCCGAAGACCTGTTCAACTCGCCTCAGCGCGAGGCGCCCGTGGTCGACGAGGCGGGCAGGCTCGTCGGCCTTCTCACACGGACCAACGTGGCGCGAGCCGCACGGCGCTCGGTGATCCTCGTCGACCACAACGAGCTGGCCCAGTCGGCGGACGGCGTCGAGGAGGCTGCGGTGATCGAGATCGTCGATCACCACCGCGTGGGCGACGTGCAGACCGCCGGCCCCATCACCTTCCTCGGGATACCCGTCGGAGCCACGGCGACGATCGTCGCGACCCGATACCGCGCGCTCGAGGTCGAGCCCACGCGGGCGATGGCGGGACTGATGCTCGCCGCGATCCTGAGCGATACCGTCCTGCTCAAGTCGCCCACCACGACCGACACCGACCGCGACATGGTCGAGTGGCTGGCCTCCGAACTCGCACTCGACTACGCCGAGTTCGCGATGGACATGTTCCGGGCTCGTTCGTCAGGTGAGGACTTCTCTGCGGAGAAGGCTGTCACGAGGGACCTCAAGGAGTACCGGGTCGGCGATTCCCTCACGGCGGTCGGTCAGATCGAGACCGTCGACATGGAGGACGTGCTGCGCCACCGTCACGAGATCGTGGAGTTCATGGAGGGTCTCGCCCGTCATCGCGGTTACGAGCTCGTGGTGTTCATGGTGACGGACGTCGTCCGCGAGGGCAGTGAGTTGCTGATCGTCGGGAAGAGGCGGCTCGCCGAGAAGGCGTTCGGCGTGAGCTTCGAGACGGGGTCCGCCTGGTTCGACGGGATGCTCTCGCGTAAGAAGCAGGTCGCCCCCAGGCTCGTGGAGAGCGCCGGCCGCTAGGCGGCCGGACGCGGCGCCGGCATGGACCTGAGACCCGGACCCGCGATGCGCTGGTTGGCCCGCCGCCTGGATGTCGACCGCCCCACGGGGCTCTATCTGACCGTCGGCTTCGGAGCGGGCCTCGTGTTCCTCGCCGGTTTCCTTTCCATCGCCGAGGATCTGCTCGACCCCGCGACACTCGTCATGGACAGCGCCGTCTACGGCGCGCTCGCAGCGGTCGCATCGCCCGCGGTGGCCCGCGCCATGTGGATGGCGACCCTGCTCGGCGACACTCCGGTCATGTTCGCTCAATCGTGCGCGGCGGTCGCGCTGCTGCTGATGTGGGGCCGTCCCCGGCGCGCGGCCGTCCTGACGGCCCTCATGGTGCTCGGTCCGTTGCTCGCGATGGTGCTCAAGGGGATCTTCGGCCGTCCTCGGCCGCCGGTGTCGATCGCGCTCGTCGCGACTCCCGGGTCCGCGAGCTTCCCCTCGGGCCACTCGATCGGTGCGATCGTGCTGTACGGCACACTGGCGACACTGCTGATCCTGTCGGACCGCACGCTGCGGGAGAAGGCGCTCGGCGCGGTCGCCGGGACCCTGGTGACGCTTGCCGTGGGGCTCTCGCGTGTCTATCTCGGTGTCCACTGGGCGAGTGATGTGCTCGGCTCGCTCCTCCTCGGGGCTGCGCTCATCTGCGTCGGGACCGCCGTGCTGACGGCATGGGAGAGGTTCGGCCGCCCGCTGCCGGAGCGGCACCTCTCCGGGCACATGGTCATCGTGAGACGGGCGCTGACGGCGGCCGTGCTCCTCGTGCCGCTGGCCGCACTCGCGATCGAGAGTGCGAGGAACCCGTTGTTGTGAGCCGCTAGTGAGCCCGCGGCAGCCGCAACGTGAACGTCGTGCCCTCGCCGGGCACGGAGGTGACCTCCACTGAGCCGCCGGCGCGCTCAGCGGCGTTCTTCACGAGCGCGAGCCCGAGCCCCGTCCCGCCGCTCGCGCGCGTCCGGGCGGGATCCACGCGGTAGAAGCGCTCGAATATCCTGGGAAGATGCTCGGCGGGGATGCCTACGCCGGTGTCCGTGATCTGGACGACGGTGGTCTGCTCGTCCGCCGACAGTCGCATCGTCACGCGGCCCGCGTCCGTGTATGCGATCGCGTTAGCGAGCAGGTTGTCGATAGCCACCGCCACGTCCGTCGGATCCGCCGCGGCGTAGACGTCCTGGGCAGCCACGTCGGTGTCGTCGGCCTCCAGCGTGAGTCCTGCCGCCGCCGCGGCGGCCTGATGGCCGGCGAGGGCGTTGTCGACGGCCGCGCGCAGATCGGTGATCGAGCCGGGCGAAGGAGTGCCCTCGAGGCGCGAGAGGTCGAGCAGGTCGAGGACCAGGCGGCGCAGACGGTCCGCTTCGTTCTTGATCTGAGAGACGAAGATGAGGGCCTGCTCGGTGTCACCGTCCGACGCGGCCGTGTCGGCCGAATCCGCGAGCAGTTGGATCGACGATGTGGGCGTCTTGAGCTCGTGCGAGGCGTTGGCGACGAAGTCGCGGCGTACGCGATCGAGTCGGCGCCCTTCCGTGGTGTCCTCGACGACGACCAGGGTCCGCGAGCCTGCGTCCGTCGGGTTCAGAGGGATGGCGGCGATCCGCAGATAGCGATGCTCCGGATCCGGGCCGATCTCGGTGGAGCAGGGCTCCGTGCAACCGAGGCGCTCCTCGATGGCGGCCCGCAGCGATGCCGGAAGCGCCGCCTCGGCCGGTGTCTTCCCTGCCCAGCCGCCGGCAGGCGTCTTGAACATCGCGGCGGCGCCGCTGTTCGCGACGCTGATCCGGCCGGCGTCGAAGAGGAAGACGGCGTTCTGCAGGCCGTCGAGCGCGTTGCGGAGCGTCGCCTCCTCGGCCTCGAGGCCCGTGATCGTCCTGCGCATCGTGTCGCGCAGCGTCACGAGCGCCGCACCGAGGCCTCCGAGCTCGCCACTCACCTCGGGTACCGGCGCGAGCAGATCGCCGCGCGCCATGGCTTCAGCCGCGCTCTTCAGCCTCACCACGGGCTCCGCAGCCGAGGCGGAGAGCCGGACGCCGACGATGACGGCGGCGGCGATGGCAGCGAGGAGCAGGAGGATGCCGGACTGCCTCGCGCGACTCGCGAGCGCCTCGACGCGCGCGACGGGCTCGGAGACCCGCAGGGCCGCCGTCTGGCTCAGCACGATGGCGGGTACCGCCACATACATCTGCGGTATCCCGAGCGTCGCTGACTGGCGTGTGTCGGATCCGACCGTGCCCGAGAGCGCCGCGACGATCTCCGGGCGCCCGCCGTGGTTCTCCATCTTGGCGGGGTCTTGAGCGCTGTCGGCGATCACCCTGCCGTCTGATGCGACCACGGTGATGCGCAGGTTCGTCCGCGCCACGAGACGCCTGACCTCCTGCGCGGGGTCCGCAGTCTGCTGTATGGCGAGCGCGGAGGCTTGTGCGATGGTCTGCAGGTGACTGCGCTGCTGCTCGACCACCACCTGCGTGACCGGGCCGAAGAGCGACCAGGCCCACGCACCGAAGAGCACGACCACCACGAGCGCATAGCCCAGAGCGAGCCGGGCTCGATACGACGCGGTGAGTACCTTGAGGCGTCCGGTCACGCCGAGCCGGTCTTCTTCTTGGCCTCGAACCGGTAGCCCACCCCGTGCACGGTCTGGACGAACGTGAAGGCCGAGACCTCTTCGATGGCCTGACGCAAGCGGCGGATGTGCACGTCGATGGTGCGGGAGGAGGCGAGGTGGTCGTACCCCCACACCTCCTGAGCGAGTTTCTGGCGGGGCATCAACCGGCCCGGCTCCCGCGCGAGGGCGAGGAGCAGCTGGAACTCCTTGAGGCGCAGGCGCACCGGTGTCCCGGCGACGGTCGCGCGAAGCTGAGAGGGTTCGATCGCCAGGTCTCCCGCCTCGATCGTGTCGTCCGCCTCGAGCACGGCGCGCTCCCGGACACGTCGGAGGTTGGCGCGTACGCGGGCCAGCAGCTCCTCCATCTGGAACGGCTTGGTCAGGTAGTCGTCCGCACCCGCGTCCAGACCTCTGACCTTGTCCCGGGGTTCGCCGAGTGCGGTCACCATGATGATGGCGGTCTCCGTGTTCGTGCGCCGTATCTGGGTCGCGAACTCGAAGCCGTCGATCCCCGGCAGCATGAGGTCGAGCAGGATGAGATCGGGCGCGTTCATACGCGCCATATCAAGAGCGGTGACACCGTCTCCGGCTGCTCTCGTCTCGAAGCCCGCGCGACGCAGGGCGTACTCGACGGTCTGCCGGATGATCGGGTCGTCTTCGACAATGAGGATGTCGGCCATATGAGCGTTCCTCCGAGGTGAGGGCACGGCGGGCTACGCTCGCACTGTGCACCAGAATCGCGCGCATGCAAAGACCGTTTAACAAAACGATAACCTATGGGGTGGCGTTTCTTACATCCGTGCAACCACTCGTTGCGACCCGGGGACGACTATGGTTCACGACGGGCGGGACGTTCGCAGGCCCGGGCAGAGACTACCGATGCGAGGAGTGGTTGTAGAAGTGAAGATGCGTAACTGGGTCACCCTTGGCGCTGTGACGGCACTTGCCGTCGGCGCTGTTGCGCTCGCGGGTTGCGGAAGCACCGCGGGTACCGGCACCACCGCCGGTGATACGTCGGCGACGCCGACGACGCCTGAGATCTCGGGTGCGGTCACGGTCGCCGGGTCGGACACGATGGTCAACATGTCGCAGGCGTGGGCCGAGGAGTTCATGAAGGCCAACCCCGGCGTCCAGATCGCCGTAAAGGGCGGCGGTTCGGGTACCGGCATCGCGGCGCTGATCAACGGCACCGTGGACTTCGCCAATGCCTCTCGTGAGCTCAAGGACGAGGAGAAGGCCAAGCTCGCCGGCGCGGTCGAGAACAAGGTCGCTCGCGACGGCATCGCCGTCGTCGTGAACTCGGCGAACAAGGTCGAGAACCTCACCAAGGATCAGCTCGGCAAGATCTACCGTGGCGAGGTCACCAACTGGAAGGCCGTCGGCGGCGCCGACAAGCCGATCGTGCTCATCTCCCGCGATCCGTCATCGGGCACGTATGAGTACTTCAAGGAGGAGATCGTCGGCAAGGAGAAGAACTACGCCAAGTCGGCGAAGCTCCTTCCTTCGACCCAGGCCATCGTGGACGAGGTCAAGGCGAACGCTGACGCCATCGGCTACATCGGCGTGGGCTACGAGTCGACCGACATCAAGGTCGTCGGTCTGGAGGGCGTGAAGGCCTCCGTCGCCACCGTGCTCGACGGCACCTATCCGCTCTCCCGCGGCCTCTACATGTACAGCAATGGTGCCCCGTCTGAGGCCGGCAAGGCGTTCCTCGACTGGATCCTCTCGGCCGCCGGCCAGAAGGTCGTCACCGATCAGGGCTTCGTCCCGGTCAACTAGACGGTACTCTGTACGAAGTACTCTGTAGTGGCGCATCCCGCCCGGCACCTCGTGTGCCGGGCGGGATGTTGCGCCGTTCGTTGCGATGGAAAGGTCGGCAGATAGCGAGATGCCCCAGACCTCATCGATGAAGCGTCGCGGGTCGGGCCGCGCGGGTACCACCCGTGCGGCCGCCGCAGTCGTCCGGATACTCATAACGGCGAGCGGTTGGATCGCGATCGCGGTCCTCACCGCCATCGCCGTCTTCCTTGCGGTCAACGCATGGCAGGCGGCGGTCAGCCCGGAGGCGGGTCTGCTCAGGATGATCACGGGTACGTCGTGGTATCCCACGAGCACCCCGCCGCTGTACGGGTTCCTGCAGTACATCATCGCCACCATCCGAGTGACCGCCGTCGCGCTGGTGATCGCAGTCCCGATCGGGATCGCGGCGGCGATCTACATCTCGGAATTCGCCGCGCGCCGCGTCAAGGAGGTCGTGAAGTCGGTCGTCGAGTTCATGGCCGCCGTACCGTCCGTCATCTATGGCCTCATGGGCGTCTACGTGGTCGGTCCGGCCGTGCGGGATGCGCTTCACCTCTCTTCGGCGCTGACCGCACTCTCCGCCGGCATCGTGCTGGCGTTCATGGCGCTGCCGACCATCATCTCGATCTCCGAGGACGCGATGCACGCCGTACCCAAAGACCTGCGGTTCGGATCGCTCGCACTCGGCAACACGAGATGGCAGACCGCGTACAAGGTGACCGTTCCCGCCGCGTCCTCCGGCATCTTCGCCTCGGTCATGCTCGGGATGGGACGCGCGATCGGTGAGACGATGGTGGTACTCATGGTCGCGGGCAACTCGATGGAGAACACCTGGTCGTTGACGACGTCGGCCCGCCCGCTGACCGCCGTGATCGCCGGCGAGCTGGGGGAAGTCGTTCAGGGCGGACTGCACTACTCGGCGCTCTTCGTCGTCGGTCTGACCCTCTTCGTCATAACCTTCCTGATCAACCTCGGAGCCGACGTGGTACTCGAGCGCCAGCGGAAGAGGTGGCGCCGATGACCAGCGCCCGCTCGCGCGCACGGATCCGCGCAGCCCGCATCACCGAGACGGTCATGAAGGGCGTGACGGGTTCCGCCGCCGCGCTCGTCGTCACCTCGGCGGTCGCACTGCTCGGCTACCTGCTCGTCCGGGGGCTCCCGTCGATCTCGTGGGAGTTCCTGACGGGCATGCCCCGGACGTTCATGACGCAGGGCGGCATCTGGCCCGCTATCGTCGGCACCTTCTGGCTGACGCTCGGCACCGCGGTGTTCGCGCTCCCGGTGGGCATCGCCGCGGGCATCTACCTGTCCGAGTACGCACCGCGCAGCCGGGGGACGCGACTGGTCCGTCTGTCGATCGCGAACATGTCGGGCGTCCCGTCGATCGTGTATGCGCTCTTCGGCGTGGCGCTCTTCGTGTCGCTCATGGGCCTGAAGGTCTCGATCGTCGCCGGTTCCCTCACGCTCGCGTGCCTGACGTTGCCGGTCATCATCACCGCGACCGAGGAGGCGCTTCGTCAGGTACCGCAGGACCTGCGGCAGGCGGCACTCGCTTTGGGGGCGACGCGCTGGCGGACGATCCGCACGGTGGTCTTGCCGGCTGCCGCTCCCGGTATCGTGACCGGGTCGATCCTCGGACTGTCGCGTGCGGCGGGCGAGACGGCACCGATCCTGTTCACGGCGGCGTTCTTCATGGCCCCGTTGCCGAAGACGCCCATGGACAAGGTCATGGCGCTTCCCACCCACATCTACATCATGGCCACCCAGCCCATGAAGCCAGCCCCGCACATCGTGTGGGGCGCCGCGCTCGTGCTCGTCGCGGGCGTCTCTATCGTCAATATCGCCGCAGCCACCTGGCGTGCGCGCGCTCGGAGAAAGGTCACCTGGTGAGCACTAGCGCCCCCGGGAGCTTCGAACTCAAGGACGTCTCGGTCACCTACGGTACCGAGACAGCGGTGGCGGGTGTGACGATGTCGATCGACCCGCAGGCGGTCACGGCGCTCATCGGACCGTCGGGCTGCGGCAAGTCGACGCTCCTGCGCTGTCTCAACCGCATGAACGACGAGCTCGGCGACGTCAGCGTCGGGGGGAGGATACTGCTCGACGGCGAGGACATCTACGCCCGCGAGATGGATCCTGTCGAGTTGCGCAGCAGGGTCGGCCAGGTCTTCCAGCGGCCCAACCCGTTCCCCATGTCGATCTACGACAACGTCACCTACGGGCCGCGCACACACGGCGTCCGCGGCAAGGCCGACCTCGACAGCCTCGTGGAGGAGTCGCTGCGCCGTGCTGCTCTGTGGGACGAGGTGAAGGCGCACCTGAAGAAGCACGCGTTCGAGCTCTCAGGTGGCCAGCAGCAGCGTCTCTGCATAGCCCGCGCGCTGGCAACGAAGCCCGAGGTGATGCTCATGGACGAGCCGGCGAGCGCCCTCGATCCGATCTCGACCCAGCAGATCGAGGATACGATCGCCGAGCTCAAGAGCGACGTCACGATCGTCATCGTCACGCACAACATGCAGCAGGCCGCACGGATATCCGACCGCACCGCCTTTATGCTGCGCGAGTCGATGGATCGCCCGGCGGGACTCGTCGAGGTGGGAGACACCCGGACGTTGTTCACGTCGCCGGTGGACTCCCGCACGGAGGCCTACATCACCGGCCGGTTCGGCTAGATCCCGGGGATCCGTCCACGGGTCGGCTGCGTTTCGCGCAGGCTTCACGCACGCGTAACCCTCGTTTCACCACGTCCGGTCGCGTGAGCCCTAGGCTCGTCCCATGGACACGACGGACACACACGCGCGAATCCCCGCACGCATCCCGCCCGATGCGCCGCCCCTCGACACGCCACCTGCGGGCAGGCCCGATACCCCGGACCCTGCCGGGCCGGGCGCTTCCACCCGCAGGTGGTCGCTGTCGGGAGTTCAGGGCCTCGTCGTCTCGGCGGTCGTGGAGATACTCGTCGCACTCGTGCTGGTCGTCCTGGTCTGGGTGGTCTTCGGCGTCGCGCGTGACGTCTGGACAGCTGTCACGACGAGCTCCATCGACGCCTTCAAGAACCTCTCGATCGAGCTTCTCACGGTCTTTGTGTTCATCGAGCTGTTCCACTCACTCTCCGAGTACATGCGCTTCCGTCGTCTCCGCGTGACGCATCTCGTCGATGCCTCTCTGGCGTTCGTCCTGCGCGAGGTGTGGGTCGGTATGTACGGCGGCGAGATGGACTGGAAGCGGCTCCTCGCGCTGGCGGCGATGGTGCTCGTCCTCGGCGCCGTGCGGACGGCGGCGGTCATCTTCTCGCCGGGCGAGCGCGCGGCGGACGAGGCCGAGGCATGAGGATGAGCAGTCTCTACGATCTCGCAGCGGCCGTCACCAGGCACCTGGAAGCGACCCATGCCGGAGACCCCATCGGTCTTGTGCGGGCGAAGGGCGAGCTCGCCACACGCGCCGGCTTCCTCGTCACGATGGTCGCACGGACCGATGCCGACGACCCGGACAAGGTCTACAGGCTGCGGTCCGCAGCCGCCCAACTGGGCATCCCCCTGTGACCGGAAGGTGCGTCGGATGACTCTGAGTGTCAGGAACAGGATCGCTGTCGCGATGACGGCGGTGCTGCTCGCGAATGCGGCCGCGGCGGTGTTCTCGTGGGCGTGGTACACGCGGGCAGCTCGCTTCGGCGAGGAGTCCCGTCGCGCCACGCAGACAGCGCGCAGTGCGGCGACGGTCTCCCTCAACGTGTCCGAGTTCATGGGCAACGCCAACGGGCTCGCGGTCTTCGTGGCGGGCTCTGCACGTCCCGAAGCGGCGACGGCCGTCTATGCCGCCGTCGTGGGCTCCGACCGTGCCGTCGACACCGCGATGGGGCCGCTGGTGTCCGTCGCGGGAGCGGATGAGGTTCGGCGTCTGTGGACCGATCTCCGGCTCGTCACGTACGGTTGGATCAACGCCGAGGCCGCGAAGGGCGGATCGCCGATGCGTATCCGCACCGACGGACGAGGCCATTTCCGTGCGGGCGTGCGATCCGACCTGGTGCTGCCTGCCGGCGCTCAAGGACTCGACGAAGCGGGTCTGCGCGATGCCGTCCGGACCAAGAGCGAGATCCTGCGCGACGGAGCGCTGCGGCGGGTCGTGCGGGCGGCGGATGCGCGCGCGGCCGCCGCTGCGATTGATGAGGACGCGGCACGGACGCTCGCCACCAATGGGACGGCCGGACTGCTCGTGCTCAGCCTGGCTGTCGCCGTCGCCGCCTCCAGCTGGATCTACGCCAGCATCGCCCGCCCGCTCGAGGAGGCCCGTCGTTTCGCGGCGACGGTGGCGGGCGGAGACCTGCGCGTCACGATGGGCCGTCACGCATCCGATGAGATCGGTGCGCTCACCCGATCGGTCGAGGAGATGAAGGACGTCGTCGTCCATAAGATCGACGTGATGCGGGAGATGGCGGGGGCGGTCCTGGTGACAGCCGATGGCGTCGCTCAGGCAGCGGGCCACGCCGGCGAGGTGGCCGCTGAGTTGTCCGACGCAGAGCCATGCGGCCTGACCGCGGACATCGCTGATGTCCGGATGCGTGCGAAGACGCTCGTGTCCCTCGCCGAGCAGATGCTGCTGGACTGAGCGCGCACCCGGACGATCACTGATCGGTCTCGACCGAGAACACTTCGTTGGCGCGCACGAACGCGCGCATGAAGTAGCGCAGGTCGGGGATCGCGTTCTGGCTCGGGAATGCGCGCAGAGCGCTCTCCTTGGCGGTCACGTCGTCCACGCCGAGGGTGACGCTGCGCCAGTCACGATCGTCGGTCCTCAGCGCTCGTGGAGGCCGCAGGGAGCGGCGGGGCAGGTAGGCCCACGGGAACGGATAGTGGCCCTGGTGGATCAGGTAGGTCAGCCGGAGACGCACGGTGTCAGCTTGCTGCAATGCGCGCATCACGAACCGGTGCGCGTATGCATGGTCCGCGTGCGTCTCGCACGCGTCGGGGAAGATGACGGTCTCGGGCGCGAATCCGGCGATGGTCGCGGTGAGGTCGAGGTGCATGGCCTCCCCGGAGCAGGGGGCTCCCGGACTGAGCGCCCAGTCATACGGCACGACCGCGCTGCCGTTCCGGCCGGTGGTGACCGTGCCGGGATCCGCCCACATGGCCTCGAGCCGACCGTCCGGATAGCCGAGGCACATCACATCGGAGGCGGGGATTCCAAGGGACTCCGCGGCGTCCTGACTCTCGCGGAACCGCATATCGCCGAGCCGGCGGTACGTGGGAGCGTCCGGGGAGAAGCGCCCGATGCGGCGCGCAGCGCGCAGGTATGCGTCGCCGGCGGTGAGCAGGACGATGCGGACGTCGGCGCCGCGCGCGCGCAGCGCGTGCATGGTGCCGCCGGCCGCGAGTGTCTCGTCATCAGGATGCGGCGCGACGATCAGGATGCGGTCGCCCAGCGAGGACGTCTCGAGGCGCCGCGCTGAGGTGGGCGTGATGACATCTGCTGGGGGCAACTGCGGCGCTCCGGGTTCTTCAGGGGAGACGGGTCCTCTACGGGCCGGCGGTTCAGCGATGCCCGTGGATCGAGCAGACGACCGACTCCGTCGTTGTCCAGGAGTACGCGCCGCCGGCCGGACAGATGGGCGCCTTTGCCAGCGAGGCGGGTACGAGCTCGGTCATGAGCGCGGCGTAGTCGGCCGGGACCGGAGCATCGGGATTGCGCGACTCGAACTGCTGGTGGGCTCCCTCGATGATGCGTTCGTCGGCGAAGCAGGTCGTCCGCTGGGCGGCCTCGCGATTGGCGGTGAAGGCGATGACGGCGATCGCCGCGAGGATCGCGAGGATCAGGACGACGACCATGAGCTCGACGAGCGTGAAGCCGGCCTCCGTGCCCCCTCGCATACGACCCCCTCGTCGGCAGCGCCCGGTCGGTGTTCCAGGTGTCAGTCTAGCCAACGCGGCAGCGCGAGCAAGGGTGAGCGGATGCGCGCGAGGGACTTGGCGGAGATAAGAACGAGCCGCGCTGGGGGGAGCGCGGCTCGTTGTACAGAGCGGGCGGTCTCCGTCCTGAGGGGGGAGGAGGTACGGATCGCCCAGGCCCTACCGAGGAGCAAGCAATGTGCGTGCCAAAACCACCGCTACGGGGCGACCGAACCGGAACCCGGTACCCAGACGACCTTGCCGTCACCGAGGCGGTACACGGTGCCGATGGCGGTCCCGGACCCGGATGCCTGCCCTCCGGTCGCCTTGAGGCGCTCGACCTTGTTGCCGGTCTTCGTGATGATCTCCATGTTCTTGCCGCCGGGGTCCTTCACGATGGTGAGCTTGTCCGCCGAGAGGTAGTCCTTCAGGCCGATGCTCGAGAGCGCCATGATGAGGAAGCCCACGCCGATGAGGACCGCGACGTCGAACAGGTTCCCCATCGACTCCATCGGGTCACCGTTGCGGTCGGGCAGCAGCAGGCTTCGGCGGTTCATGTACGAACGCGAGCCCGCATGGCCCCGTCGAGCTGAGAATCGGCCGTGTGCGTCCATATCTAGGACTCCAGCGTCTCGAGGACGTACTCGATGTCACTGATGTCCTGCGTGTAGCGGCGCTCGCGCACGACCGACATCACGTACGCCAGGCCGCCGATGAGCAGTCCGATCACGGTGGTCGAGAACGCAACGACGAGATTCGAGGCGAGCGTCTGCACGTCACCGCGAGCCAGCGCGACGAGCGCGGGGCTGATGGGGATCAGGGTGCCCATGAGCCCGAGGATGGGGCCGATCCGGATGAACGTCCGGGTCCGCTCGAGTCGCTTGGTGATCGTGAGCTCGAGGTCGCCCAGCCGCTTCATGACGCGGATGCGGGAGAGGTCCCCGCCGGCGGCGAGCGCCGCGAAGAAGCGTGTGAAGAATCGTCCGCCCTTCATGAGGCTGAGGCGCTGGAGCGCTTCGGGCTTATTGCCGCTGCGCAGTTCGTCGCGCGCGAGCAGTGCCGCGGCCTCCATCGCGCCGAGGTCGCGCTTCCGGTACTGCCACAGTGCCTCATAGCAGAACCGTCCGGTCTCGAAGACGATGAAGACGAGTGAGATGAGCTCGATGAACAGCACCGGGTACAGGAGCGCCGTGGCGACCGAGTAGATGATCGCATCCGGGTGGGTGAGCCAGTAGACGACGTAGTCGGTTCTCATCGATCTCCTTCATCCATCAGTGGAGTGTGCCGCTCATGAGTCGCGCGAGGAGCGGGAGCAACTTCGCTCCGGGGCCCCACGCCAGTCCGCTCCCGAACACGATCGTGATCAGTCCGAGACCCGCGTACTGGGCGGGAACCGGGACGCTGCCCGCGACCCCGAGTGTGCCTGAACCGCTCCCGCCAGCCCCGACGCCGCCGATCCTTTGCATGACCCACCCCCGCAGGATACCGTCTGCGGGCAGGGTCGCCGGGGCGGTCGACACCACGCTGCCGTCGCCGAATCCCGTGGTGTCGCCGGTCAGCGGCGAACCCGCGCCGTACAGCGTGCTCGTGGCCGCAGCCGAGGCCTGGGTCGCCGCGGCCTGCCAGACGATCGACACATCGTTGAGGACGGCTCCCTGGTCCAGAGCAGGCGACTGCTGTCTGACCCGGTACCGGATGTACGCGCCCTGAGCAGTGCTCGGGAACGAGAACGATCCGCTCGATCCGGCCGACTGCCACGCACCGCCGTCGATCGCGTACTCCAGGATCGTCGACCCGACCTCGCCCGAGGCGTTCCAGTTCAGCGCCGTGAAGCGCTTCTTCGCACCCGCCGCGGACAGGTCGAGCCGGCGCGACGTGGCCGTCCCGGAGGATGCGTAGCTGTAGACCAGCAGGCGCTTGGTGCCGTCGAGCACGAGCGTCGAACCGTCGTAGATCCGCAGTGCTGCGAGTGGTGAGGAGACGGGTCCGTGTCCGGGCAGCATCGGTCCGGCGCCGTACGACCCCACGACGGACTTGGCGCGTGAGACCACGACGATGCGGTTGTTGCCCTTGTCGGTGATGAGGGTGGTGCCATCGGCGAGCCGGATCGCTTCCGTGGGCCCGCTCAACTGGTTGACGCCGACGCCCTTCGTGGTCCCGTACTGCCATGTGACGGCGCCCGCGGAACTGACTTCGATGACGCGGTCGTTGCCGGAGTCGGTGATCAGCGTCGCTCCGCCGATCAGGCGGTGGGCGGCGCGTGGTGCGTTCAATCCCGTGGCGTACCGCCAGGCGACGGCGCCCGCGCTCGTGATCTCGCTGACGCGGTTCGCGCCCGGTTCGACGATCAGCGTGTTCCCGTTCGTCAGGCGGTGAGCCGATGCCGGATCGCTGAGCTGACCGAGCCCGGTTCCCTTGATGCCGGTACCGTGCTGCCAGACGGTCGCCTTCGCGTTTGTCACTTCCAGTACGCGGAAGCCGCCACGGTCGACGATCAGGGTGTTGCCGCTCGCCAGCCTCTCCGCGTCGGACGGGGCCACCAGAGCGACGTCGTCGACGGAGGAGTACACCCAGCGCTTGACCCCGGCACGGGTGAGATCGAAGACGGAGCGGGAGGCACCGTCGGCGATGAGCACGGCGTCGTTTCCGAGAGCCCGTATCGATCGGGGATCGCCTCCGAGCGAGTACTCCCAGTTGAGCCGATACGGCAGCACGAGGGACTGATCCGCGGTCGTACCGGTCAGGACCAGCCCGCTGCGCGACTCGAGACTGAACGGTCGCCCGCCCGTGCCCTCGGTCCAGACGGCGGCCCGGGCGAGCGCGGGTAGCGCGAGGAACAGCGCCAGGCCCAGCGCGAATGCTGCGCTCGGCCACAGGGACTGTGTTCGCGTGTCGGTGGGCATGAGGGCGGTCTCGTGTTCTGATCGGGCGTTCATGCCGGTGTGCGGCACCCGCATCGGGCGGTCAGCCGTCGAGGCGCAGTGCATCGCCGGTGTGGTCGGTCTCGTAGCCGCGGATCTCACGGACGCCGGTACGGAATGCCCGCGTGGCGAGGCGATCCAGGAACGCGGCGAGTGCAGGATCTTCGAGTCGGTCGGCGTCGAAGATCAAATCATACCGTTCGTGGAAGAGGGTGACGAAACCGAGTCCCGATTCCTCGGCTGCGGCCCTGATGCCCAGGCCCGCATCCGCCTCGCCCGCGGCGATGGCGAGCGCCGCCTCGGTGTGCGTGCGGAACGGCCGGTCGTATCCGACGATGGCGGTGGGGTCGATACCGAGATCATGCAGCTTCCGGTCCAGCCAGACGCGGGTACCCGAACCCGGATTGCGGTTGGCCAGGACCAGACCGGGCCGGGCGAGGTCCTCCACTCCCCGGATCTTGAGTGGGTTGCCCGGAGCGGTCATCAGCCCCTGTTCCCGGTGAGCCAGGGTGAGGCCCGCCATCCGGCGGTCCGGGAAGAGGTGGCGCAGGTAGGGGATGTTGTACTCGTCCGCCTCGGCGTCGAAGAGGTGGCAGCCCGCGATATCAGCAAGCCCCTGGCGCAGGGCGACCAGGCCGTCGAGACTGCCGATCGCCGCCGGCACGATCTCGCGGTGTCCGTCGGTCACGTTGGCATTCGCCACGAGCAGTTCGAGAGCGAAGTCGTGGCTGCCCAGCACCATGAGCGGCGCCCGGTCGCCGGTGTCCGGGCCGATGAGGAGATGGATCGCGTACGCCCCCGCGCTCGCCCGGTAGAACTTCTCCGTGTAGTTGCGCACCTTTTGCTCGCCGGCCGGCTCAGCCAGGCCCACTGCTTCCAGCCGCTTGAGGTGATGGCGGATCCAGGCGGGATGTTTGTCGAACTCGCGCCCGAGGCGGGAGAGCGTCGATGGTCCGCACATGAGGCGGCGCAGGATCGCACGCCGATGCTCGTCAGCGAGCACCGAGAGTTGATCGTGCCGGTCGATCGTCCCGACGGTGTCCATCGCAGATACCTTAAGTCGCCGCGTAGCGTGGTGGGCCTTCAGTGTATTCCCTGCGTCGGGGGGGTCAAGGACGCGGCGAGCCGTGTCCGAGCGGGTAGTATGAGAAGGTCATCCGGTCACAGGTATCGCCGGTGGCGCCCGGCACCGGGCGAGGCCGGCGACGAGAGGGGCGGCGTGAACGCACGAATCAGGATCCCGGCAGCGATCTGCACGCTTCTTCTCGTCGCGTCGCTGTCCGCGTGCGGGCAGCCGGCGCCAACCCAGTCCGCGCCCGGCGGTGCGCAGCCCCCTGCGGCTGTCTTCGATGGCGCCCCGACGGGTGCCGCGACGGTGGAAGGCGGGGTACAGCGCATCTCCGTCGACGTCTCACAGGGTTTCTACGACCCTACGATCCTCACGGTGAAGTCGGGTGTGCCCGTCGAGATCGTCTTCGGCCAGGGTCAGGGTTGCCTCGCGAGCGTGCTGTTCCCCGACTTCGGGGTGGATCAGGATCTCACGAACGGCGGTGCGACCGTGAAGTTGCCCGCTATGAAGCCCGGCGAGTACGTATTCAGTTGCGGGATGCGGATGGTCTTCGGGAAGGTCGTCGCACGGTAGCGCTCAGCGCAGGCCCGGCACGCCGTCCAGAAACGCTCCGACCGCATCGCGGAACGCCTCGGGCTGCTCCTCGTGCGCGATGTGCCCGCACCGGGGGATGGTGACGAACCGCGAACCCTCGACCAGATCGG
>JAUSAU010000107.1 GCA_030652345.1 Coriobacteriia bacterium
CGTCATAGGTCCAGGAGACGCCCGCGCCGTCGAGGGTGAAGCTCACTGAGGGCGCGAAGCGGGGATCGAGCGCCACGGACAGCTCGGGCATGTCGGCGGTGACCACGGCACCCTGTGCGGGGCTCGGGTCGGAGAGCACGATAGCGGGGGCCAGATCGAAGACGGTGGTGGATGCCACGGAGGCGTCCGAGACGTCGGTGGCCGTGATGATCGCGGTGTGGGAGCCGCCGGATGTGGGCGGGCAGGTCATGTAGACGGTGCCGGAGCGCATGTCGGTGGTGACCACCCAGCGCGGGACGGGGCCGGAGGTGTCCCAGACCCCGCTCGAGGCGAAGTTGACCCGCACGGTGAAGGGGCGGCCGTCCAGCGTGATGGTGGCGCTGGGACGCAGGGCCACATCCGAGGTCAGCACCGCGGTGATCGCCGGGTTCCAGGTGCCCGACACCGTGGACCCGCTCGCCGGTGTCAGCGAGGTAACGGCGGGCGCGGCATACGCGAGCGCGGGTGCGGCAAGCATGAGCAGGAATGCGATGAGTGCCGCACTCCGTACATGGCGGCGTGCCCAAACGGACCACACCTTGCGTGGCGTTCCCATACGGCGACCCTTTCCCCTACCCCGATGGGAACGCAGAAGCCCCCATGAGGGCGATTGTGGGGACGAACGTGCGAGGAATCAATACCGTCGGCGGGATTCCTCAACGAACATTGAGAGCCGCCCCATGAAGAGGGGCGGCTCTCAATGCGAAGTTTGACGTCGGTCGCCTAGGGCCAGAACGTACCCGCCTGCCGATGGTCGCCGAAACTCGTACATCCCACGATGCAGTCGGTCGACTGCCACAGGCCCGTCGGCCTGCTGCGCAGGCGGACTCCGGTCAGGCCGGTCGAGCGATACGGCGCCGGGTCCGTGGTGTAGCCGAGCATACGCGGGCGCTTCCAACCGTGCGGGACCCGGATATGACATGAGATACACAGCTGAGATGAGATGTAGTTCTTCGTGTGGATGTTGCCGAAGTAGTAGTCCATGCCGTGCACGCTTGTGTCGGTCAGCTTGTGGCACTTCGCGCAGATGATGTTCGTCGACATACCGTCAGGCTGCGAGAAGTCGATGCCGGCGCTCTCCCAGTCACCCTCGTAGTCCGGATCGAGCATGTGCTTGACGGTCGATCCGTGCGGCCCCTTCGCCTCGGCGAATGAGCCACTCGTGTGGCAGTCGGTACACGTCATCTTCGAGTTCGTGGTCCAGCCGTTCTTCATGGTGCCCTGCCACGGCCATGCGTATGCGGTACCGCTCACGACGTACGACGTCTGCACCCCGCGACCCGTGCCCAAGACATCGTGGTAGGACATGTTGGCGGGGTTGAACTCCGAGGTGAGGTCGGTGCCACCGACGCCGTCGAGCGCGAGCGGCTCGGGCAGGTCGGTGTAGCTCGAGTGGCACTTGAAGCACAGGTACGCCTCGCGGGCGAGCGGCTGTCCGCTGAAGCGCATGTAGGTATAGGACGTGGCGGTCGTCGCTGCGCCGCCGGTCCACGTCGGACGAACACCCCACGCGCCGAGCAGGGCCGGCGCGGGCGCGCTACTGCCCTCGACGTGGATGCCGGGGCGTGCCGCGTGCGGGTCGTGGCAGTCGACGCACTCCGCATGACGGTTCGCACCGCCCAGGGCCGATGTAGGCTCACCGGACGCATGCCTGCCGCCCGACTCGATCGGATGGGCATACATCTGCGTGGCAGACGAGGCGACGTCCTTGGCGCCCGGGGCCGCGAACCCTATGCCGCCGTTGCCATGGCACTCGTAGCACAGGTTCTCCTCGCCTGCGGCGAAGTCGCTGTTGTCACGCTCGGCGGACATACCGCCGGTGAACCACAGCGGCTTGGTCCAGGCCGTCAGACGCGCGTTGTCCGAACCGTGCGGGTCGTGGCAGTTCGAGCAGTCGGTCCGCCCGACCGGCGACGCGTAGTGACCCGACGCGGTGACCTCGAGTCCGGGCGTCGCTTTGTTCCAGTAGACGGGAGTGCCGCCCGGGAGCGCACGGGCGCCCCTGACCTCGAACGGCACGACGCTGTCAGACGAGTTCTCCGAGCCCGGCATCGCGCCGTCGTGACACGCCAGACAGTACGTCGTCGCGTCGCCCTTGCCCGAGGCCGCCGCGGTGACCTTGGTGTTGTCCGGGTCGGAGACACGGGAGAAGTCCCACGGGGTCATCGATCCGATGCGGACGACGTGCGCGTCATGGCAGCTCCCGCACCCCAACTGTGCGCCAACCGTCGTGACCGGCTTGATGGAAGTGACGGACCATGAGAGCAGCGACGGGTCCGGATCACCAGGAAGCGCCTTCTGCAGGTAGCAGCGCACCTGCAGCGCAGGCCACTCGTCGATGGGGAGTCCGGTGAGATCGATGCTCGTCTCGGCGCGTTCCGTGTAGCCGGGAATATCGACATAGGCGCCGACAGCCGAACTCCATCCGCGGACGGAGACCCTGCCGATGGCCCCATCCGGCAGATTCGCCGTCCACGTGAGCGACCCCCAGCCGGTCGCCCCGGGCTGCGGGACGATCTCATCCGTCTGGGCGTAGAGCCGGTCGGTCCCCGAGGTGACCTTCCAGTTCGACACCGAGGGGGCGAGGAACGGGTCGGCCGTGTAGAGCGTTGCACGGACGCGCAGCTCCGGGTTCGCGGCCGTGGTGAGCGAACCGAGGTCGACGGGACTCGTACGACGATCGATGAAGCCCGGGACATCCTCCCACGTCGCACCCGTCCATCGCTGGACGGTCATGCCGACATCCGTGCTCGAGGGCTCGACGGAGTTCCAGGTCAACCAGCCCCACTCGGTGGTGTCGCCCGGCAACAGCGGGTCGGAGTCGATGGTTTCCGTCGCGTATGCGGAGATCGTCCCGGGGCTGATGGTCGCGACCGCCGATGCGACGCCGACCATGCCGTCCCACTTGCCCGCCGGGAGCTGGGTCCACGTGCCCCACGTGCCGCTCACGGGATCGGATGGGACAGACACCTTCGCGAACGTCTTCCAACCGGACGCGTAGTACAGAGTGCCGGCGTCGTCGTAGTCGAGATGGAAGTACTGCAGGGAAGTGACGGACTCCGGGATCCGGCCGGTATTGGTCACGACAGGCGTAGCCGACGCAAGACCACTGATCACCTGCAGAGACTGGACCCCCGCGGAGTTCCAACCGAGGAGGAACGCGTAGTCGTCTGATCCGATAGACGCGATCTCGAGAGCACACGATCTTTCGGTGGCTCCGGACCACGCGGGGTGCACACCGGTATCTGTCGCCACGATATTCCCGCCGGCGAGCATCTTGGCATAGGCGCCCGGCACCCGATACAAGTGACCGTCACCCTGTCCGGTACCCGCGGCGAGATTCCAGCGCCGATTGACGAGCAGCAGGGTGTCGGTCCGGGATGAGTAGACTGCGCCGCCGCCGCTGCCGTTATAGATGGGTGTGACCCCGTCGGCGGCCACGATCGTGAACGGGCTCGGCTTCCATGCGCCGGTCACGGTGTCGAAGCGGTTGTACCAGACGGTCTGCGATGTGGCAGTCGTGATGGCCGGTACCCAGTACTGGCCCGTGGAGGTCACTGCGATGCTGTTCTCGTGCCACGTCGCGCCAGTCGCCCCGGTCCCGTCCGAGTCGAGCCAGGTCGGTGACGGGCCGGTTGGCAACGACATCATGCCCGGTGTGCCATTCACGAGCGTTCGCGGCACCCACAGACGATCACCGAACTGGGCCGCGTCCATCGAGGGCGTGTACGGGTTGAATACGGACAGGGGGATCGTGATACCGGTGCGGCTGTCGTTCCACAACTGCGTACGCGGATAGAAGACCTGCTGCGCACTGCTGGAGAAGCCGTACACTACCCGATCCTTGAAGGGCGCAATGTAGGTCGGTGCCGTACTGAGCGTGGCAGTGCGGCTCATGAGCTGGCGCGTGTCGATCTGGTTGGGTGTGCGGATCGCGTTCCAGGACGCGACGGGGACCTTGACACTCTCTGCGACGTAGAGACGTCCCGCCCGCGCGGCCGACACGGACCAGGACAAGAGACGCGGCGTACGTGCCGACTGGTCGGTCGTGGCGAACGAGGCGACGAGCCTGAGTGTGCGATACGTCGACATGCTCACACCGGACAGGTCCGCCTGCGAGGTGACCGATCCAAGACCGGGAAGGTCGACCCAACCGCTGCCGTCGTGCCCCTGCACCTTGACGGTCAGATCGGTCCCGGACGGGACATCTCGAGAGAAGCGCACGTCGCCCCACGCGACGGCGTCGGCCTGCGGCCGTATCTCGGGCGAGGTCAGCGTACCGGCCATGGCGTAACCGGTACCAAGTGCACCATCCGGCGGCGTGGCGGTCCCGAACGACACGTACCCGCCATCGTAGCCGGGGTACGGGGCGATGGTCTGCCATACGCCCGTAGCCAGGTTGTAGCGCCAACACAGGGCCGGGATGGCTGCGTGAAGCGTGTAGTACATGAAACTCGGCGTGGCGGCGTTGGTGATGTAGAGGTAGTCGCCGCCGTCCCACTCCAAGTCGCCACGCCTGATGTACTCACCGTTGTAATCGCTCGACCACGGATAGGTGTGACTCTTCGCGCCCAGCGTGGGTGTGGTACTCGTGAGATCGCTCACGGTGAATGTCGACGGAAGCCACGGGTGATTGCTGTCTTGAGCGAGGAAGAACAGTGTGTCCACGCCGCTCTGACGGAAGCGCGTCATCTTGTAGTTGTTCCAGACGGCCTCGTACTGACGAAGCTGTGTGTCCTGCGTGGGCGTGTTCCAACCGCCGACGTGGAGATTCGTGTCGACCGCGGTCACTGTGGCAGGGGCCGGACCGGGTTCACTGATGCGGTACAGGTAGCCCTGGCGCGTCGAGCCCTCGGCGAGCGAGCGGATCAGCCACAGCGCACGCGGTGTCTCCGAGTAGGCCAGCGCGGAGCCCTGCCCGAACTGGATGGGCTGGCCGCCCTCATCCAGAACCGACATCTCGGCGAGCGTCCGCGCACCGATGTCCCAGCGATACAGGGTGGAGCTGCCGGAACCCGGCAGTACGTAGACGCGGTTGTCGATCGGGTCATAAGCGAGGTCGGCGCCGACCGGATTGGCGGAGGTCCCGCCGCTTGTGGCGAGGGCAGCGACCATGGTCCAGGTCCCGGGAGAGGACGCGGTGGGGAACGTGTATTCCCAGACCTCCTGTGTCGGACCGTTCGCGAGGACGATGACGCGATTGGGAGCGGTCGCGGATGCGAGCGGCTGGCGATCCGCAGGGAGGTTCGGCGGATTGAAGCCGTCATCGTTCCAGCTCGGCGCGCCCGCGTTCACATCAAGGTCGTACTGGTTCGTCCCGGCGGCGTCCGTCATGAAGAGCATGCTCTGGTTCGGACGCGCCGACATCGGGACCGTGCCGTAGAGGAGTTCGGGCCCTTCCCCGCTGAAGTTGACCGTGTTGTTCATGAGGTTCAGGTCGAACTCGGGCCGGCTGGCCTGCGAGAAGACCGTCTCGGTCTCGGGGCTCGCGGTCATGGTCGGCTCGTCGTTCATGACCGGGTGGTGGCTCGCCCGAGCGAACTCGGCGGCCACGTCGCGGCCGTTCCAGGCGAAGGGCTTGCCGCTGGCGGTCTCCTCGCTCGATGCGGAGTGGCAGCTGAAGCACAGGCGCGACTGGGCGGTGGCGGTAGCGGCCAGGCCGCTGGTGCGGTAGTCCATCTTGCTCTCGGCGTCCTGGCTCACGTGGCTGTGGCACGCCTCGCACGAGATGCCGGTCGAGACGCCACCGGCGTTGCCGGGGGCGACCGCGCCGTGAGCGGAGGCGGACGTGCCACTGTGGTCTCCCCCACTGGCCGCGAACGCGGTGGCCGAGTCCGAGGTGACCTTGGCCATGCCGGACTCGCCGGCGGTGCCGTGACAGGCGAGGCAGTCGGCGGTGCCGGCCTGCGGGGAGGTGTAGTGCGCGCCCGCGTGACACGACACACACGTGCCGTCCCAGCTCGACGTCATGGCGGCGACGCGGCCGGTGTGGCAGGCCACACAGCTCACCGGCGTGCGGCCGGCGCCGGACTTCGCGTGCTCGGCGCGCAAATCGGAACTGTGGCAGTTGCGCGTGCAGTTCACGCGCGCGGTGGCCGTGACCTCGTGCGCGGGCGTGATGCGCCCGTGGATGGCGGTGGATCCGATGTGGCATGCCCCGGTCGAGCATCCCTTGTCCCAGGCGGCGGTGAGCACGTCGCGCGGGGCGGGGTGACAGGCATCGCAGCCCGCCGCGCGCGAGGAGGCCCGCGCACTCCCGTGCTCCTCGATCAGGTTGGGACGGTGACAGCTCGTGCAGCTCGCGCCGGACAGCGGCTCGACGGTGGCGGTGATCTCCGCGTCGTGCATGGCGGCATGCCCCTCACCGCCCAGGGTGTGGCACGCAGCGCAGCGCGTATCGGCCGCATCGACCGCCGCGCGCACGATCGGCGCGATGGTCGCGGCATGACACGTCGCGCAGCCATAGGGCACGCCTGCCGTGTCCGTGTGACGCTCGTGCTCGAGCGAGAGCACGCGCAGGTGGCACGGGTCGCACGCCGTCAGGTCGCTGCGCGTCTCATGCAACGGGCCGAGGTCGGCGGGGTGGCTGGGCACGTAGGGGTCAGCGATCCCGTGGCAGTCCTCGCAGTGCATCCGCAACAGCAGCTCGGGCCCGTGCGCACTCCGCCCGCCGTGACAGGCGCGGCACGGCTGGGCGTAGAAGGCGCCGTGGTGGTGGCAGCCGTCGCAGTTGGTCATGCGGTGGCTGGTGGGGAAGCCGGTGTGGCAGCCGATGCAGGCCGCTGAGGGCCCGGCGGCGTAGTAGCGGGTGGTGAAGCCGCCGCTCGTGCTCACGCTGCGCCCCGAGCCGTCTCTCACGGTGACTTTGAGCGCCCGGTAGGTCTCGTCCGGAACAGGCGGGCTCGTGGCGAGAAGCTCACCGCGTGCGCCGTCCCAGACCCCGGGCACGAGCGTGGTGCCCACCGTGAAGGTGCCGGCCACCGACCCGGCGCCGGAGGAGACGGCCACAGCCAGGCGCGGGGTGGCCGTTCCCACGAAGGCGCCGGGAGCGGGAGTGAGCGAGAGGATGCGCAGTGCGGGCAGTCCCCTAAAGGACCAGGAGCGCGTGACGGCCACGCCGTATCTGTCGGTGGCGGTGGCTTCCACGGTGTGGGTGCCCTCGGCCCAGTCACGGGCGAGCACGGTGGCATTGATGCGGGTGGTGTTCACGATGGAGGTGGACACGACAGCCGCCACCCCGTCGATGCGCATGCGCACCGAGGAGACACGTCCGGCGGGGTCGACCACGCTCATCGTGACCGGCGCGATGCCGGCGGCGGAACCCGGCACCGGGGCTATCGACTCGATGCGCGCGGTGGAGGCGAAGGCGGTGCGGAAGGACCAGGTGAGCGTGGAGGCGCGTCCCGCACCGTCGAACCAGCGCACGGATGCCGTATGGGTGGCGTTGTTGGAGACGGGACGCGGGTTCGAGCGGATGCGTCCGGCCGCCGCGTCATAGCTCCAGGAGACACCCGACCCGTCCAGGGTGAAGGCCACAGACGGCGCATAGCGCGCATCGATGGCCACCGACAGCTCCGGCATGTCGGCGGTCACGACCGCACCGGGGGCGGGACTCGGGTCGGAGAGCACGACGGCAGGGGTCAGATCGAAGACAGTGGTGGAGGCGACGGAGGCGTCGCTGATGTCGGAGGCCGAGACGATCGCAGTGTGCGAGCCCGACGCCATCGGCGGAGTGGTCATGTAGAGGGTGCCGACTCTCCGGTCCTGGGTCACGACCCAGCGCGGCACGGGACCGGAGGTGTCCCAGGCGCCTGACGACGCGAAGTTGACCCGCACGGTGAAGGGGCGGCCATCGAGCGTGATGGTGGCGAGGGGACGCAGCGCCACATCAGAGGTCAGGACCGCGGTGACGGGTGGGTTCCAGGTGCCGGAGACGGTAGCGCCGCTCACTGGCGTCATCGAGGTGACTACGGGCGCTGCGAGCGCAAGGGCGGGTGCTGCGAGGATGAACAGGGATGTGATGAGCAGGACGCTCAACGACCGACGTGCGCGACAGAACCACACCAGACGTGGCGACCCCATGCGGCGACCCTCTCCCGGAACCCTGTGCTACACGATCCTTTGCCCCTGTTCACGCCGATTGTGCGGACGGGCGAGCGAAGAAGCAAGTCCGCTGGGGTGCTACCTCACGAAAGGGCGAGGGCCGCCCCGGAGTCGGAGCGGCCCTCGCCCTCGAAATGTGACCTTCGGCCTACGGCCAGCGTGACGTTCCGAAGCTACCCGGATGCGCGTAGCCCGAGCAGCCAGTGCAGTCGGTCTTCTCCCAGCCGCTCGGCGACTTGCTGCCTATCAGGATGCCGGTGAGCGGGCCCCAGGAGCCGTAGACGCGTGTGCGGTATGGCGCCGGGTCACTGCTGTAGCCGAGCAGACGGGGCCGCTTCCACCCATGCGGAATACCGACGTGGCACGAGTTACAGCGCGCACCGTCGCTGTGATTGTTGCCCAGCGAGTGGACCGGCTCGCCGCCGGTCCGAGATATGCCTCCCGCTCGGTGCACGCGGTTGTCGCCCAAGGTGAAGTCATGACACTTCGCGCAGATGATGTTGCTCGGATACATGCCGTTGGGACTGTCGATGTAGTCGATGCCGGCAGACGCCCAGTCGGATGGGTAGTTCGGATCGAGCATGTGCTTGACCGATGATCCATGCGGCCCCTTGGCCTGCGCGAACGAACCACCCGAATGGCAGTCGGTACAGGTCATCCCACTGCTGCTCGTCATGGGCGCCTTCAGGCCGCCGGCCCACGGCCACGAGTAGGTTTCGGTTCCGAGCTTGAACGACGTCCGGACGCCCTCGGCCAGCCCCAGGACGTTGTGGTAGCTCTGGTTCGACGGGTTGAACTCGGCCGTCAGATCGGTGCCGCCCACACCCTCGAACGTGCCCGTCTCGGCGAGTGAGGTGTAGCTCGAGTGGCACTTGAAGCACAGATACGCCTCGCGCGCCGTCGCCTGTCCGGTGAATCGTGTGTACGTGAACGACTGCGCAGCCGAGCCCGTGTCGGCGCCCCACCTCGGCTTGACGCCCCACGCGCCGCGCAGCGCCGGTGCCGGCGTGCTGGAACCGACGATGTGCGTGCCGGGACGCGCCGCGTGCGGATCGTGGCAGTCGGTGCACTCACTGTGCCGGTTGCCCGATCCCAGGGCTGCGGTCGGCTCGCCGGATGCGTGCAGTCCTCCAGCGGCTATCGGATGCGAGTAGCCTGCGGTCGCGGGCGACGCCACATCCTGGGCGCCCTGCGCTAGACGTCCGACCGTGCCGTTCCCGTGACATTGGTAGCACAGGTTCTCCTCGCCGGCCGCCGACGCGGAGTTGTCGCGCACGCCAGCCGCTCCCCCGCCGAACCATGTCGGGCGCGTCCATGCGGTCAGGCGCGCGTTGTCGGAGCCGTGAGGATCATGACACGTGGCGCAGTCGGTGCGACCGCCCGCCGACGTGAAGTGACCCGACGCGGTCACCTCGGCGCCGGCCGCCGTCTTGTTCCAGACGACCGGTGCGGAACCGGCAAGCGGTCGGCCGTTGATGACGGTCCACGGCACCCAAGACGCGACGGTCGCTGACGCCTCCGGCATGGACGATCCGTGGCAACTCACACAGAACGACGTCGCATCGGACAGTCCTGCCGCCGACGCGGTCGCCTTGGTGCCGCGCGGGTCCGAGACGCGAGCAAAGTCCCACGCTGCCGTACCGCCGACACGGATCGCGTGCGGCTCGTGGCAGCTGGAACACGCAAGTTGCGCCCCGATCGTGCGCGCGGGTGCGATCGAGGTGACGGACCACGAGACCAGTGCCGGGTTCGGATCGGAAGGTAGCGCCTTCTGAAGGTAGCAGCGAAGTTGGAGCCTCGGCCACTGCGCAACAGACAATCCGGTCAGATCGATGCTCACGTCAGACAACTCGGTGTACCCCGGGATCTCGACGAACGCGCCGGCGGCAGCGCTCCAGCCACGAACCGTGACCCTGCCGACGGCGCCGCTCGGCAGGTAGGCACTCCAGAGCGCGCGCCCCCACGTCGTCGCACCGGACTGCGGCACGATCTCGTCGGTGGCAGCGTAGAGGCGGTCCGTGCCCGAAGTGACCTTCCAGCCCGACACAGTCGGAGCAAGGAACGGGTCGGATGTGTACAGCGTCGCTCGAACCCGAAGCTTCGGGTTGACCGCCGTCGCAAGAGAACCGAGATCGACGGGACTCGTCCTGATGTCGACCATGCCGGGAACGTCTTCCCATGCGGATCCGGACCACCGCTGAACGGTCATCCCGACGTCCGTGCCTGACGGCTCAGTTGAGCTCCACGAAAGCGATCCCCATTCGGTCGTATCGCCCGGAAGCAGCTCGGGCGAGTCGACGGTCGACGTCTCATACGCGGCCGTGATTCCTGGCGTGATCGTTGTGACCGCTGATGTGATCCCCGTGACGCTGTCCCACGGGCCGTTCGGGAGTACGGTCCAGGCCCCCCACGTGCCATTGACAGGGTCCGACGGCACCGAGATACCGGCAAACCTGGCCGACGTGCCGGCGTAGTACAGAGTTCCCGCACCGTCATACGATAGGTGGAACGTCAGATTCGTGAACGTGGTCTCCGGCACGCCCGCGATCGCGCGAAGCGTCGGAGTCGCCGAGCCGAGATCGCTGACGAGCTGCGTTCCGAGCGCACCTGCGGGATTCCACCCGTGGAACACGGCGTAGTCGGTTCCACCTATGCTCATGATCTCGAGCGCCGCGTTGTAGTAGTACCCGCCCGAATATGACAGCTGGACACCGGTGTCGGTCGCCCTGATCGTTCCGCCGGCCAGCATCTTCGCGTACGCACCGGTGACTCTGTAGAGCCGCCCGTCGCCCTGCGTGTAGCCGGCCGGGTTGTAGCGGCGATTCAGGAGCAGAAGCGTATCGGTCTGCGCCGAGTACACGGCACTACCGCCCCAGCCGTTGTAGATCGGCGTGACTCCATCACTCGCCACGATGGTGAACGGACCGGTCTTCCACCCAGGGTTCGCCGTGTCGAATCGGTAGTACCACACCGTTTCGGATGTGGCCGTCGATATGCTCGGCACCCAGTACTCACCGGTCGCCTTCACCGCAAGCGAGTTCTGTCGCTGCATGCCCGACCCGTTGATCGCCGTGCCGTCATAACTGCTCCAGACGGGAGACGGTCCGGAGGGCAGCATGCGCATGCCCGGCGTGCCATCCACAAGGACTCGCGGAACCCAGATGCGGTTGCCGAACGCCTCGCAATCGACGCTGTCGCTATACCGGTAGAACACGATGGCGGGGATCGTGATGCCGACCCGGGAGTCGCCCCACGTCTGCGTCTTGGGATAGTAGACTCCGGACTGGCTCCCGCCGATGCCATAGACGACGCGATCCTGGAACGGGGCGATGTAGCGGGATACCGTCGGGAGAGTTGCCGTCGCGTTCATGAGTTCGCGCGTGTCGACCGCGTTCGGTGAGCGAAGGACGTTCCACGCGAGCGAAGGCACCGCCTTCGTATCCGCCACGTAGAGTCGGCCGGCCCGTGCGGCCGTGACTGCCCACGAGAGAAGCCGCGGCGTCAGCGCCGACTGGTCAGCTGTAGCGAACGCGGCGATCAGGCGAAGCCGTGGGTAGGTCGCCACGCTCACTCCGGTGAGGTCCGCCGCAGACGTGATGGAACCCAATCCGGGCAGATCGACCCAGTCAGTCCCGCCGTAGCCTTGGACCTTCACGGACAGCGCGGTACCTGAGGGCACCTCGGAGGCAAGCGTCAGGGCGCCCCACGACACAGCATCGGGCTGCGCGAGGATCTCTGGTGAGGTCACCGTGCCTGCCGCAGCGTAACCGGTCCCCATCGAGTTGGCGGGGGGTGTTGCGGTCGCCTTGGCAACAAGGCCGCCGTCGTAGCCGGTGTTTGGCGTCAGCGTCTCGTACACACCGGTGACCACGTTCACGCGCTTGAGGCACGCGGGCGCACCCGCGACCGTGCCAAAGTACCAGTAGGACGGAGTGGAGGCATTCGTGACGTAGACGTAGTCGCCACCGTCCCACTCGATGTCACCACGCTTCACGTACTCCGCGTTGTTCGCGACCGACCAGGGATAGCCGTGACCCTTGGGCGCCATCGTCGGAGTCGCACTCGTCAGATCGCTGATCGTGATCGTCGACGGGATCCAGTCGTGATCCGTGTCCTGTCCGAGAATGTAGAGGTAATCGGCGCCCGCCTTGCGATAGCGCGTCATCTTGTAGTTGTTCCAAACCGCGTCGTACTGTTTCGTCTGATGCTGCATGTAGGCCGCGTTCCAACCGCCAACGTGGAGATTCGTGTCGGTCGCGGTCACGGACGTCGGATTCGCCCCGGGCTCGTCGACGCGATAGAGATAGCCCTGCCGCGTCGATCCGCTGGCGAGCGAGCGGATGAGCCACAGCGCGCGCGGGGTCTCGGAGTACGCGAGCGCGGAGCCCTGACCGAACTGGATCGGGACGCCGGCCGTGTCGAAGACCGACATGTCGTCACGCGTGCGCGACGCGATGTTCCAGCGGTACACGCTCGTGGTGCCCGAGCCCGGGAGCACCCACACCGCGTTGCCGACCGGGTCGTAAGCGACATCCGCGCCGACGGGGTTGTCCAGAGTGCCGGAGCCGTTGGTCGGCAGCGTCGAGACCACCGACCACACCCCGGGCGACAGCGCTGTGGGCAGCGAGTACTCCCACAGCTCCTGCGCACTCGCGCTGCGTGCGAGCAGAACCAGCCGGTCCGAGGCGCGCGTGAACGCGAGCATCTGCCTGCCTGCGGGAACGTCGGGCGGGTTGAAACCGTCGTCGTTCCAGCTGACAAGACCACCGTTCACATCGACGTCGTACTGCTGGACGCCCGCGCTGTCGGCGAAGAACAGCATGTTCTGGTTGGCGCGTGCGGCCATCGGGACCGTGCCGTAGAAGAGCTCCGGCCCCTCCTCGGTGAGGTTCGAGGTGTTGTTGAGCAGGCTCAGGTCGAACTCCGGCCGGGTCGCCTGCGAAAAGACCGTCTCGGTCTCGGGGCTCGCGGTCATGGTCGGCTCGTCGTTCATGACCGGGTGATGGCTGGCGCGGGCGAACTCAGCTTCCACGTCGCGGCCGTTCCAGGCGAAGGGCTTGCCCGAAGCGGTCTCCTCGCTCGATGCCGAGTGGCAGCCGAAGCACAGGCG
>JAUSAU010000108.1 GCA_030652345.1 Coriobacteriia bacterium
CGTCATAGGTCCAGGAGACGCCCGCGCCGTCGAGGGTGAAGCTCACTGAGGGCGCGAAGCGGGGATCGAGCGCCACGGACAGCTCGGGCATGTCGGCGGTGACCACGGCACCCTGTGCGGGGCTCGGGTCGGAGAGCACGACGGCGGGGGCGAGGTCGAAGACGGTGGTGGAGGCCACGGAGGCATCGCTCACGTCCGTCGCGGTGATGATCGCGGTGTGCGAGCCCCCGGATGTCGGCGGGCAGGTCATGTAGACGGTGCCGGAGCGCGTGTCGGTGGTGACCACCCAGCGCGGGACGGGGCCGGAGGTGTCCCAGACCCCGCTCGAGGCGAAGTTGACTCGCACGGTGAAGGGGCGGCCGTCCAGCGTGATGGTGGCCGTGGGACGCAGGGCCACATCCGAGCTCAGCACCGCGGTGATCGCCGGGTTCCAGGTGCCCGACACCGTGCTGCCGCTCGCCGGTGTCAGCGAGGTGATGGCGGGCGCGGCATACGCGAGCGCGGGTGCGGCCAGAAGGAGCAGGAGTGACACGAGGAGCAGGACGGGCAGCGTGCGGCGTGCGGCGTGGCGGCCCCATGGGCCACGCGACAGTGCATCCATGCGACGGACCTCTCCCCAGGTGAGCGCTTGCATACAGTGTCGGCGTGAGCGGGATTCCGGCACGTGCCCCGCGTCACACTGCACAGTACAACCTACTCCATAGGATTCGATACGCACCCGCAGTACCCTGCTGATGCGCCCGGCCGAACCCGTCGTCCCTACGCGCGCGGCCAGAAGAAGTTGACCCGCGCCTCCCGCGCCAGTGTCGTGTCAGGCCCATGACCGGGATGCACAAGCGTCTCCCCGGGGAGCGAGGCCAATCGGGCGATCGACTCGCGCATCGCTCGCGCATCGCCGCCCGGGAAGTCGGTACGGCCGACACTGCCGGCGAACAGGGTGTCGCCACTGAAGAGGTGGGTCTGCCCCGCCGCCTCGGCCATGAGGCAGATCGAGCCCGGGGTGTGCCCGGGAGTGCCCAGGACCCTGAGCCGCACCTGTCCCGCCTCCACGAGATCACCCTCGGCGAGCAGTCGCTGCGGCTCGGGTGCGACGTCGTCGAACCCGAAGAGCATCCCGCCGTTGGCCACCGCATCCGTCACGGAGGCTGCGTCCCGCACCGAGACAGCGAAGGGCGCACCGGTCTCCGCGATCAGCCGCGAGGCGGCGCCGAGATGATCGAAATGTCCGTGCGTGAGCACCACCGCCCCGACCGCGCAGTCCGCGATCGCTGCAAGGAGCTCCTCCGCATCACCCGCCGGATCGATGACCACGAGCGGTCCGCCGATGCCGTCCGACACGAGCCAGCAGTTCGTGTCGAGGGCGCCCAGCGCGAGACCCCGGACCTCGATCCCGCTCACCGCGCCGCCCCCGGCGACTGGAGCATGCGATCCGCGGAGAAGACGCCGTCGAGCGCCCGAACCCGGTTGAGCACGGCTCCGAGCTGTTCCATGTCGCCCAGCTCGAAGAGGAACCGCATCGTGGCGATCCCCTGCTTGTCGGTCGCGATGTTGGCCGAGAGCACGTTCACGCCGGCCTCCGCGAGCGCCGCGGTCACATCGCGCAACAGCGCGGTCCGGTCGCGCGCCTCGATGTAGATCTCGACCTGATACGTCGTGGACGCGTCGGAGTCCCACTCGACCTCGATGATGCGCTCCGGCGAATTGAGCAGATCGCGTGCGTTCGGGCAGTCGGAGCGATGCACCGACACGCCGCGCCCCCGGGTCACGAAGCCGACGAGCGGGTCACCCGGCACCGGGTTGCAGCACCGGGCCAACCGGACGAGCAGATCATCGATGCCCTTGACGCGCACGCCCGTCGGCGACTTCTTGCGCCTCGAGCGAGGCGCCAGCATCGGCATCGTCGGCAGGAACTCGGGCTTCTCCGGCTCCGGCGGGACGTGTTCGGTACCGGCGAGCAGCTTGATGAGCTTGCCCACCACCAGCTTGGCCGAGACCTTTCCCGAGCCGATGTGAGCGAGCAGGTCGTCGCTTTCCGCGAAGTTCATGTCCTTCGCCACGCCGGTGAGCGCCCTGGCCCCGGCGGACGAGCCGATCGACAGCCCCTGCTTGCGCAGGATCTTCTGGAGCTCGTCCTTGCCGTGGGCGAGGTCATCGGTCCTGCTCGCCTTCGAGAAGAACGCCCGGATCTTGCTGCGCGCGCTCGAGGTGCGGACGATGTTGAGCCAGTCGCGCGACGGGTTCGAGTTCTTGTTCGTCATGACGTCGACGCGGTCGCCCATCTGCAGCTCGTAGCCGAGCGGGACGATCGAGCCGTTGATCTTGGCGCCGACGGTGTGGTTGCCGACCTCCGTGTGGATCGCGTACGCGAAGTCGATCGGCGTCGACCCCTTGCGCAGCGAGACCACATCACCCTTCGGTGTGAAGACGAAGACCTCGTCCTCGAACAGGTCGATCTTGAGGGCCTCCATGAACTCGCGGGGATCCTTGAGTTCCGTCTGCCACTCGAGCATCTGGCGCAGCCATGCGAGCCGGTCGTCGAACGACTCGTCGCCGCGCCCGCCCTCCTTGTAGCGCCAGTGCGCCGCGATGCCGTACTCCGCCGTCCGGTGCATCTCGTCCGTGCGGATCTGGAGCTCGAGCGGACGTCCGGCAGGACCGATGACCGTCGTGTGCAACGACTGGTACATGTTGAACTTGGGCATCGCCACGTAGTCTTTGAAGCGCCCGGGCATCGGCTTCCAGATCGAGTGGACCGTGCCGAGCGCCCCGTAGCAGTCCTTCACCGAGTCCACGATGATCCGCAGCGCGATCAGGTCGTAGATCTCGTTGAAGTCCTTCCCCTTCTGAGACATCTTCTGGTAGATGCTGTAGAAGTGCTTCGGCCTTCCCGAGATCTCCGCCGTCACGCCGATGGCGTCGAGTTCGGCCGTCAGCTCGTCGATGACCTGCTTGAGATACGCCTTGCGCGCGTCGCGGCTCTCCGCGACCATCCGCTGGATCTGCTGGTACTTCTGCGGCTCGAGCACTTTGAAGGCCAGGTCCTCGAGCTCCCACTTGACCTGACTGATGCCGAGACGGTGCGCGAGCGGTGCGTAGATCTCCATCGTCTCGATCGCCTTGTCGCGGCGCCGCTCCGGCGGCAGGAACTCGATGGTGCGCATGTTGTGCAGGCGGTCGGCGAGCTTGATGAGGATGACCCGGATGTCCTTGGCCATCGCGATGAGCATCTTGCGCAGGTTCTGGCTCTGCGCCTCGTCGCGCGAATCGAACTTGATCTTGCCGAGCTTGGTGACGCCGTCCACGAGTGCCGCCACCTCGTCGCCGAACTCGGCCTGGACCTGCGCGACGGTGGCGTCGCTGTCCTCGACGGTGTCGTGCAGGATACCCGCGGTGAGTGACGGCATGTCGAGATGCAGTTCAGCGAGGATGCCGCACGCCTCGAGCGGATGCTGGATGAACGGCTCTCCGCTGTTGCGCATCTGCCCCTCGTGTGCGCGCGCGGCGAACTCGTACGCGCGCCGGAGCACGGAGAGGTCAGCGGTCGGATTGTAGGTCCGTACGCGTTCCTCGATCTCTTCGAGGGTGATGGCCACGTGTGCTGCTCCCGGGTCGTCGGTGCGCTGATTCTACCAGCGGGAACGGCACGACCGGCCATCGATGATCGCCGGCCCTCCGAAGTGCGCCTACTGCGCGACGGCGGTGTACATGATGCTGGTGGTATACGTCCCCGGTTCCGAGGTCCACGGCAGCGTCATCGTGTAGTCGAAGATGTAGTCGTGCTTCCAGGTGAACGGGACCCCGGTCGAGGTGTCGATGATCAGCGTCGATGCGGAGAACGCACGCGATGGCGCGGTCGACCACCCGGAGGTCACGAATGTGAGCTGTCCCACCGGCATGGTCGGTGTCGCGCTCGACGTCGCGGTGTTCGCGAAGTCCGCCCCGGCGCACGAAAGGTCGTAGGCCATCGGACCGAGGCCGCCCACGGTCACGACAGTGGCGCCGGGTATCGTGTTGGGCACGGCGGGGAACAGGCCGCCGAAATCGACAGACGTGTTGCTCACATTGAGCCACAGCATCGAGAACGGGACGGTCTCCGTCACCGCCGGCGTCGCCGCGGACCGGTTTCCCGCGCGGTCGTACGCGCGGACGACGAACGAGTACGCCTGCCCGCTCGTGAGTCCTGTGACGGTCCGGGTCCGGCCCGTCGTCGTCGATTCGAGCGAACCGTCGACGTACAGCGCGTAGTAGCCGATCCCCGAGACCGAATCCAGCGAGGGTGTCCAGGAGACCTCGACGCTGCGCGTGTCGGGGGACGCCGCGTAGACCGGTGAAGGCACGGTCGGCGCGCTCTTGTCCACTCGCACGAGGCGGGAGTGGAGCGCCTCGACGTTGCCGGCGGCGTCCACGGCCCAGTACTCGAGCGTGTGCGTCCCCTCGACGGAGACGACCAGCGGGGCCGAGTACGTCGCGGTCAGCGAACCGTCGACGCGATAGCGGATGCCGGTCACGACGCCCGAGGGGTCGGTCGCGGTCAGCGTGACCGTCACGTTGACGGAGCTCCATCCCGGGGGTGCGTCGTCCGTCGTGGAAGGTGCGACCGTGTCGATGCGGATGGGGCCGAGACTGACGGGCTGGCTCCGGTTGCCCGCGTGATCGACCGCCGTGATGTTGAAGTACCAGACGCCCTCACCGGGAACCGCGCGAACCGTCGAGGTCGCGGGGTCGATCACCGCGTCCGGCGCCGCGGTGGTGTTCTGACTCCACGAATAGGAGTAGCCGTCGAGCTGCGTGCAGACGTCGGTCGACGCTGTCCAGCTGACGGTCACGGTCGGGACGGCCGACCAGACGGTCCCTGTCGCGTGCGTGGAACTCGTCACCACCGGTCTGGTCGGCGGAGTCGTGTCGCGGACCTGGATCGTCTGCGTCTCGGTGGTCACGGCCACGTTCGCCGCCGTGGGAACCGGATTGCCGCGGTCGGTCGAGGTCCACAGGAACGTACTGGTCCCGAGAGGGAGCGTCGTCGGCAACGAGGGCGCCCGCGTCGTGGTGACGGCACCACCCTCGGGATCGGTTCCCGTCGCGTCGCTGGAGCCAGTGTAGCCGACGTAGCCGTTGAGCGCGTTGCCCTCGAGGAGGCGGTCGGCGACCACCAGCTTCGGAGGCGCATTCGGCGACACGCCCGCACGCACCTGCCACAGATAGCGGCCGAGTTGTCCTTCGGGGTTCAGGTAGTTCTGGATGAGTGAGGTGGACGCCGCCCCCGAGTCGAGAAGAGCATTGCCGCTCGTCGCCCCTGACCCGGCGAACTCATAGAAGGTGCCCCCCTGCCGGCCCCATCCCACCCGCGCGCGCCGATTGCCCGACGCGGATCCGCGGTCCCACAGGACCTTGTCGTAGTTGAAGTACATGTCGAAGTTGCCGGCGCCGGTGTCCGAGCGGTCCACGAGGACCAACTGGAACGAATTGAGCGGCACGTCCTGGTGGTTGTAGTAGCCGACGTCGATCCAGTTGACGAAGACGGCGTTGCGGCCGCCCACCTTCGGCGGGTTCGCGGGGTCGCTGTACGTGGTCTGCGAGGCGTTCGGCGTGGCCGTCGTACCGGTGTCGACGTCGGCGAAGAAGGGGGCGATGATGTCCCGCCCCGCGTTGTTGAGCGGGTTGGTCGGCGTGTAGGTGCCGAGCCCCCCGGTGAAGGTCACGTTGCCGTTCTGGTTGATGTAGATCCGGTTGTACGTCGTCCCGAACCAGTTCATCGAGAACGGCAGGACGACCGTCTGCACCGAGTTGTCGTCGCCGCGCGCGATGGGCATCGCGTCATAGCCGGCCGGCTTCATGATCGCGTTGGGACCCTCGGCGAAGGCGAGCGTGGGCGCCACGAGCGCCAGAAGGCATACCAAGGAAGCGAGCGACAACGCCCGCCATCCCGGACCCGGCGTGAACCGGGTCCTCTCCTGTCGCTCGACGAGCGGCACTCCACGACCTCCCGGGTCCGCCGCGTGTGGTCCCGAAGCAGGGGCCCAGTCGCACGCGAGGCGCGACGGAGCAGCCCGTCCGGGACGTGTCGGACCTGACTCTAGTTTCGACACCGCCGGACGATTACTGAAGCACAGACCCGCTATCTGTCCCTCGAATTCCTCCATCGGGCAGTATCGGGCGGTCGAAGGCGCACCGCAGTTCGTCGGCGCTCGACGTGAGCACCCAGTGGCGGAACGCGCTGAACTCCTCCGCCTCCTCGACCCCCTCGGCGTAGCGGATCGACGATGTCAGCTCGGTCTTGCCCTCGACGGGGAGCAGCGCCAGCCGCCGATAGGCGCCGCTGCCCTCACCCGTGACGAAGCCCAGCTCCCGGAAGATACCCACGCCCGTGGACACGCCCTTGTCGCTCAGACGGGCCTTGGGCCGCCGCTGCTTCACGTCCTCGGCGAGGTCGGCGTTCGTGACCTCGATCCAGCCGTCGGCGCCGGCGGCGGCGCGCTCACGCAAGACGACGTACAGAGTCCGCAGGTCGTCCAGATCGGGCGCGCCGGACTCGAGGATCAACTCGTTGAGTCGCCCGTCCCGCTCTCCGAAGAGCAGGTGGACAGTGGCCGGCTCGCCGTCACGGCCCGCTCGCCCGCACATCTGGTTGAACTCGACGCGGTTGAACGGCAGATGGAAGAGCCCGACATGACGGACGTCGGGGATGTTGACGCCCTCACCGAACGCGCTGGTGGCCACCACCGCCGTGATCTCTCCCTCGCGGAAGGCGTGTTCGACCGCATGCCGCGCGGCGCGGGCCATGCCGCCGTTGTAGAACGCGGTGCGCTCGCGCAGACGCGGGCTCGAGTCGCGCAGCCGCTCCGCTATGCGCACCGACTGCTCCCGGCTGTTCACATAGACGATCAGCTTCTCGCCCCGCGAGGCGACCGATGCGAGATGGGCGACCTTGTCGGCAAGACCCCGACGGTCGGCGACCCCGAGGTTGTCGCGACGCGTCGGGTCGAGCACGACCTCGTCGATGCCCAGCGTCGACCGGATCAGGGCGGCGACATCGGCAGAGGCCGTCGCGGTCACGGCGCACACGACCGGCCCGCCGAGGGCGGCGAGCGCCTCGCCGAGACGCGCGTACGCGGGACGGTGACCCGCACGGGCGAGTCCGACATGGTGCGCCTCGTCGACCACGACGAACCGCGCGCGCCCCGACTCGGCGAACCGGCCGGCGTGGCGCTCGAGGAACTCGGGCGTGGTCATCAGCGCGTCGACAGACCCGTCCGCGAGTGCGGCGAAGACCGCGTCGCGCCCCGCCGGTGAGGTCTCGCCGGTCACCAGCGTCACCCGAAGCCCCAGTGACGCGAACGACTCCTCGAGGTGGAACGCCTGATCGGCGACGAGCGCGCGCAGCGGGTAGACGAAGACGCTCGCTTCCCCTCGCGCAAGCGCGATCCGCGCCGCGTGCAGATGGAAGATGAGCGACTTGCCGCGTCCCGTGGCCATGACGGTCAGACACGAACGTCCGGCGGCGAGATGGGCGAGTGAGGCGGTCTGCGCGTCGTGGAGCGAGCGCTCCCCGATCAGCGCGCGCGTGAGCTCGACATCAAGATCAGACGCCGACAGGGCCGCGAGCTCGGCGCGTCGGGCGAGGCGGTCCTCCTCCTCGACCTCGGCCTGCTCGGCGGCCCCTGCGCGCTCGACGATCACGTTGACGCCGCGGCTCGCGTCGTCGCCGCCGGTGACATCGGCCACCGACACGGTCCACGCCGCGCCGCCGTCTAGGAGCGGAGCGAGGACCGCTGCGAGCCGGCGGTTGAAGAAGCCGACCTGGTCGCCGGCCGGGTCGAACAGCGCGATCGCGTTCGGGTCGAACTCGTTGGCCGGCTGCCGGGCGACATGCAGCGGCGTTCCCGGGACCAGCCGCCCGACGACGTCCTGACGCCCCTCGAACGTGACACCCGCGAGCTTGGTGTGGAACGCCTCCGCGTCCCCGATGCCCTCGTACTCGCCGCGGGCGAGGATGCGCTCCGCGTCGGCGAACAGCTCCTCCACGAGTTCGGCGGCGGCGGCGCGATCCCCGGATGCGTGCGGCGCGATGCGTCGCACCTGCAACTGCACGCGTTCCCGCCCCTGCCAGGAGTCGGTCTCCAGATTGAATGCGAGGTCGACGGCCTCCTCGCGGTGCGCGGCCATCTCGATATCGGCGCATCGGAAGGCGATCGCGGGCAGCGAGGTCACACCGTCGTACGCCTCGAACTTCAGGTGATTCTGCTGCTGGCCCACCCGCTTGCGACCCGTCATGAACACACCGGGCGCCGCGAGCAGGGGGCGCGCGTTCCCGGACCCGAACGGCTCGAGGGCTGCGAGCTGCGCAGCGAGCTCGCGGTCAGCGTCCGGCAGATGCACGATGGCGTCGACCACCAGCTCCGATGCGAACGCCTCGTCCGGCACCGCCTCCAGAGCGCCGCGCAGACACTCGGCGAAGCGCTCCAGGGCCGAGGCCGGGAGCGTCACACCCACCGCAGCCGCGTGCCCGCCGAATCGCGTGAGCAATTCGGAGCACTGCGACACCGCACCATGGAGGTCCACGGAGCCCACGCTCCTGCCGGAGCCCCGCGCCTCGCCGTCCTCGATGCAGAACAGCAACGTGGGGACCCCGTAGCGCCCGGCGATGCGCGCCGCCACGATGCCTTTGACACCCTCGTGCCAACCCTCCCCTGCCAGCACAAGTGCGCGCATGCCGTCGATCCATGTCTCCTCGGCCTGACGGGACGCCGCCTCGGTCAGCTCGGCCTCGACGCCCTGGCGGATCCGGTTGTACTCGTCGAGCGCCGCCGCGCGGGTATCGGCGCGGGCGGGGTCGTCGGTCATGAGCAGGTCCAGCGCCTCGGCGGGGTCAGCGATGCGTCCGGCCGCATTGAGCCGTGGCGCGAGGAAGAACGCGACCTTCTCGGAGGTGACGGTCTCCCCGTCCACGGATGCCACATGGCACAGCGCCGCGACGCCGGCGCGTGGGGCGCGGCGCATGCGAGCGAGCCCGTCGGCGACGATCGCGCGGTTCTCGTCGATGAGCGGTACCACATCGGCGATGGTGCCGAGCGCCGCGAGGTCCGTGAGGTCGCACCAGACATCGGGCATGCCCAGGCGCGCCCCGACAGCGGCGACGAGTTTCAGCGCCACGCCGGCCCCCGCAAGGCCGTCGAAGGCGACCGGTCCCAGCTTGGGATCGCAGACCGGCACGCCGACGGGAAGGCCATCACCGGGTTCGTGATGATCCGTCACCACGACGTCGACGCCGGCGGCGCGGAACAGCTCGACCTCCGCGGCCGAGGAGATGCCGCAGTCGACCGTCACGACCAGACCGGGCCGCATCGCGAGCACGCGCTCCACGGCCGGTCCGCTCAGTCCGTAGCCCTCGTCGAACCGGTGCGGGACGAACGGGAGGACGTCTGCGCCCATGGCGGCGAGCCCGCGGGATGCCACCGCAGCGGCGGTGAGACCGTCGACGTCGAAGTCGCCGAAGACGACGATGCGCGTGCCCGCGCGCACCGCCTCCGCGACCATGTCTGCGCATGCGGGCATCCCGGGGATCTCTTCGGGGTCGCGCCAGTCGCGCGCGAGGTCCGGCGTCAGGAAGCGGTGGACCGCGGTCGCGTCGCCGACACCCCGCAGAAGGAGCACGCGGGCGACGACCTCGGAGACGCCGGCGGCCGCCGCGAGCGCCCGGACAGCGCCGTCATCGGCGGGAGCGAGGGTCCACGGAGTGGATGAGGGGGATTCGGGCACGTCGGCAATGCTAGCAGACGGGCCCGACACGCTCTCGAGAGCGTGCCGGGCCCGGCGCAGGTGCGTGTGACAGGTGCGCTACCTGTTCGCGAACCGCTTCTTGAGAGCCTGGTAGCGGGGCTCCCGCTCCTTCCAGACCGCGTAGAGCGGGCTGGCGACGGCGACGGAGGAGTACGCGCCGGAGACGAGACCGACGGACAGCGCGAAGGCGAAGTCCTTGAGCGTCTCGCCGCCGAAGACGAGCAGGCACAGGACCGGGATCAGCGACGACAGGCCCGTGTTGACCCAGCGCGCGAGCACCTGGTTCAGCGAGTCGTTCGCCATCTCCATGAAGGTGGTCTTCGTCAGGCTCGCCGTGTTCTCGCGGATCCGGTGGAACACCACGATCGTGTCATAGAGCGAGTAGCCGAGGATGGTCAGTAGCGCCGCGACCGTGTTGGGCGTGACCTCACGTCCGACCAGCGCGTAGATACCGAGCGTGATGATCGCGTCGTGGAACAGCGCGATGACGCCGGTGACCGCCATCTTGTACTCGAACCGCACGGAGATGTAGACGAGGATCGCCATGATCGAGACCGACAGAGCGAGCATCGCCTTGTTCGTGATGTTGTCGCCCCACTCCGGCCCGATCGTGGAGACCTGCATATCGGCCTCGGCGATCTTGAGCGCCGCGCGCATCTTCGTGCCGTACTCCTGCGCCTTGGTCGTGTCGGTCTGCGACGAGCGGATGATGAAGCCATCCGAAGTCGACTGCGGTGCGGCCTCGATGCCGGCGTCCGATGCGGCCTTGCGGACCTGCTCGATCGTGACGTTCTTGGCGTTGACGAACGTGATGACCGTTCCACCCTTGAACTCGATGCCGAGATTCAGGCCGCGGAAGAGCAGCGCCGCTATGGCGATGGTCAGGACGATTCCCGAGATGATGAACAGGATGTTGCGCTTGCCCATGAAGTCTATGTAGAAGCGCTTCATCAGACAGCACCACCCTTCACGCCGAAGACGGCGGGCATACGGCCCACCACGCCTTCAGCCAGCATCTTCACGACCGGGATGGTGAAGAGCACGGCGACGGTCAGGTCGCAGATGATGCCGATCATGAGCGTGATGGCGAAGCCCTTGACGGTGCCGATCGCGAACGCGGCGAGCGGGATGGCGCTCGCGAACGTGACCATGTCGGCGTCGAGCGAGGTCAGGATCGCGTGCCGCGTGCCCGACTTGGCAGCCGTGCGCGGGCTCTTGCCCATCGCGATCTCTTCACGGAAGCGCTCGAAGATCAGGATCGACGTGTCGGCCGCCAGACCGATCGAGAGCACGATGCCCGCGACCCCCGGCAGCGACAGAGCGTAGTAGCCGGCGCGCGACAGTGTCGCGAGCACGCCGAGATAGAGCAGGATGAACGATCCGAGCGAGAACCACGCGACCACGCCGAATGCGCGGTAGTAGATCGCAAGGTAGAGCCCCACGAGCGCCACGCCTACCGCGGCAGCGAGAACGCCCTGGCGCAGCGAGTCCTGACCGAGCGTCGGACCGACCGACTGGGTCTCGGAGAACTTGAGGTCGATCGGCAGTGCGCCGGACTCGAGCACCGCGGCGAGACGGTTGGCCTGCTCGCCCGTGAAGCTGCCGGTGATCGACGAGACGCCGTCGGGAATGACGCTCTGGACGGTCGGTGCGGACTGCACGACGCCGTCGAGGACGATCGCGATGCGCTTGCCGATACTGCGCTGCGTGATCTCGGCCCACTTCTGCGCGCCCGTGGCGTTGAAGGTCATCTGGACCTCGAACGCGCCGGGTCGCTGGCTGTCGGCCGCGGCGAGCGCCTTGACCACGACGTCGCCGCGAAGGGCGGCCTCATAAGTGCCCTTCTTCAGCTTGGTACCGTCCTGGATGCCCGCCTGGATGGTCGCCGGCAGACTCGACACCTCGACGAACTCGAGCTGTCCCACCGTACCGAGCGCCTTGAGCGCGCCACGCGGGTCGCGGACGCCCGGGAGCTGGATCAGGATGGAGTTCTCACCCTCGCGCTGCACCGTGGCCTCGGAGACACCGAGGCTGTTGACGCGGTTGTTGATGATGGTGAGCGCGCGGCTCATCGCTTCCGGGGTCGCCTTCGTACGGTCCGCGGTCAGGATGACCGAGAGACCGCCCTGGAGATCGAGGCCCTGGCGGATGTTGGTCTGCGGGGGCCAGAAGCTCCAGAACGAGGCGGCCAGGAGAAGCACCAGCGCCGCGAGCGCGATGTAGTTCTTCTGCTTGGCGTCCATCGCCTGCCTTCCGATGTGGTCCGTGCGTGCGAGTGAAGCCCGGTGCGGCCGGGCGAAGTACCCACGAGACTTTACACCATGCCCCCCTCGCTGGCACAGCGGTTGAGGCAACTATCTGAACGGTGCTGAACGCACCGGCGGGGATGCGGCGTCAGAGCAGCTTCGTCCCGTTGATGACGAGGTGGAAACGGGCGTCGAGGACCTCTGCGGCCACACGGCACATCTGCATACGCGACAGGAATATCTCGAAGTACTCCATGACCGAACTCGCCTCGGTATCGATGTCGAGTTCCAGGGTCAGCGTGCGCGCGTCGCCGTCCACTCGCAGGAACGAACGCTTCGCGGAGAAGTTGACGCGGTCGTGGATGTCGAAGGCGGCGGGGTCCGGATTGCGGACCCGTGTGTGGTGCACGTCCGCCTTGTCAGCGATGATGACGGCCGCCCCGATCGGGTTCGCGGGCGTGCCGAACTCCTCCTCGTGGTTGCCGAGCGCGTTCATGATGTGGGCGATCTCGCGCGGATCCATGTCCAGGTCGCGCAGGCATCCCTTGGCGAGCAGCGCCGAACTCACACCGTGGTGGTCGCGGCCGATCGCATTGCCCATGTCGTGCATGAACCCGGCGATCTCGGCGAGCTCGGCGAGACGCGGCTCGAACCCCGGCAGGCGTCCGATGATGTTGCCGGCGATGTGCGACACGAGGTTCGCGTGACGGAACCCGTGCTCCGTATAGCCGATCTGGCCGAGGTACTCGTCCGCGACCTCGATGTAGGCGACGACGTGCGGGTCGTTCGTGACGTCTTCGAGCGTCACGCGTCTCCAGACGTGCACGTCGGTCGGCGGCGTGACAGAACGCGGTGCCGGCGTCGCGTCACGCATCGACGGCGCTTCCGGAGCCCGCGGGATCACGCCGTCCGATGATCGCGTTCTTGACGAAGCGGACCGGGATGCCCTTGGCGATCTCGACCACGACGGCGGTCTCCTCGACGGTCACGACGGTACCGACGATACCGCCGGCGGTGATCACTTCCTCGCCGGGGACGAGGGCGGCGAGCATCTCGGCCACGGCGGCGCGCTGGCGCTGCTGCGGACGCCACCACAGGAAGTAGAAGATGCCGCCCATGAGCAGCGCATAGCCGCCCAGCAGAAGATAGTTGTTGTTCACGTCGTGCTCCCTCTCGCGTCTGGTGCGCGGCCACAAGCCCGCAGCCGGTGTCCGATGATAGCACCGCGTCCGCACGCGTCCGCACGTGCGGGCGCGGCCGCGCCGGGTGCCGCGCTAGTAGTCGTCGGCCGCCGGACTGTCCATCCAGGAGCGCACGAAGGCAGCGTACGAACCCGTCTCGACCGCCTCGCGGGCGCGGCGCGTGAGATCGAGCAGATAGAAGAGATTGTGCTCGGACAGCAGGATCGCGCCCAGCATCTCCTTGGTGGTGACCAGATGACGCAGGTACGCGCGGCTGTACCGTGCGCATGTCGGACAGCCGCACGTCGGGTCGAGCGGTCCCCCGTCGCGGGCGAAACGTGCGTTGCGGAGATTGAGGCGCCCCTCACTGGAGAACGCGGTCCCCAATCGTGCCGTCCGGGTCGGCAGGACGCAGTCGAACATGTCGACGCCGAGACCGATCGCGGCGACGATCGTGGTCGGGTTGCCGACGCCCATCAGGTAGCGCGGACGGTCCGCCGGCAACGCATCGCAGACCGCTCCGAGCGACTCGAGCATGAGTTCATGCGGCTCACCGACCGAGTAGCCGCCGATGCCGTAGCCCGGGAAGCCGATCTCGACGAGCCGTTCGGCGCTCTCCGCGCGCAGGCCCGGAAAGACGCCGCCCTGCACGATCCCGAAGAGCGCCTGGTCGGGACGGGTGTGCGCCGCCCGACACCGCGCTGCCCACTCCGCAGAGCGGCGGACCGCTGTGGCCACGAGCGCCTCATCGGCGGGATACGGCGGGCACTGGTCGAGCTGCATGATGATGTCGGCGCCCAGGAGCTCCTGGACGCGCATGTTCTCTTCGGGGGTCCAGAAGTGCTTCGCACCGTCGACGATGCTGCGGAACGCCACACCGTCGTCGGTGACCTTGACCGTGTCCGCGAGCGAGAAGACCTGGAACCCGCCCGAGTCCGTCAGGATGGCGCGATCCCAGCCCATGAACCGATGCAGGCCGCCCATCTCGGCGAGGAGTTCGGCACCCGGTCGCAGGAACAGATGGTACGTGTTCGACAGGAGCACCGACGCGCCGAGTCCGGCGAGCCGGTCGGGCAGGACGCCTTTGACCGTCGCGCGCGTACCGACGGGCATGAACACCGGCGTCTCGATGTCGCCGTGAGGCGTCGTGAACGTACCGCGGCGCGCGGCGGTACCCGGATCGGTCGCGATGAGGTGGAAGTCGTGGTGAGCCATGGCGGGGATTCTACCCCAGGGCAGGGCACGCCGCCCGCGCACGGGCCGGGAGACTCGACGCGCCCACGCCGTTCGGGGACACTGGAGCCCCGGGGGAAGAACCCCGCAGGCCCCGCGAGCGTCGAAGGGAGTGACGAGATGGTCCGCGCGACCGCAGTGACCGCAGAGATCGTGCGCGCCGCCGCCGACGGCGATCGCGAAGCCTTCGAGTCGCTCGTGCGCGGGCACATCGACGCCGTCTACGCGCACGCATACCGGTTCTTCGGCGACCGCACGACCGCCGAGGATGCGACGCAGGAGGTCTGGATCAAGGTGTTCCGCTCGCTCGCAGAGTTCGACGGACGTTCCGCGTTCTCGACGTGGCTGTTCCGCGTCACGCGCAACGTCTGCCTCGACATGGTGCGTCGCGGGCGGCGGATCGCACCGCCGATCGACCCGATCGATCTCAAGGGCACCTCGCTGGACGATACGGCCGGCGAGGCGTCATCCGCGGTCGACCTCGAGCGCGCGATGCGCTCGCTCGCTCCCGAGGACCGCGACGCGTTCGGCGCGGTCGCACTGTTCGGTCTGACCTACATCGAAGCCGGCGAGGTCCTCGGCGTGCCGTCCGGGACGGTCAAGTCCCGTGTGTTCCGGGCACGCCGATCGCTGATCACCTCGATGGGACTCGAGTCGAAGGGAGGTGCGTGAGATGGACTGCCGCGAAGCCCGGAACGTCTGGTCGGCGCTGCATGACGGCGAGGAAGTGCCCGCGGAGATGACCGCTGCGGCCGAAGCGCACTGCCCGTCGTGCCCCGAGTGCACCGCCTTCCGTGCCGCTCTGGGCCGCTTGGACGCTTTCCCCGCGCCGTCCGCACCCGACGGGCTCCGGGAGCGCGTCATGGCTGATTTCGACGAAGCGGCCGCTGCGATGGTGGCCGCCGACTCCGACCGTGCGGCCCAGACAGATGGCGAGTCCGTCGGCACCGAGGTGCCGACCGTTCCCGTCGACCCCCGCACCATCGTCGCCCCGGCACTCAAGGAGCAGACGTGGGCGCCGTCGTGGTTCGACCGCAGGACGCTGTGGACGCTGACGGGCTCCATCGCCGCGGCGGCGGCCGTCGTCTCCGGGATCGCGCTGTACTCGAGCGGCGCCCTCGGTCTGCTGGGACAGCCGGCTGCGGTCGACACCTCCCGACAGCCCACACTCGCCGCCGGCACCGGCGCAGCCGAGTCGGCGGCGCTCTCCGCGCCTGCGCCCGATGCGACCGCCTCCTCCAAGGGGTTCACCCCGACCGCGCCCGCGTACATCACGTACGGGGGGCGCGCCTACACCCCCGGCCCCGTGCTTGACGCGGCCGCTTCCGTGCTGACCACGATCGGATCGACGACGGTGCTGCGCTCGGCGGGCACAGGGCTCGTCACGGCGACTGTGTTCAAGGCCGCGCTCACCGACGGGTCGATCGCCGTATCGGCGGAAGGTGTGCTGCGCCAGTACGCACCCGTGTCCCGCACGCTGAACGGCGCCACCTACCAGCTCGTCACCGCCAGCCGCTTCGACGTGCCGGGCCAGTGGCCGGCCCTGCCGACGGGATTGGCGGCGCCCCTCACGGCGGAGGGCACCCCGACTTTCACCAAATGGGGCACGGACGAAGCGGGACTCGACGTGTTCGTGCGGCCAGGAAGCCAGCCGACCGCGGGATTCGCCCTCGCACCGGGAGCGCCTGCGACCGACCCGGCTGCGGGCAACCCGAACTGGACCTGGTGGGCTCCGCTCATCCGTCCGTAGAGCGCGGCGCGCCCTACAGGATGAGCATCGCGTCGCCGAAGCTCAGGAAGCGGTAGCGTTCGGCCACGGCGGTCTCGTACGCGCCCATCACGAGTTCACGGCCGGCGAACGCGCTCACCATCATCATCAGCGTCGAGCGCGGGACGTGGAAGTTCGTGATGAGCGCGTCGACCGCACCGAACTTGAATCCGGGCAGGATGAACAGGTCGGTCGCACCCTCAGCCGCGACCACCGTCCCCGACGCCTCGTCGTACGCGCTCTCCAGCGCCCGCACCGTCGTCGTGCCCACAGCGAACACCCGGCCACCGCGCGCACGGCACGAGTTCACCGCGTCCGCGGTCCATGACGGCACGCGGAAGTGCTCGGTGTGGATGTGGTGCAGCTTCGGGTCGTCCTCGGACACCGGGCGGAACGTGTCCAGGCCGACATCGAGCTCGACGCGCGCCAGATGCACGCCCCCCTGCACGAGCCGGTCGAGGAGCTCCTGCGTGAAATGCAGGCCGGCGGTCGGGGCGGCCGCGCTGCGTTCGTCGGTCCCGAAGACCGTCTGGTACTCCTCGGGGTCGGCGAGCGGCTTGGTGATGTAGGGCGGGAGTGGCACCTCGCCGATGCGGTGCACGATGTCGATGAAGCGCTCCCCGCGCGCCGTGAACTGGACGAGTCGCGCGCCGGACTCCTCGATCACGCCGACGACGAGCCCGGTCAGCTCCCCGTCGCCGAACAGGATCTTCGTGCCGGCCTGTAGACGCCGGCCGGGCTTTACCAGGCACTCCCACGTGTCGCCGCCGCGTTCGCGCAGCAGCAACACCTCGACCACGGCGCCGGTACCCTGCTTGACGCCCTTGATCCTCGCGGGCAGGACACGCGTCTCGTTCACGACGAGCAGGTCGCCCCGCTTGGGGTACTCGACGATGTCGGTGAACGCCCGGTGATCGAGCTGGCCGCTCGCCCGGTCGAGAACGAGCAGGCGACAGGAGTCGCGTGGATCCGCCGGCTCCTGCGCGATGAGCCCGGTGGGCAGGTCATAGTCGAAATCGCCGGTGCGCACCTGGTGATCAGCCCCTCCTCGATCGGCGGCGGCACGTGCGTCCGCCCGTCGCCGAGAGTGTAGCGCACGGTCGCGCCTCCTCGCGCGCCGGATGGCTCCCGCCCGCGGACGCGCCTATCCCTGCGCAGGTCCATCGGGTACCATGTGCGGCGCCATGCGAAACGACTCCTGGTCAGCAGCCGACCTCCACATGCACACCACAGCCTCGGACGGCGTCGCCACGCCGGAAGAAGTGCTTGACTGGGTGTGCTCCCGCACAGACCTGAAGGTCATCGCGATCACCGACCACAACACGAACGCAGGCGCCATCGAGGCCGCCGCGATCGTCGCCGAACGCAGACTCCCGCTCGAGGTGATCATCGGCCAGGAGGTCGAGAGCAGCGACGGCCACATCATCGGACTCTGGACCCCGGAGCTCATCCGACCGGGCATGAACGCGGCGGACACCGTCGCGGCGATCCATGCGCAGGGCGGCTTCGCGATCGCGGCGCACCCGTTCGCCCCGCGGGTCTGGGCACGCGCCGGCCTCGACCGCGGCAACATGGAAGTCTACGACGCGGTCCCCTACGATGCCCTGGAGATCGCCAACTCGACGCCGCTGCTGTTCGTGGCGAACTGGATGGCCCGCTTCTACGTCCGCTCCTGCGGCGACCGCTTCGCCTGCACCGGCGGCAGCGACGCCCACATCCTCCCGGTCATCGGCACGAGCCGGACGTACTTCGACGGCACGACCGCCGCGGACCTGCGCCGGGCGCTCGAGGCGCGCACGACCGAGGTGTCGCTTCCCGGGTTCAGCCTGCTGCGGAACTGGCGCTACGCGCTCAAGGTGCCGCGCATCATGGCCAACGACCGCGTCCGCAAGGCGCGCGAAGTGGCGGACGGCATCCGCGAGCCGAAGAACGGCCGCCGCTAGCCGGCGTCGCCCGACCCGCGCCTGTTCGCTCTCTCCGTGCGACGACGCTCGCGCTCACCCCGGGCCTCATCATCCGAGTATCGACATCCGCAGTAGTTCTGGCGGTACATGCCGAGCTCGCGACTGCGCCGCGTGGCCTCGGTGTAGCGATCGCGGAAGTCGGTCACGAGGAACGCCACGCCGTGCTCCGCGCAGGCCGCCTGCCCCGCCTCGCGAATGGCGTCGGGATCCTGATAAGGACTGACGGTGAGCGTGGTGGCCACGGCATCGAACCCCTCCGCCGCAGCGCGGGCGGCGGCGAGTCCTATCCGATGACGGAAACACGCACGGCAGCGCCGCTCGGGGTCGCCCTCATGGCCGGCGACCGCAGCGTCCCAGACCCCGGGCTCGTACGCCTGCTCGTACACGTCGATCCCGCGCTCCCCGGCCCAGGACAACAGCGTGTCCCGGCGGCGCTCGTACTCCTCGCGCGGATGGATGTTCGGGTTGGCGTACACGACGCGGACGTCGTGCTCCGCCGCGAGCGCGTCGTACGGCTCGAGGAGACAGGGCCCGCAGCATGCGTGGAGGATCAATCTCATGGGTCGGTACCGGACGGCTCGAACACCTCCGCCGAGCGTCGCTCTCCTACTCCAGGTCGATGTCGAACGGGTCGTCATCCGCCGATGCGGGCGTGCCCGTCGTGCGGCTCCGGTCAGAATCCGGGGCCACCTGAGGACGCGGCGAACGGCCGCGCGAGCGTGCGGCGATGACGACCATCGCCACCAACGCCGCGATGATGAGAGCGACAAGGACGATCAGGAGCGTCTGCGCCTGTGAGGACATGGGGGCGCCCGGCGTGCTCGTCACACCCGTCCCGGCCGCCGCGGTGCCGCGACGGTACGCCACGGTCATGGTGAACGACTCGCCGACCTTGAGCTTGTTCGGTACGAGCGAGTAGAGGCTCTCACCCTGCGGACTCTTCTGAGCGGGCCCCATCGCCGTCGGGTCGAGCGCGATGTCTGTCGCACCGGCGGTCAACTTGGCGGCGAACGCGGTCGTGGCGGCGGGCGCCGACTGCACCCAGTCCAGGGTGGCGGCGAGCTTGTCTCCGATGGGCGTCGGATCCTTGTAGGTCGCCTCGTACTGCGCCTCGCGGTACTTCTCGATGCGTATGACCGCCACGCGGCCGCCGACGCCCTGCTCGAGCGTGAACGGACGCTGGATGTCGCTCGAGGTATCGCCCTTCCCGACCTCGCCGGACCAGATGATGGTCGCGCCTTCCGGCAGAGGCATCCGGACGATCGCGGGCAAGGCCGCGTCGGGCGAGACGGCAGCCGACACCACGATGATGCAGCCGCTCGGCTCTTCCGGCCACAGCTGCGCCTGGAGCTCATCGATGGGCGCACCTACGGTCGCGCGCGCGAGTGCGGCAGTCGCCACGGCCGATGGCGCCGGTGTGGCCGTCGCGGCGAACACCACCGCCGGGATGGAGATGATGAGTACGAGTGCGGTCAGAAGTGCTGTCGCGCGCCTCATCGGGTCTGCTCCTCGGCCGCATCGACCGTGTTGGCCAGCAGCATCGCTCTGGTCATGGGGCCGACGCCTCCGGGCACGGGCGTGATCGCGGAACACTTCGGCGCCACCGCGTCATAATCAACGTCCCCGACCAGCCCGGCGTCGGTCCGGTTGATGCCGACATCGATGACGACCGCGCCGTCCTTCACGTAGTCGGCGGTGATCATCTTCGGTCGGCCGATGGCGGCGACGAGGATGTCGGCCTCCCGGCACACGGCGGGCAGGTCGGCGGTCCGGCTGTGGCACCACGTGACGGTCGCGTCGCGCTCGAGCAGCATCAGCCCCATCGGCTTGCCGACCAGCAGCGAGCGGCCGATCACGACCGCCGACTTCCCGCGGGGATCGATCCCGTACTCGTCGAGCATCGCCATGACGCCCCACGGCGTACACGCGCGATGGCCGGGGAGCCCGCGCATGAGCCGTCCGAGGTTCTCGGGGTGGAAACCATCGACGTCCTTGACCGGGGAGACCTCGGCCACGACACGCTCCACGTCGAGGTGGCGCGGGAACGGCTGCTGGACGAGGATGCCGTGCACGTCCGGGTCGGCGTTGAGCGCCGCGATGAGCGCATCGAGCTCCTCCTGCGAGGTCTCCGCAGCCAGCCGGTGGTCGAACGAGCGGACGCCGACGCGCTCGCAGTCCTTCTCCTTCATGCTCACATACGCCTGCGACGCGGGGTCGTCGCCCACGAGCACGACCGCGAGGCCGGGCGTCACGCCACGGGCCTTGAGCGCCGCCACCCGGGCGACGGTACGCTGCTCGACCGTCGCGGACACGTGCTTACCGTCGATGATCACGGGCTCCATCTGGTTCCTCTCGAAGATGACGTCCTCGCGCAGCCGCCCGATCGGACGGGACGGCGTCGGCTCCTGCTAGAAGAGGCCGACGATGTTCCCGTCGGCGTCGATGTCGACCTGCTCGCCCGCGGGGCGACTCGGCAGGCCGGGCATCGTCATGATGTCACCGCACAGCGCGTAGAGGAAGCCCGCACCCGCAGACAGGCGGACATCGCGGACAGGCAGCGTCCAACCGGTCGGACGGCCCTTGCGATCCGGGTCGTGCGACAAGGAGAGGTGGCTCTTGGCCATGCACACCGGCAGCCCGCCGAAACCCATCCCGGTGAACCGGTCGATCGCGCGTTCCGCGTCCTTGGAGAACTCGACGGAGTCCGCTCCGTAGATCCGGCGCGCGATGGTCTCGATCTTGGCACGGGCGGGCTCGACATCACGGTAGGTGTAGATCAACCGGCTCGTGGTCGAGCACGCCGCGGCGACCGCGGCGGCCAGCGCCTCGCCACCGGCCCCTCCGTCGGCGTGCACCGAATGCGACACCGCCGCGCAGGCGCCCGCGCCCATCGCCGCGGCCCTGATCGCGTCGTGCTCCGCCTCGGTATCGGTCGGGAAGCGGTTGATCGCCACGACCACGGGAACGCCGAACGCTCGCACGTTCTCGACCTGCTTCACCAGGTTGGGGAAGCCGTGCTTGAGAGCGTCGATGTCCTCGCGGGCCAGGCCGGGGTCGAGCGGATGGCCCGGCTTGATGTCGAAGTGACCGGAGTGCGCCTTCAGGCCGCGGACCGTACAGACGAGGACGGCGCAGTCCGGCTGCAGCCCGCTCGCGCGGCACTTGATGTTGCAGAACTTCTCGAAGCCCATGTCGGCACCGAATCCCGCCTCCGTCACGGTGAAGTCGGCGAGCTTGAGTGCGATGCGGTCGGCGATGATCGAGGAGTTGCCGTGAGCGATGTTGCCGAACGGGCCGGCGTGCACGAAGACAGGCCCGCCCTCCATGTTCTGGAGGAGGTTGGGCATGATCGCGTCCTTCATCAGTACCGTCATCGCTCCTGCGACGCGAAGGTCCTCGGTCGTGACCGGTCGGCCGTCGCGCGCGGTGCCGACCACGATCCTGCCGATGCGCGCCCGCAGGTCCTGCAGGTCGCTCGCGAGCGCGAGGACGGCCATGAGCTCACTGGCGGCGGTGATGTCGAAGCCGGTCTCACGCGGGACTCCCCCATTGCGGCCGCCGAGGCCAACCACGACGCTGCGAAGTGCGCGGTCCGAGATGTCGAGGACGCGCCGCCACGTGACCGCGTAGGGGTCGAGGTCGACGGCGCTGCGGTGGTGCAACGCGTTGTCGATGAAGGCCGAGCACAGGTCGTGCGCGGCCGTGACGGCGTGGGCATCGCCGGTGAGGTGCAGGTTGAGGTCGGTCATCGGCAGGACCTGACTGAAGCCCCCGCCGGCGGCGCCGCCCTTGATACCGAACACCGGACCGAGCGAGGGCTGCCTGATCACCGTGAAGGCGCTGCGGCCGATGCGCGGGAACGCCTGCCCGAGCCCGACGGTCGTGAGCGTCTTGCCCTCGCCGAGCGGCGTCGGGGTGATGGCGGTGACGACGACGTACTTGCCGTTCGGTCGGTCCGCGAGCTCGGCGTTGATGGCGAGCCGCACCTTCGCCTTGTACGTACCGAACGGCTCGAGGAACTCCGGCGCGATCCCGGCGGCTGCGGCGATCTCGGCGACCGGCACGATCGTCGCGCGTTGTGCGATCTCGACGTCTGAAAGCACGGATCGTCCCTCTCGGCCGGCTGCGTGAACTCGTGCACACGCGAGCGCGCGGCACCCGGAGTGAGTCTACCCCGCTTTGACGATGCCCAGCAGCGCCCTGAACTCGTCGGTCCCCGAGCGCCCCACCGCCTCGTACATGAGCGACTCAGCCGACGTCACCGTGATCCCCCGGGCGCGCAGGCGCGCGAACGCGATATCGCGGTCCGAATCCGCACGGGAACAGCATGCGTCCGCGACGACCTGGACCCGGTACCCGTCGGCTGCGAGGGCGAGCGCGGTCTGAGTCACGCAGATGTGCGCCTCCATGCCGACGATGGCGACCTGACGGCGCCCCGAGGATGTGAGCGCCTCATCGAATCCGGGCTCACCGCAGGCGCAGAAGGCCGTCTTGTCGAGCACGGTCACGGGAACCGTGCCGCGGGCGTCCGCCAGTGCCTGCTCGACGTCCGGGACCGTCTCGCCCAGACCCCGAGGATACTGGCGCGTGACGATCACGGGCGCGCCGACGAGGGCTGCCACGCGCACGAGCCTGGCCGCGACAGCGACCACGTCGCCGCGGTGAGGCATAGCCGCCGCGAGACGTTCCTGCAGGTCGATCACGAGCAGCACGAGGTCGTCTCGGTCGATGAGATCGGAATGGGCGGGCACCGGTCCTCCTCGGATGTCAGGAAAGGGTCCGGGAGCGCCGGACGACTCGGATTCTAGACCCAACGGACGCGTTCGCATCCTCAGGTGACCGACCAGCGGCGCGGATCCGGCGGCGGACGGCGTCGCCCGCCTGGCGCCTGAGGGTACATATCCTTTCGCCGGGTTCCCCCGGCGACGCCGTTCCCGCCCCGAGGAGGTCTTCATCCATGGCAGACGCCCCCACCATCACCGTCGTGACCGACTTCGCCACCGCCGGTGATTTCGAGAAGAAGCACACCCCGTTCATCACGCTCGAGGCGCAGGGTGATCTCGTCGTCGTCCACGTCGAGGTCGGGCACGAGATCGCACACCCGAACGGGACGGACCACTACATCACGTCGATCGAACTGTTCGCGGACGGCGCGCCGATCGCAAGGCTGGACCTCTCTCCTGCCGTCACGTTCCCGCGGTTCTGCGTCCCGGTGTCGCTGCCCGCAGGCACCGTCGTGCGAGCCATCGAACACTGCAACCTGCACGGCCTGTTCGCCTACGACGTCACGCTCTAGGACGAGCGCCCGTCCCCCGGCGGCGGTGGAGTCCCGCGGCGCTGCGCCCGGGCGAGCTTCCGTTCCGCCCGTACGGTAGCCGCAGTCTCCGCTCGGCGCGCGATCGCCGCGTCGATGGACGCGGCCGCGCCCTCGACCCCGAGCACCTCGCACAGGCGGTCGAATCGCGCGCGCTCGTGCGGGACGATCGCAGTCGTGCCCGACGTCGGCGCGTAGAAGATGCCGTCGTAGCTCGCGTCGGCCTCGGACATGCCGGTCTCGGAAGTGATGACCTTGCCGAGCGCGCTCAGCATCGGAGCCGGATCCTTGAGCAGGAGCATGCCCTCGGCGTCGGCCTTCTCGTACGATGCGCGGTGCAGCGCCCGGCCCCACAGCGTGACGATCCATGCGGCCGTCAAGACAGCGGCATAGGTGATCGCGGCGACGACCGCGAGGAACACCGCGATCCCGATCGCCACGAGGCACCCGCCCGCGTCGTCGCTGCTGCCGAGGTCGGCGCAGCCCGAGCAGCCGTCGAGATCGGCGCCGGAGCAGCCCTGGGACGTGCAGCTGTCCGCAGCGCATCCGGCCGTCGATCCGGCGGCGAACCGCGAGTCGCGCACGGCCTTGATCGGCCCCATCAGCGCCGCCAGCGCCGTTCCGAACAGGATGTCGCCCGCGACGATCCGCGCGGTCAGCGTCGCGATGACCGCACGCTGTTCGTCGGTGTCGAGCGTGTCGAGGAATCCGCGCGTCACGCCGATGACCGGGCGCGCGCGGGAGGTGCCGATCGCCAGCGCGTTGACGGCGGGCGTGGGCAACAGGAGGATGCCGGGCGGCTGCGGCAGCCCGGCCGCCAGCGCCATGTCCGCGATCGCCGATTCCAGTCCCGGCTCTTCACCGGCGTCAGCCATGCGGCCCTGGAAGCGGCTCGTGACCCAATCATGGGCGTTGGCCAACTGCACCGCTGCGATGAGACCGCCGATCAGCAGCATCACCCCGAAGCACGCCGCGACCACCCACGGCAGGCGCGCGAACCACGGAACCGGCTCGACGAGTTCGATCACGCCGAATCCCCAGCCGATCAGCACGCCGGGCACGGCGACCAGCGCCAGCGTCAGGAGCGCGGCAGAGCCCCCCACGAACAGGACCACGAACGACGCGAGGCGGACCCTGTTGCGGTCGACACGCACCCAAAGCGGCTCGAACCGCAGCGTTCGCTCTCCGACCTGAGCAGTCGGCACGTCGCTAGTCCCCGTCGAACGAGGAGACGGCGTCGAGCAGGCCCCCGACGATCATCCCCAGACCGATGACATCCCCCGCCGTGTCGACGGCAGAGACGACATCGTCTGCATGCAGCGCTCCGGACTTCTCATCGAGCAGCCCCGCACGCACGGCGGGGTCGTTGCAGTCGATCTGAGGACCTGCGGCCCCGGCGGCACGCGGGGCGCCCACCTTCGCGCCGATGCCGTGGCCCTTCCGTTGGCCGGGCGTCGTCAGGGAGCCCCCGGCCCCGGACGCAGCGGGGAAACGCTCGTAGCACAGGGAGCAGAAGGCCGCTCCCGCGGCGTTGTCGGCTCCGCACTTCGGGCACTCCACCTCGAAACCCCTCCCTAGAACAGTCCGCCCTGCTCCGCCGGCCGTGGCACGGCTAGGCCGAGGTGCTCGTACGCGCGCTCGGTCGCCTGACGCCCCTTCGGCGTGCGCTGGATCAACCCGAGCTGCAGAAGGAACGGCTCGTAGACGTCCTCGAGTGTATCGGGTTCCTCGGCGACGGAGGCCGCCAGCGTGTTCAGGCCCACCGGCCGCCCCGAGAACTTCGTGGTCAGCGTCTCCAGGATGCGCAGGTCCATCCGGTCCAGACCGGCATGGTCGACCTCGAAGAACGCGAGCGCCTCGGCCGCGATGTCCTCGGTGATGTGGCCATCGTGGCGCACCTGTGCGTAGTCGCGCACGCGCTTGAGCAGACGGTTGGCGAGCCGTGGGGTGCCGCGGCTCCGGCGCGCGATCTCCGCCGCGCCCTCGGTGTCCACGTCGACCCCGAGGATGTCCGCCGAGCGACGCACGATCGCCTCGAGGTCCTCGGCGGTGTAGTAGTCGAGGCGGAACGCCATGCCGAAGCGGTCGCGCAGCGGACCTGTGAGCAGCCCCGTGCGCGTCGTCGCCCCGACAAGCGTGAACGGCGGCACCTCGAGCCTCAGCGAGCGCGCCGCCGGTCCCTTGCCGATCACCACGTCGAGCTTGAAGTCCTCCATCGCGGGATACAGGACCTCCTCGACCATGCGGTTGAGGCGGTGGATCTCGTCGATGAACAGGACGTCGCGGGCCTCGAGGTTTGTCAGGATGGCGGCCAGATCCCCCGCGCGCTCGATCGCCGGTCCGCTCGTCGTCTTCATGGTCACGCCGAGCTCGTTGGCGATGACACCGGCCAGCGTGGTCTTTCCCAGCCCCGGCGGGCCCGACAGCAAGACGTGGTCGAGCGGCTCGTTGCGCCCCGACGCGGCGGCGATCAGAACCCCGAGCGACTCCTTGACCTTGGACTGGCCGAGATACTCGCCGAGCCGCTTCGGACGAAGCGAGCGGTCGATCTCGATGTCATCGACGGTGTAGCGCGCCGATACGAGCCGCTCCTCGTCCGGGTCGGGCGCGCCCGGCGTCCACTCGGTCGATCCGATGTCCGCCATCACGCACCGCCCCCCAGCATCTTGAGCGCGACCCGGAGCAGGTCCTCGGCCGACGCCCCGGCGGGTGCCTCACGCAGTGCGGCGGCGGCCTCGGCCGGCGAGAATCCCATCGACACGAGCGCGTCGCGCGCCTCGGCGGCCGCAGCCGCGTGCGCGCGGCCGACACCGTGCGCGGGCATGTCGGGCACGTCGAGTTTGTCGCGCAGTTCGAGGATGAGCCGCTGCGCCGTCTTCTTGCCTATGCCCGGCACGCTGGTGATCAGCGCCACGTCCTCCGAGGCGACCGCCTGCCGCAGCGCATCCGGCCGCAGCGACGACAGGACGGCGAGCGCGACTTTCGGCCCCACCCCGCTCACCGTGATGAGCAGTTCGAACAGCCCGCGCTCCTCCTCGTTCTCGAAGCCGTAGAGCGTGAGCTCGTCCTCACGGACGTGCAGGTACGTATGGACCGTCACCTCGTCGCCGTCCGCGGGCAGCCCCGCGAGCGACTGGGTGGACATGAGCAGCCGGTAGCCGACCCCGCCGACGTCCAGCAGCGCGAACGACGGCGACCTGCCGGCGACCCGACCCGTCAGGAAGGCGATCATCGCGCACCTCCCGCCGCGCGACCGGCCTCGGCTGCGCGTGCGCGTGCGACGCGCTGATTCGCATGACAGATCGCGGCAGCGAGTGCATCCGCCGCGTGGTCGGGCTCGGGATCGTGGTCCAGCGCGAGGATTGTCCGGACCATGTACGTGATCTGGCGCTTGTCGGCGGTGCCGCTCCCGACCACGGCGAGTTTGATCTCGCCCGGGCCGTACTCGCCCACGGTCAGCCGCGCATCGGCGGCGGCCACGAGGGCCGCACCGCGCGCCTGGCCGGTGGCCATCGCCGTCTGTACGTTGCGGTTGAAGTAAATGTTCTCGAACGCCGCCTCTGCAGGCGAGAACCGGGCGATGACGCCGGCGAGGCCGTCGTGCACGGCTTTGCAGCGCCCGGCCGTATCGTCAGCCGCGACGGTGCGGATACACCCGTACCCCAGGCAGCGGAAGCGCGCTCCGTCGGTCTCGACGACGCCCCATCCGGTGTTCGCGAGGCCCGGGTCGACACCCAGGATGATGACGGACACCGGGCCCCCTCGCTTCGTCGCCAATCGAACGTATGTTCAGTGTACGCGACGGCTCCGACACGCGCAAAAGGAAACGGGATGCCCGCTTCAGCGCAGGCATCCCGTCGGGACGATTCGGGCGAACGCGAGTCTATGCGTCGAGTGCTGCCGCCAGCTCCTCGGTCATCTCCATGTTGTGATAGACGTCCTGGACGTCGTCGCTCTCCTCGAGCACGTCGATGAGGCGGAACACCTTCTTGGCGGTCTCGGCCGTCACCGCCGCGGGTGTCGTCGGGCGCATGCTGAGCTCGGCGCCCTTGACCTCGATGCCGGCCGCCTCCAGCGCGGTCTTGACCGCCATCATGTCGTTCGCGGCGGTCACCACCACGAACTCCTCGTCGTTGTCCTCGAGGTCCTCGCCGCCCGCCTCCATGACGGCCATGAGCAACTCCTCCTCGTCCGGAGCGCCGCTCTTCTCGATGAGGATCTCGCCGCGGCGCTCGAACTGGAACGCCACCGAACCGGTCGCGCCGAGGGAGCCGCCGGCACGCGTGAACGCGGCGCGCACATCGGCAGCGGTACGGTTGCGGTTGTCGGTGAGCGCCTCGACATACACCGCGACGCCACCGGAGCCGTAGCCCTCGTAGATGACGACCTCGTAGTTGGCGCCGGCGCCGGCGCTGAACGCCTTGTCGATCGCTGTCTGGATCTTGTCCTTGGGCAGCGAATACGACTTCGCCTTCGCGATGGCCGCTGCCAGCGAGGCGTTGTTCTCGGGATTCGCGTCGCCCCCCGTCCTGGCGGCGACGGTGATGATGCGGCTGAGCTTGGAGAACAGAGCCGAGCGCTTCGCGTCCTGGGCGCCCTTACGGTGCTTGGTGGTGGCCCATTTCGAGTGACCGGACATGCGTCACGTACCTTTCTTTCGCGCGCACGGATGCGCGGGGAACGACCGCAGGTAAGGATACCCGATTCGGACGCGATGAGCGTGTGGCGGCGACGCAGCGCACCCCGCCAAGGCGCCGGCGAGCCTTCCCTAGACCCGCGGCGCTCCCACGACCTCTTCGACGAAGTAGCGGTGGAAGCGCGGGTCGCCGGTCAGCTCCGGGTGGAACGTGGTCGCGAGCAGGTCGCCCTGGCGGGCGGCGACGATGCGGCCATCGTGGCGCGCGATCGCCTCGACACCCGCTCCGACCTGCTCGATCCACGGCGCACGGATGAACACACCCCGGAACTCCCCGTCGATGCCGCTGACATGCAGATCGGCCTCGAACGAATCGACCTGCCGACCGTATGCGTTGCGGCGCACCGCGATGTCCATCAGGGAGAGCGAGCGCTGATCGGGCAGCGCATCCAGGACGGTACGCGCGATCAGTATCGCCCCGGCGCACGTTCCCCACACCGCCATGCCCGCGCCATACTGCTGGGCGACCGCATCGTAGAAGCCGTAGGTGTCCATGAGCTTCCCGATCGCAGTGGACTCCCCGCCCGGGATGATGAGCCCGACGCAGCCGTCGAGCTGGTCAGGCAGGCGCACGGGAACAGCCTCGACGCCGAGCGCCTCGAGCGAGACGATGTGCTCCCGGAAGGCGCCCTGGAGTGCGAGTACGCCGATCCTCACGCTACCAGCCACGCTCCTGCATGCGCTCTGCGGCCGGGATGTCGGAGATGTTGATGCCGACCATCGCCTCGCCGAGGTTGCGTGACACCTTCGCGATGATGTCCGCGTCCTCGAAGTGCGTCGTCGCCTCGACGATCGCCTTCGCGCGCTTCGCCGGATCGCCGGACTTGAAGATGCCGGAACCGACGAACACGCCGTCACACCCGAGCTGCATCATGAGGGCGGCGTCGGACGGAGTGGCGATCCCTCCCGCGGAGAAGTTCACGACGGGAAGCTTGCCGTTCTCGGCGACCCACTTCACGAGCTCGTACGGGGCCTGAAGGTCCTTCGCCGCAGCGAAGAGCTGCTCACCGCGAAGCCCCTTGAGCCACGCGATCTCGTCAGACACCGAGCGGATGTGGCGCACGGCTTCCACGACGTTGCCGGTGCCCGGCTCGCCCTTGGTCCGGACCATCGCGGCACCTTCGCCGATGCGGCGGAGCGCCTCGCCCAGATTGCGGCAGCCGCAGACGAACGGGACGTTGAAGTCCCACTTGTTGACGTGGTGCTCCTCGTCGACCGGGGTGAGGACCTCTGACTCGTCGATATAGTCGACTCCGAGTGACTGCAGGACCTGCGCCTCGACGAAGTGGCCGATGCGGCACTTCGCCATGACCGGGATCGACACCGAGCCCACGATCGACTCGACGATGGTTGGGTCGGCCATGCGGGCCACGCCGCCGGCGGCGCGGATGTCGGCGGGGACGCGCTCGAGCGCCATGACGGCGACCGCGCCGGCGTCCTCGGCGATCTTGGCCTGCTCGGCGGTCACGACGTCCATGATGACGCCGCCCTTCAGCATCTCGGCGAGGCCGGTCTTGACGCGCAGGGTGCCGATCGCGGTGCTGTCAGCCATGGGATCCGTGCTCCTTCTGTTCTCGTATCGCATGCGAACGGATGGTTGTCATCCCGCTCGCGCAGGTGCGGTTCAGCGGAGACGTAAGTCTACCCTCGCCTGACATACCCAACAACCCATCGTGATGGTGCGGAATGCGCCATTCGGACCCGACAACAGGTCGAGCTGACCGGCGGGCGCCGTCTAGCGCATCTGGATGTTCTGGTCGTTGGCGATGACCTGGAACCACGTCTGACCCGGGGCCAACTTGATCGCACTCCCGTCGGGAGCGCGGAATACCGGCGGAGCGTCGGTCCCTGCCTCCCACGTGCCGTCGAACCGCTGCCCGCCTCGGAAGACGGATGCTCGCCCCGTGCCCTTCAGGATGATCTCCAAGGCTCGCGTGCCGAGCGCATCGTGCATCGCACTCGTCCTGACCTGCGCCCACATGACGACCACGTTCGTCGCCCGGTACTGTGCACCTGAGGCCTTGTCGACGTGCGCCTTGCCGTTGTTGGAGCGGGCATAGGCCCTCGACACCGCGTCGTACTTCCACTGGACCTTGTTGCCGGGCGCGAACGGCACCGTCAGCAGCGTCACGGAGGGCGTCGCCACAGCGGCCGAGCGCGTGAAGGCGAGGCCCGTTATCTCGAGCGTCGCGGGATACTTGCGCTTGGCTGTGGCCGCCGACCGGATCTTCGTCACGTCGACAAACATGTTGTGGGGCGCGGCCCGGTCCTTCCCGCGCCAGTACGACGCGGGATTGAAGAACTGGTCCATGTCGTCGTAGAGGTCCCGCTTGGCAAACTCCTTCATGACTTCCTTGTTGCCGCCGACGTGCGCGAACAGCGCACGGTACTGCGGCACGATGTAGAAGTCGGAAGCGCGTGCGGAACGAACGGGCGCGACCTGCTTGGGCGCCTTGGAATGGAAGAGCGCGTTGAACCGGGTGATGCCACCCTCGGTCACCGTCTCGTAGATCACGTCGGCCTGGTCGAGGTTGACCTGAGGCCGTGCAGCAGCGGAGTTCTCGACCTTGACCGAGACGACGCGCACCTTGACCGCGTCAGCGGAGGGCGCGTCGAGGCCGGTCAGCGGCCAGCGAGGGGCTACGGCCGGCTTGGGGATCGCACGCTCGGCGGTAGCCCGGGGCCAGACGGAAACGAGGACCTTGGGTGCCGAACAGCCTGCGCTACCGGCTGCGAGGGCCGCGAGAACGACCAATGCGACGAGGGGCAGTGTGCGCGACCGCATACGGCGTTCCCTGTACCTTTCGTCGAGTTCCGGCTCCGGCCCGAAGCATAGCACGCGGTCGAACGGACCCTTTCTCGCCCGGAATCCCACGTCCGGCCCGCAGGCACGCCGTTCATCGCCCCGAGCCGTCGCCCCGGACTCTCCCGCCCGTGTAGACTGACACCACAACGGTGAAAGCGGCGGACCCGACGATGACGTGCTACCTCCTCCACGTGATGGAAGACCCCGACCGGGACGCCTACCGCGACCCGGACCTCAAGGATGTCGTCGGACTCATGCCGAAGTTCTTCTGCGCGCAGTGCCAGCCCATCCGCGCGATCGTGGCCTCGGATGCGGTGCGGTGCATGCATCGGACCGGCCCGTGCTGGAAGCCCGCGGATCGCGTCTGTGCCGATCAGGAATCCGCTGACGCTCCCCCGGCCTGAGCCGCACTCGCCCGACCCCGCGTGCGTGCGCGCCACACCAGCCAGATACCGAGAGCGACCATCGGTACGCTCAGTACCTGCCCCATCGTGACGGCGCCGGCGACGAAGCCGACCTGGATGTCGGGCTCGCGGAAGAACTCGACGAAGATGCGGAATACGCCGTAGAGGCCCACGAGCCACCCGAACAGCTCTCCGTCGGGCCGCCGGGTGCGCGCCAGCAGCAGCATGACCACCAGCAGAACGACCCCTTCGAGTCCCGCCTCGTAGAGCTGTGACGGATGTCTCGGCACGGGGCCTGCCCCGGGGAAGACGACGCCCCACGGCACGCTCGTGGTGCGTCCCCACAACTCGCCGTTGACGAAGTTCGCGAGCCGCCCGAGAAGCAAGCCGAGCGGGACACCCGCCGCGCCCGCGTCACACAACCGCAGGAACGACACACCCGAGCGACGCGAGACCCAGATGGCGGCGAGCAGTATCCCTGCGAGAGCGCCGTGGAACGACATGCCGCCGTCCCAGAGCGCGAAGACCCTGAGCGGCTCGCGAAGATACGCGCCCGCCCCGTAGACGAGGACGTAGCCAAGGCGCCCACCTGCGATGACTCCGATGACCGACGCGAGGATCGCGTCGGTGCGCCCGTCGGGCCCGAGGCCCATCTCCCACCGCTCGTCGACGACCTTGAGCATCCACCACGCGAACAGGAAGCCGACGAGGTAGGCGAGTCCGTACCAGCGCACGGCGACCGGCCCGAGGTGGAACGCCACCGGGTCGATGGGCGGGAAGGCGAACGCGGCCACGGACGCCTCGTCTCAGGAAGGGTGCGGTGCGGCGGCCTAGAACTGGACCTTGACCGGCTCCTTGGCGACAGCCTCGATCTCGAAGTAGACCCGCTCGGTGAAACCGAACATGCCCGCAATGAGGTTGGCCGGGAACTGCTGGACGGCCATGTTGTAGCTCATGACCGAGTCGTTGAAGAACTGACGGGCGTAGGCGATCTTGCCCTCGGTCCCGCCGAGCTCCTCCTGAAGCATGAGGAAACTCTGGTTCGCCTTGAGATCCGGATACGCCTCGGCCAGGGCGAAGAGCGACTTCAGCGTATCGGTCAGCACGTTCTCGGCCTTGCTCTGCGCGTCGACGCCGGTGGCCGACATCGCCGCGCTGCGCGCCTGGATCACCTTCTCAAGGGTCTCCGTCTCGTGGGCGGCGTAGCCCTTGACGGTCTCCACGAGGTTCGGGATGAGGTCGTAGCGCCGACGCAGCTGGACGTCGATCTGGGACCAGGCGTTGTCGACGCGGCTACGCAGGGTGACGAGGCGGTTGTAGAGCCCGATGACCAGGGCGGCCACGACGATCAGCACGAGCACGACGGCGCCGCCGCAGATCACGAACAGCAGGCCAGAGAACATCGACGTCTCCTCCTTCGCGGGCACCGCCCGCACCGGGGCTCCATGCGGCCGGGAATGAGAGGCCGCGGGGACTAGGATACAGTACCGGGGAGCGTGGACACCCCCGCGAGGACCCGCACCGCCAAGGAGACGCATGTTCCCGCTGCGCGACGACAACCCGACCTCGCGCCCGTCGTGGATGACCTGGGCGCTGATCGCCGCCAATCTCGGCGTCTTCGGCTACCAGGTGTACCTGCTGGTGACCGCGGGGCCCGCCGCCTCCGATGCGTTCCTGGTGCGCTGGGCGTTCAACCCGGCGCATCTGGCCGCTGCGCCCTTCTCCCCCGCGGCCTGGCTCACGGTACTCACGTCGCTGTTCATGCACGCCGGTTTCGTGCATGTCGGCGGCAACATGCTCTATCTGTGGATCTTCGGTAACAACATCGAGGACCGGCTGGGGCCGTGGCGATTCCTGGCGTTCTACATCGCGTGCGGACTCGTGGCGACCGCCGCGCAGACCGCCGTCACCGGATTCGTCGATGTCCCCAACGTCGGTGCGTCGGGTGCGGTCGCGGGAGTCCTGGGCGCCTACCTGCTGCTCTACCCGAGGGCCCGGGTGCTCACGGCGATCTTCATCGTGATCATCGTCGAGCTCGCATCGCTGCCGGCGTGGCTTGTGATCGCCGTGTGGTTCGGCCTGCAGCTCGCCTCCGGGCTGGCCAGCATCGGGCCGGCCGCGCAACTCGGCGGGGTCGCGTATTTCGCGCACGTCGGGGGGTTCCTGAGCGGAGTCCTGCTGATCGTGCCCGCATGGTGGAACGATCGCCGCAGCACGCGCTTCAGGTCATGGAGCTGACCGCGACCCGCCCTACCGCACCTCGTGGGCGTCGATCTCGGTGAGCATGTCGTCCAGACTGCACACACCATCGAGCTCGCGTCTGAAGTACTCGCAGTAGCTCTCGATGCGCTCGTCCGTATCGGCGGTGCGCATGACCTGCGGCACCGACGACGCATCACGCCGGAGGGTGATGAGGTGTGGCTCGGCGCCGTCGATCTGGACCCAGGCCTCGTCCAGCGTGGCGAGCAGCGCGTGCGGGACCTGTGCGGACATGGTGACGCGCGCACCACAGCGCGGACAGATGAACATCACTTCGACGTCGCTACCGCTGCGCACCACGATGGAGTCGATGTCCTCGAGGCCCACCTCGACAGAACCGTCGGACGGACACCATATCGAGAACTCCATCGCGATCACCTCCGGGGTCGCGGGCCTGTCACGATTCTACCCCCGTGCGAAACGCGTGCCGAGTGCTCCGGCACACATCCCCGGCCTGCGATGCCGGACGGTCGGTGAGCGGTCGGATCCGGGCCCTCTGCTATCCTCACCCGCATGTCAGCGACAGAGCCCGCGGCCACCGACGCCGCCTCCCCGTCGGCGCGCTTTATGCGCGGAGTCCGACTCGGGCTGCCCGTCTTCCTCGGCTACGTCCCCGTCGGCGCCGCCTTCGGACTCGCCGCCGTTTCCATCGGATTCTCAGCCACGCAGACGACCGCGTGTTCCGCCCTCGTCTTCGCCGGTGCGGGGCAGTTCATAGCCGTGAACGCACTCCGCTCCGGGGACGGCGCGATCGCGGCCCTCATCGCCACAGGCGTCGTGAACCTGCGGCATCTGCTCTTCTCCGCCACGCTCGCTCCGCACCTGCGCGGCGTCGACCGGCCCACACAGGCCCTGCTCGCCTTCACGCTGACCGACGAGGTCTTCGCGGTGAACATCAGCGACCTGCGAGCCGGCCGTGCGGACAGGTACTCCATGCTGGGCGTCGGCGTCATCTCATGGACGGGCTGGCTTCTGGGGACCGTCATCGGCGCCCTCGCCGGTGCGGCCATCGGCGACCCGTCGAAATGGGGCGTCGAGTTCGCGATGTCGGCCATGTTCGTCGCGCTGCTCGTCGGTCAGATCACGGGCCGCAGGGAGATCGTCGCGGCAGCGCTGGCCGCCGGTCTCGCACTCGCGCTCACCATGGTGCTCCCGGGCATGTGGCCCGTCGTCGTCGGCGCGATCGTGGCCGCCACCATCATGACGGCGGTCTCGCGATGACGGACACCACGATCTGGATCGTGATCGTCGGGATGGCTCTGACCAACGTCATCCTGCGCGCCCTGCCGCTGGCGATCCTCTCACGCATGGAGCTGCCGCCTATCGTCGAACGCTGGCTCGGCTTCGTCCCGGTCTCGGTCATGGCCGCCATGGTCGCCACCAGCGTCCTGCAGCCCGACGGGATCTGGCTGCCGCCGCTGACCAACCCGTATCTGCTCGCATCGGTCCCGACGGCGGTCGTCTATCGCTCCACGCGGAGCTTCCTCGGTGCGACCGCCGTGGGCATCCTGTCCTTTCTGGCGTTCCGCTACATGCTCGGGTAGCATGGCTCCCGCGCGCGCGCCGCGCGCGTGATCCGCGCTCGTCCGTGCGTTGAAGGGAATCCCCCGTGGCCGTCGTCCGCCCGTTCCGCGCTGTCCGCTACGCACGCCCCGAGGGCTTCGACATCACGCCGCTGACCGCTCCCCCCTACGACGTCATCCCCGCAGAACTGCGCGAGGACCTGCTGGGGCGCGACCCCCATAACGTCGTCGCGCTCGAGCTGCCGGAAGGCGCCCTGGACCCCTCGGCCCCCGGCAACCGCTACGAGACGGCACGCACGCGCTGGCGCTCGTGGCTCGAGGAGGGCATCCTCGGAGTCGAAGGCGACCCGGTCATCTACGTCCTCGAACAGCGCTACCCGCATCAGGGAACCGAGATCGCCCGTCGCGGCTTCATCGCCGCCGTCGACCTCGAGCCGTTCTCGGCCGGAGTCGTCCTGCCGCACGAGCGCACGCTTCCCAAGGCCATCGACGACCGACTGAACATGACGCGAGCGACCGCGGCGAATCTGAGCCAGGTCTTCTCGATGTACGACGACCCGGAGCATGTCACCGACGCGTTCATCGCCCGGGCGATGGCGACCCCCGCGCTCGCGACCGCGACCGACGACGACGGGGTCGTGTCGACGATCTGGGCACTGACCGATCCGGCGGACCATATGGCACTCGCCGCGTTCATGGCGGACCGCCCGGTCTTCATCGCCGACGGTCACCACCGCTACACCACCGCGCTCGCCTACCGCGACGAGCGACGGGCGGCCGAGGCCGACCTCCCCAAGGATGTCACGCCCCCTGCGTATGACTCCGTCATGATGGCGCTGGTCAACATGGACGACCCGGGTCTCGTCGTCTGGCCGACTCACCGCATCGCCGACGCACCCGGCCATTTCGATCCGCAGGAGTTCCGGACCGCCCTCGCCGAGCATTTCGATGTGCTCGACGTCCCGGAGGGCCACCCGTCCAAGACACTGGCCGCCAATGCGGATCTGCCGTCGTTCCTGGTCGCGACACGGGACGGCGTCACCAAGCTGGTGCGCCTGCGCTCTGACATCGACCACACCGCCGCGTACCCCACCGGCACATCCGCCCCGTGGCGCGCTCTCGATGTCGCCACGCTGCAGGAGCTCATCCTGAACCCCCTGCTCGATATCCACCCCGATCGCCCGGAGACGCTGGACCGTCTCTCGTTCGCGAAGGATGCCCACAAGGCGATGAAGGCCGCCGGTGACCACGACGCCGTCTTCATCCTGAACCCGACGCGGATGGACCAGGTGGCGGCGGTGGCCCTCGCAGGCGAGACGATGCCTCAGAAGTCGACGTACTTCTATCCCAAGTTGCTCTCGGGACTGCTCTTCAAGTCGCTCGCCTGAGGCGAAGCGGGTCGAACCGAGAGGCCTTCGCTACCTGACCGCTCCGCGATCGCCGACCCCTTGGACCGAAAGGCCCACGAGGCGTGGACAGGCGTGCCCGATCCGGCACGCGTCGCACTCCGCGCGTCGCGGGTGGCACCACTGACGCCCGACGAGCCAGGCGGGCAGGTCCAGACGGCCGGGCGACTCGGGGCACGCGGCGGAAGCGGCTGCTGCCACGTCCGCCGGAGTGTCACGCTCGACAAGGCCCGCACGGAGGAACACGCGACGGACGTGCACGTCGTAGGCGACGGTACCCCGGTCGAGCCCCGCGATCGGCACCCCGAAGTGACGCGCCAGGATCTCGACCGCCATCGCGGCCTTCTTGCGCCCGATGCCCTTGAACGCGGAGAGGCGCTCCATCACCTCCACGGCGCTGCTTCCTGACGCCCATATGCGCGTCGCGTCGCCATCCCAGCACTCGAGCAGTCGCGCGGCCGCGTCCGATATCCAGCCGGCGAGCGTGTGCTTGAACCGGTGCAACGCCGGGCGACGGGCCACCGCCTCATCGACCGCCGCCCGCTCTGAGGCCAGTCGCCGGAGGTCGAGATGTCCCAGACGCTCGCGCAGCAGATAGGGGCCCGCCCAGGCGCGCTCGGCGGAGACCCCTTGCGTGAACAGCACGGCGAGAAGGAAGGCTTCCGGACAACCCTTCACGAGAGCGTCCGCCTCGGGGATGTCGGTGAACGCACCCCCGACCTGCGCTGCGCCGACTGCCGCCAGCTCCTCGCCGAACTCCAAGAGCGCCGCGGCCGGCGCGGAACAGGTCGGCGAGGGAGGCAGCACGTCAGTAGGAACTCAGCGCGCGCGACTTGATCTTGTGGATCAGCGCGAGCCGCTCCTCGTCCGTGAACGCATCCGGCATGACCTTGAGGGCCTTCAGCCGCGCCTGCATCCTGATGCCGTCCGCGACACGATGCACCGCCGAGAGCAGGCACGCGGCACAGCCCGCCCAGAAGACGCTCTCTACCAGCACGAAGCAGATGAACAGCGGGCTGGGACGCATGCGCCGGTGGCGGTTGTGGCCATGTCCTCGACCGGCGTGCGGGATGCTCGGCATATGCATCGGAAGGCCTCCTCGCGACGGGAGCGCCCGCGGCGCGGGCGCTCGTGTGTCCGTTTGGAGATACCCCGGCGCAGCGCGCACGTCACCCTGCGAGGGGCGGCGGCCGTCAGCCCCACGGACGAGCGGGTGGACTAGGAAGGGATGCGCGGCCCGTTCGTGAGGTAGAAGACGCAGAACTTGCACGTCTCCTTCTTGGCGACCATGCGGTCGATGGTCGGCTCGAAGATGAGAGCGGGATCGCTCGTGATCTCATTCGTGGGGCGCCCGCACTGGGCGAACGCGCACTTCGTGGGGCACTGATGGCCCGGCTCGTTATGCGGACAGGTGGACTGCATGTCCTCGTCGCAGTCCCGCTGCTCCCAGCACTTGGCCATCGTGGACGCCTTTCGTTGGTATACTTGCGGCCGCCCAATCCTAGCACGGCCAGCCGGCTCCGGCAGGAGACGACACTCGCATAGCGAATCCGACACCAGACACCTCCCGAAGGGCCGACAGCCGCATGAGCGCACCCACACTCGACCGCTATGACACGATCGTCGCCGGAGCGGGTCCCGCCGGCGTGATGGCGGCGCTGCATGCCGCCGAACGCGGGACCGTCCTTCTCGTCGACTCCGCAAGCCTTCCCCGCGACAAGAGCTGCGGCGGGATGCTGCACGAGTGGACCCAGGACTTCCTCGCGCCCTTCGGCGGCATCCCGCGGGAGATCATCCTCGATCCCGAGCACGTCCATTTCCGCTACGTCGACTGGGATCGGCGGATCCGCAAGGCGACCGAACTGCGGTTCGTGAACGTCGATCGCGCGGGATTCGACGACTGGCTGGTCTCGCTGCTGCCCGACAACGTGGAGATCGTCGGATCGTGCGGTGTCGACGCGTTCGAGCAGGACTCGTCAGGCGTCACGGTCACTCTCAAGACCGATGACGGGACCGCACTCGTGCGGGCGGAGAACCTCATCGGCGCGGACGGCGCCCGTTCGACCGTGCGGCGCGCACTCGGCGCCGGCTCTGTCGCCACCTATGTCACCCTGCAGGACTTCGTGGAGCTGCGCGGCGAACTCCCCCGCTACTTCGACTGCGTCTACATGCGCGACATCGGTGACTCGTT